>NZ_JAFCLY010000001.1:0-491511 GCF_018130185.1 Bradyrhizobium sp. AUGA SZCCT0182 | reverse complement strand
ACGGCTTGACGCCAGCAACGGGCGCCAGGACCACACGGTTTTGCCGTACGCTTATCCACGCCGTCGTCGAGGCGTAAACCAGCGTCCACCGCAACCCGTCCAACGTCCGTGACGACGGCCGACGCCCTTCTGAGTAGGACGGGATGGCCAAACACATATCTCTGATTTTACTTCTGGTAAACAGAAATATTTTTTATTTCGGGGCTTGACACGAATTCTGACAATCAGAACTGATTTGCCCGACGGGTTGTTTTGTCGCACTGATTGCCGCGCATCCGCCATTGCGAGCGCAGCGAAGCAATCCGTAGCGCCGCAAGCAGAGGAATGGATTGCTTCGTCGCTACGCTCCTCGCAATGACGGTGGTAGGCAGAATCGCATCCCTATTCCACACCCGCTTCATCCGGCGTGAACTCATAGACCGACGAGCAGAACTCGCAGGTCACCACCACCTTGCCGTCCTTGACCATTTCCGCACGGTCCTGCGGCTGGAAGCTTTTCAGCATCGATGACACCGCGTCGCGCGAGCAGGAGCATTGCGCGCGCAGCGGCAACGGCGTGAACACGCGCACGCCGCGTTCGTGGAACAGGCGATACAATAGGCGCTCGCCCGACAAATCCGGATCGAGCAGTTCGACATCCTCGACGGTCGAGATCAGCGACTGGCCTTCGACCCAGGCGTCGTCTTCGGCCACCGCATGCGTCACGGCGCCTTCTGGCGCATCGCCGGGATCGAGGTCGGCCTGCCGCGCCCGCTCCGGCGCCTGCGGCAGGAATTGCAGCAGCATGCCGCCGGCGCGCCAGCGGTGTTTCGGACCGTCGCCGCTGCCGCGCCATTCCTCGCCGACCGCAAGCCGCACGCGCGTCGGGATCTGCTCGGAGCGCAGGAAATATTCATGCGCGGCGTCTTCGAGATTGCCGCCTTCCAGCGCCACCAGGCCTTGATAGCGGCTCATGTCCGCGCCCTGGTCGATGGTCATCGCCAGATGACCGTTACCCAGCAGCGCGCCGGAGTCCTGCCCGTCCTTCAGCCGCGTCGCATCGAAGCGCGCATAGGCGCGCAGCCGATCCGGCAGCTGGAAATCCACGATCAGGAACGACACCGGGCCGTCGGTCTGGGTCTGCAGGATGAAGCGGCCGTCGAACTTCAGGGACGAGCCGAGCAGCGTCGCCAGCACGATGGCCTCGCCGAGCAGCTTGCAGACCGGAGCCGGGTAATCGTGCTTGGTCAGGATGTCGTCGAGCGCGGGGCCGAGCCGGGTCAGCCGTCCGCGCAGGTCGAGCGCGTTGACTTCGAACGGCAGCGCTGCATCGTCGATGGGAACCGCCGATGGCGCGCGGATCGGCGCTGAGGGCGTGATTTTGATGTCGGGGGATTGAGTCATGGCGCTTTATCTGGGGTCGAAGAGGGTGAATCGAAAGGGGGTATTACGTCGTCCCGGCGAAGGCCGGGACCCATAGCCACAGGGAGTTCTGAGTAAGGCAAGGCGTCAACCACTGCCTTCAATCGTTAGAGCCGCGGCGTATGGGTCCCGGCCCCCGTGCGCAACTGCGCACTAGGCCGGGACGACAGTTACGTTGGGGCCGCTACGCCACTTCGTTAAAACACCAGGCCAGAATGCCCTTTTGCGCATGCAGGCGGTTTTCGGCTTCGTCGAACACCACCGATTGCGGGCCGTCGATCACCTCGTCGGTGACCTCCTCACCGCGATGAGCCGGCAGGCAGTGCATGAACAGCGCATCACGCTTGGCCAGCGACATCAGCTGGGCGTTGACCTGGTAGGGCTTGAGCACGTTGTGGCGATGCTCGCCGTCCTTGTCGCCCATCGACACCCAGGTGTCGGTCACGACGCAGTCGGCGCCGGCGACGGCGGCTTCCGGGTCGTTGCCGAGCACGATCGGCGCCTGCGTCGCCTTGATCCAGTCCTTCATCGCCTTGTTCGGCGCGAGCTGCGGCGGGGTGGCCACGTTCAGTTTGAACTTCAGGCGTTCCGCCGCATGCGCCCATGACGCCAGCACGTTGTTGTCATCGCCGGTCCAGGCCACGGTGCGGCCCTCGATCGAGCCGCGATGCTCCTCGAACGTCATCAGGTCCGCCATCACCTGGCAGGGATGCGAGCGCCGGGTGAGCCCGTTGATGACGGGCACGGTGGCGTTGGCGGCAAGCTCCAGCAACGCATCGTGATTGAGGATGCGGATCATGATCGCATCGACGTAACGCGACAGCACGCGCGCGGTATCGGCGATGGTCTCGCCGCGGCCGAGTTGCATTTCCGCGCCGGTCAGCATGATGGCCTCGCCGCCGAGCTGGCGCATGCCGACGTCGAACGAGACCCGGGTGCGGGTCGACGGCCGTTCGAAGATCATCGCCAGGGTCTTGCCCTCGAGCGGCTTTCTGGGCGTCTCATGCGCCTTCAGCTTCGCCTTCATGGCGACGCTCAGGTCCAGCATGTTGCGCAATTCCTTCGGCGGCAGCTCGCTGATATCGAGAAAGTGACGTAGGGACTTGCTCATCACCCCGCCGCCTTCTTCTTGTCGCCTGACAGCGCGATGCAGGCGCGTTCGAGGCTTTGGACGGATTGCTCGATCTCGGATTCGGAAACGATCAGGGGCGCGAGGAAGCGCACGACATTGTCGCCGGCGCCGACCGTCAGCAGCTTCTGGTCCCGCAGCGCGGCGACGAGATCGCCCGAGGGCACCACGGCCTTGACGCCGATCAGCAGCCCTTCGCCGCGCACTTCCGCCAGCACGGAAGGATAGCGATCGACCACGGAAGCGAGCTTCTGTTTCAAGAGCAGCGACACTTTCTGCACGTGGTCGAAGAAGCCGGGTTTGAGCATCACGTCGAGCACCGCGTTGGCGGAGGCGATCGCCAGCGGGTTGCCGCCGAAGGTCGAGCCGTGCGAGCCCGGCGTCATGCCGGACGCCGCCTCTGCCGTGGCGAGACAGGCGCCGATCGGAAAGCCGCCGCCGAGCGCTTTTGCCAGCGACATGATGTCGGGGGTGACGCCGAGGCGCTTATAGGCAAACAGATCGCCGGTGCGGCCCATGCCGGTCTGCACCTCGTCGAAAATCAGCAGCAGGCCCTTGTCGTCGCACAATTGGCGGAGCGCCTTGTAGAACGCATGCGGCGCGCTGCGGACACCGCCCTCGCCCTGCACCGGCTCGATCAGGATGGCGGCGGTCTGCGGCCCGATCACCTTCTTCACCGCTTCGAGATCGCCATGCGCGACCTGGTCGAAGCCGTCCAGCGGCGGACCGAAACCTTCCAGATATTTGGCCGAGCCGGTCGCCGCCAGCGTGCCCAGCGTGCGGCCGTGGAACGCGCCCTCGAAGGTGACGATGCGGTAGCGCTCGGGATGTCCCTTGGCGGCGTGATAGCGGCGCGCGACCTTGATCGCGCATTCCATCGCTTCCGCGCCGGAATTACAGAAGAACACCAGATCGGCAAAGCTCTGCTCGCACAGCCTTGCTGCAAGCTTGTCGCCGTCCGGACTCCTGAACAGGTTCGACATGTGCCAGAGCTTGGTGGCCTGCTCCTGCAAGGCTGCGACCAGATGCGGATGGCAGTGGCCGAGCGCATTCACTGCCACACCCGAGGTGAAGTCGAGATAGCGCTCGCCTGACGTCGAGATCAGCCACGCGCCTTCGCCGCGTTCGAAACCGAGATCGACTCTCGCGAATACGGGAAGCAGATGCGACGGGGCGCTGTTGGTCATGGCTATCACTGACGGTTAGAGACCGGCCACATAGCGTGCATTGGCGCGAACGCGGCACAGCCGGTCTTGCGAAAACAAAACGTGCCGCCTTTTCGGGGCGGCACGTGACAGGCATTCTATGCTGGCTTTGGACCGTGTCAACACGCCGAAATCCGCTTGTTTTGAGCATGATCTCCGGGCAAGCGCCTTGCGCTTGTCCCGAGGGAAAACCGGCGTCCACTTTTCCGGATCATGCTCGAACCGCTTCCCTGCGGTGCAAGATAAAGCAATCCGTAGCATTCCGGTGCCGTGGAAAACTCCAATTACAATGCATAAATACCGGAACATGTGGACGCACGGACGCGTACTCTTGCGCCAGAGTCCCGCCATATTGTAGCGTCTGGGCTGTCGGGTACGACATCTCGTGCGGAAGTACTGACCCCTAGAGTCCATTTTGTAAGGCGTAAACGTTCGGGCGGCTTTTTTGCGCCCGGCGAGGGCTAAGGGATTCTGCCCGCTGGGATTTTTGAGAATTGGCATCGCCAGCGCTGCCCCCGGTTTGGCCGGCTCTGTGCGAAGGGAAGAATGCGATGACGGTATTGACCTGGTCCGACGAGCGCGTCGAGCAGCTTAAAAAGCTCTGGGAGGGCGGACTTTCCGCCAGCCAGATCGCCGCGGAACTCGGAAATGTGACGCGAAATGCAGTGATCGGCAAAGTGCACCGGCTGGGTCTCTCCGGCCGTGCCAAGAGCCCCTCCTCGGCCGCGCCGCGTCAGCGCAAGGCGCGCCCCGCCCAGCAGATGATGCGGGTGGCGCGCCCGGTGTCGCGCGGCAACACCGCGCTGGCCCACGCCTTCGAGGTGGAGATGGAGCCGGATCCGGTCGCCTACGACAATGTGGTGCCGATGAGCCAGCGGCTGACGCTGCTCGAATTGAACGAGGCCACCTGCCACTGGCCGATCGGCGACCCCTCCAGCTCGGAATTCTTTTTCTGCGGCGGCAAGGCGCTCAGCAGCCTGCCCTATTGCGCGCATCACTCGCGCATCGCCTATCAGCCGGCCTCCGATCGCCGCCGCCCGGCGCCGAAGCCGACCAGGTAAGGGCTGCGCATCAGCTACGCGGAAAATATCCGCTGTCGTCCCTGCGAACGCAGGGACCCATAACCACAGGCGATCGTGGTTAGGCTTGGCTGGAGCTCCAGCTCGCTTCAAAAATCGATACTTGTGGTTATGGGTCCCGGCCTTCGCCGGGACGACGATGGAGTATTGGCTACTCCACCTTCGCGAACCGATCATCCAGCGCGTAGCCGGCGCCGCGCACGGTGCGGATCGGGTCCTGTTCGCGGCCGGGGTTGAGCAGTTTGCGCAGGCGGCCGATATGGACGTCGACGGTACGCTCGTCGATGTAGATGTCGCGGCCCCAGACGCTGTCGAGCAGTTGCTCGCGGCTGAATACGCGGCCGGGATGTTCCAGGAAAAACTCCAGCAGGCGATATTCGGTGGGGCCGAGATCGATCGGACGGCCCGAGCGCGCGACGCGGCGCTTCTCGCGGTCGAGTTCGATATCGCCATAGGTCAGCACGGTGGCCAGCCGCTCCGGGCTCGCCCGCCGCAACAGGCCCTTCACCCGCGCCAGCAGCTCCGGCACCGAAAAGGGTTTTACGATGTAGTCGTCGGCGCCGGTCGCCAGCCCCCGCACCCGTTCGCTTTCCTCGCCGCGCGCGGTCAGCATGATGATCGGCAGCGCCTTGGTCTCCGGCCGCGCCCTTAAGCGGCGGCACAGTTCGATGCCGGACAGGCCCGGCAGCATCCAGTCCAGCACGATCAGGTCGGGCACCCGCTCCTTCAACCGTGTATCGGCGTCGTCACCGCGGGCGACGGTTTCGACCTCATAGCCTTCGGCATCGAGGTTGTAGCGCAGAAGCGTGGTGAGCGCTTCCTCGTCTTCAACCACCAGAATGCGTGCGTTCATCTATGTAAGCCTCTTGTGTTTTGACGCGCTGTCGATACGCGAAAAACGTCTCTCGTTCCGCTGTCAGTTCAGTAACTAGTTTCCCGGCACAGTCGTGGCAAAATTCGTCATGTCGCCCTTCGGGCGCTTGTCGAGGATCTGCTGGCCTTCGATCATGTAGAACACGGTCTCGGCGATGTTGGTGGCATGGTCGCCGATCCGCTCGATGTTCTTGGCGCAGAACATCAGATGGATACAGAACGAGATGTTGCGCGGATCTTCCATCATGTAGGTCAGGAGTTCGCGGAACAGCGAGGTGCAGATGGCGTCGACTTCCTCGTCGCCCTTCCAGACCGCCATCGCCGCCGGCAGGTCGTGCGACGCGTAGGCGTCAAGCACGGACTTGACCTGCGACTGCACCAGATCGGTCATGTGTTCGAGACCGCGGATCAGTTTCAGCGGCTGGAAATCGTTCTCCAGCGCCGCGACGCGCTTGCCCATGTTCTTGGCGAGGTCGCCGATCCGTTCCAGATCGGTGGCCACCCGCATGGCGCCGACGATCTCGCGCAGGTCGATGGCCATCGGCTGGCGGCGGGCAATCGTCAGCACCGCGCGTTCCTCGATCAGGTGCTGCAGGCGGTCGATCTCGGCGTCGGAGGCGACGACGCGTTTTCCCAGCGCAACGTCGCGCCGGATCAAGGCATCGACGGATTCGGTGATCATGCGTTCGGCAAGGCCGCCCATTTCGGCGACCAGGCGGGTCAATTCCTGAAGATCGCTGTCGAACGCCTTCGCGGTATGCTCTGAAGCCATTGTCTTCTCCTCGCGATGTGCGCTTAGCCGAACCGGCCGGTAATGTAATCCTGGGTGCGTCGGTCGCTCGGCGAGGTGAAAATCTTGTTGGTGTCGTCGAATTCGACCAGTTCACCGAGATACATGAAGGCGGTCTTGTCCGAGACGCGCGCCGCCTGCTGCATGTTATGGGTCACGATGGCGATGGTGTAGTCCTCCGCCAATTCTGTGATCAATTCCTCGACCTTGGCGGTCGAAATCGGGTCCAGCGCCGAGCAGGGCTCGTCGAACAGGATCACTTCAGGGCGCACCGCCACCGTGCGCGCGATACAGAGCCGCTGCTGCTGGCCGCCGGACAGGCTGAGGCCCGATGCATTCAGCTTGTCCTTGACCTCGTTCCACAGCGCACCGCCACGCAACGCCTTTTCGACGCGGCCGTCCATCTCGGATTTCGAGATCTTCTCATAAAGGCGGATGCCGAAGGCGATGTTTTCGTAGATCGTCATCGGAAACGGCGTCGGCTTCTGGAACACCATGCCGACCCGGGCGCGCAGCAGATTGAGATCGAGCTTGGGGTCGAGGATGTTGGTCTGGTCGAGCATCAATTGCCCGGTCGCCTTCTGGCCCGGATAGAGGTCGTACATCCGGTTGAAGATCCGCAGCAGCGTGGACTTGCCGCAGCCGGACGGCCCGATGAAGGCGGTGACGCGGTGGGTGCCGAGCGTGAGGTTGATGTTCTTCAGCGCGTGGTGCTCGCCATAGTAGAAGTTCAGGCCCCGCGCGGTCACTTTCGGCGGCGCGTCGGGCAGCGCCACGTGGGGAACGCCCGCGTTGACGGCACTCATGGATACAGAAACTTCGGTCATTTTGCGGTCCTCTCGGCGCCAAGGATGCGCGCGCCAATATTCAGGGCGAGTACGGTCAGGGTGATGAGCAGCGCCCCGCTCCAGGCGAGCTGCTTCCAGTATTCGTAGGGGCTCTGCACGAAGTTGTTGATGGTGACCGGCAGGTTCGCCATCGTCTTGGTGAGATCGAGGCTGAAGAACTGGTTCGACAGCGCGGTGAACAGCAGCGGCGCGGTTTCGCCGGCGACGCGGGCGGTGGCGAGCAGCACGCCGGTGATGAGACCACTTCGCGCGGCGCGATAGGCGATCCGCTTGATCACCAGCGAGCGCGGCAGGCCGAGCGCGGACGCCGCTTCACGCAGCGGATTGGGCACCAGGCCGAGCATGTCCTCGGTGGTGCGGACCACCACGGGGATCACGATCACGGCCAGCGCCAGACAGCCGGCAAAGGCCGAGAAGCCGCCCATCGGCACCACGATGGCGCCGTAGACGAACAGGCCGATGATGATCGAGGGCGCGCTGAGCAGGATGTCGTTGATGAAGCGGATCACCGAGGTGAGCCGGTCATGCTTGCCGTATTCGGCCAGATAGGTTCCGGCCAGCATGCCGAGCGGCGCGCCGATGCCGACCCCGATCGCAGTCATGATGATCGAACCGATGATCGCGTTGCGCAGACCGCCATCGGTCGAGCCGGGCGGCGGCGTGTCCTGGGTGAAGACGGCCAGGTTGAGGCCGGCCAGGCCGTTATAGAACAGCGTGAACAGGATCAGCGCTAGCCATGTCACGCCGAACAAGGCGGCGCCGACGCAGAGGCCCCGGATGATGATGTCATTGCGGCGGCGGGAGGCGTAAATCGGGTTCATGGCTCAGTTCCCCGCCTTCTTTTCCAGCCGCATCAGCATCAGCCGGGCGGCCGACAGGACGAAGAACGTCAGCACGAACAACAGCAGGCCGAGCAGGATCAGGCCGGACTGGTGCAGGCCGTCGCTCTCGGCGAATTCGCTGGCGATCGCCGCCGAGATCGTGGTGCCCGGCGCGAAGATCGAAGATGAGATCTTGAACGAGTTGCCGATGATGAAGGTGACCGCCATGGTTTCGCCGAGCGCGCGGCCGAGCGCCAGCATCACGCCGCCGATCACGCCGACCCTTGTGTAGGGGATCACCACGTTGCGGACGACTTCCCAGGTGGTGCAGCCGACGCCGTAGGCGGCTTCCTTCAGCACCGGCGGCACCGTCTTGAAGACGTCGACCGAGATCGAGGTGATGAAGGGCAGCACCATGATCGCAAGGATCAGCGCGGCGTTGAACAGGCTGAGATAAGACGGGGGACCTGCGAAGATGGTGCCGAGAACCGGGACGCCGTCGAAGATGCTGATCATGAACGGCTGGAACGAGTTGGCCAAAAACGGGCCCAGCACGAAGAAGCCCCACATGCCGTAGATGATCGAGGGAATGCCGGCGAGCAGTTCGACCGCGAGCCCGATCGGACGGCGCAGCCAGATCGGACAGATCTCGGTCAGGAACACCGCAATGCCGATACCGACCGGAATGGCGATCATCATCGCGATCACGGAGGTGATCAGCGTGCCGTAGATCGGCCCGAGCGCGCCCAGCACCGGCGGATCGGCTGATGGCGCCCAGCGCGAGGTGAACAGGAACGAGAAGCCGTATTCCCTGATCGCAGGCCAGGCGCCCACGATCAGCGATAAGATGATGCCGCCGAGAATGAGCAGCACCGAGATCGCACAGGCGCGCGTGAGCCAATAGAAGGTAACGTCACCAAGCTTGAAGGCGCTGAGGGCCCTGGCGCGATCGTAAGGTCCTGCAGCTTCCATCACGTCGCTCTGAACGGCCATGTCTGCCACGCCAATCCCCTGTACTGTATAGCCCAACTGCCCCGGACCCGGCGCCGGTTTTGCACCGGACTCTTGAACCAAGACCCCTGTCGGCCAAGACCCTGTCGACCAAGACCTTGTCGACCAAGTCACTCGGCAAACCAGACCCGCCCGTATTCGCCCTCCTGCCCGGAGGGAAAGACCCAACCCGGAAAGACCCGGGTTGGGCAAAGTGGGAGCACGCTCCCATTGTCGCCGGGCCGGAACGCCGCCCGGCTCTTGTTCTTAAGTTCAGCTCTTGATCTCGGCGGTCCAGGTCTTTTCGATCAGCTTAACCACGGAGTCCGGCATCGGGATGTAGTCGAGCTCCTCAGCCATCTTGCCGCCCTTCTCGAACGACCATTTGAAGAACTTGATGGCTTCCTGGGACGCGGCCTTATCGGTCGCGGACTTGTGCATCAGGATGAAGGTCGCGGCGGTGATCGGCCACGAGGTTTCGCCGGGCTGGTCGGTGAGGATGACGTAGTAGCCGGGCGCCTTCGCCCAGTCGGCGTTGGCCGCAGCAGCCTGGAACGAGGCTACCGTCGGCTGCACGGTCTTGCCTGCCTTGTTGACCATCGCGGCATAGGTCAGCTTGTTCTGCTTGGCGTAGGCGTACTCGACGTAGCCGATCGCGTTCTTGGTCTGGCCGATGTTGCCGGCAACGCCTTCATTGCCCTTGGCGCCAACGCCCGTCGGCCATTCGACCGCGGTGCCGAGACCGACCTTGGCCTTCCACTCGGCGTTCGACTTCGACAGATAGTCGGTGAAGTTGAAGGTGGTGCCCGAACCGTCGGAGCGGCGGACCACGGTGATGGCGTCGGTCGGCAGCTTCAGCTTCGGATTGAGCTTGGCAATCGCGGGATCGTCCCACTTCTTGATCTTGCCGAGATAGATGTCGCCGAGCACTTCGCCCGAGAGCACGAGTTCGCCCGACTTGATGCCTTCGAGGTTCACGACGGGGACGATCGCGCCCATCACCATCGGCCACTGCACGAGGCCATCCTTTTCGAGGGCCTCAGCCTTCAGCGGCGCATCGGTGGCGCCGAAGGTCACGGTCTTGGCCAGGATCTGCTTGATGCCGGCGCCGGAGCCGATCGACTGGTAGTTCAGACCGTTGCCGGTCTCCTTTTTGTAGGCATCGGCCCACTTGGAATAGACCGGGAACGGGAAGGTGGCGCCCGCGCCGGTGATATCGGCTGACAACGCCGAGGTCGAGGCGGCGACGAGGCCTGCCGCGACGATTGTCTTGATGAAATTCATGGCTGGTCTCCATCTGGTGAGCGAAGCGCCTGTTAACGCCCGATCGCGCTCACGCCGCATCCGTTTAGGTGCGGTCAATAGAGCTTTTACGAAGGTTCGATGACAGTTGGATGACAGACTCAAGCGATTGGAATCGCTAGAGTTTAAGTCCCTGCCGGGGGTTTCGCCTGGGGAAAGCAGGCGGTAAAAGTGGCCCCGTTTTTGGGCACGCTTTCGATCAAAAGCCGGCCGCGATGGCGGTTAACAATATGTTTCACCAAGGATAAACCGAGCCCGGTTCCACCCTGCGCCCGGCTGTCGCCGACATCGACCCGGTAGAACCGCTCGGTCAGCCGCGGCAGATGCTCCGGGGCAATTCCGGGCCCGAAATCGCGCACCAGGACGCGGACCTCAGGCGCGCCGTCGGCGGAATTCGCATGCACCAGCGAGACGATGACCTTGCCGCCGGACGCGCCATATTTGAGCGCGTTCTCGATCAAATTTTCGAACAGCCGCAGCAGCTCCTCGCGATCGCCCGCGATCGTCACCGGCAGCTCAGGCAGATCGATCTCGATGGCGACCTGGCGTTCATGCGCCAGCGGCTCCAGCCCGTCGGCGACCTGGCGGATGATGGGCACGATGTCGACCGAGGTATCGGGCCGAACATGCGCCGACAATTCGACCCGCGACAGCGACAAGAGATCGTCGATCAGCCGCGCCATGCGCGTCGCCTGCGCGTGCATGATCCCGAGAAAGCGCTCGCGCGCCTTGACGTCATCCTTGGCCGGCCCTTGCAGCGTATCGATGAAGCCGGACAGGGCGGCGAGCGGCGTACGCAGTTCGTGGCTGGCATTGGCGACGAAATCGGCGCGCATCTCCTCGACCCGGCGCAGCGGCGTCTGATCGTGGAACGTCATCAGCATGCACTTGTCGGCGCCGCCGAACAGCGTCGGCACCGGCACCGGCGTGATGATCAACTCCATCCAGCGGTCGACCGGCACATGGTCGAGATAGGTCGCGCGGCGCGGCTCGCTGGTCGCGATCGCCTCGCGCAGGGCGGTGATGATTTCGGGCGAGCGAAGCGCGAACTGGGCAAGCTCGTTCTTGCGCAAAGCGGGGGCAAGCTGGGCTGCCGCAGCATTGAGATGGATCACGCGGCCGGCGCGGTCGAGCAGCACGGCCGGATCCGGCATGCCGGCCACGACGGCGCTGACGGCGGCGGCTTCGACCGGATTGACGCCGCGAACGTCTTCGCGCGAGGTGGCCGTATCATGCAGCCGCCATGGCACCAGGGCTGCGGCGGCAATGCAGATAAAGGCGGCAATTGCGCGCGCCACCCCGAGTTCGCCGGTCGCAACGAATACCGACAAAGCGAGGCCCGCGACCAGCAGGATAATGGCCGAATGCCGTAACCGGTCGGACCATGGGGCAAAATAGGAGGAGGAAGAGGAGGAATCGTCTATCGCCATTGTTGGCTTTGTTCCCTCTGTCTTTTGCATCTTTTACGCGCTTTCAGGCGCCGGTGTCTCCACGCTCGCGCACATAGACGGCCTCACGTCTCGGCTCGGCGTCGGGGCCAGGCGCCAACTGGCGCAGGCGCTTCGACCGCGCACCCAGGATAACCTCCCGAAGCGTCAGCAAGATTACAGATATGACAAAAGGCGCAATATAATAGAGGACCCGGAACAGCAGCATCCCGGCCAGCAAATCCTCCCGGTCCATCTGCGAGAGGCCGACCAGCATGGCGGCATCGAAGACGCCGAGCCCGCCAGGGGAATGGCTGGCGAAACCCAGCAGCGTCGCCGAGACGAAGATGACCGCGACGAAGATAAAGTCGACATTGGACTCGCCCGGCACCAGCATATACATCGCCAGCGCGCAGAACCCGAGGTCGACGATGCCGATGCCGATCTGCAGCAGCGTCAGCGGCCCGCCCGGCAGCGTCACGCTCCAGGGTCCACGGCCGACCCCGCGGGGCTGGCTCCAGACCCAGACCACATAGCCGACGAGGCCGGCGATAATCGCAAACGCCAGGGCACGGTTGAGCCAGGCCGGCAACTGATCGATCGAAGCTGCGGCTTCCGGATGATAGGCGATGCCCAGCCCGAGCACGGCGGCGTTGCCGAGCCAGAAGGTGAGCCCGGCCAAGAAGCAGATCTTGGCGACGTCGATCGCGTTCAGACCCCAGGCCGAATAAATCCGGTAGCGCACCGCGCCGCCGGTGAAGACGCTGGCGCCGACATTGTGGCCGATCGAATAGGAGGTGAAGGCGGCCAGGGCGGTGACGCGGTAGGGGATGTGGGTGTGGCCGATCGCCCGCACCGCAAACAGATCGTAGAAGGTCAGCGTGAAGTAACCCGCGCCCACGAACAGCGCCGCCAGCACGATCTGGCGTGGTTCCGTGCTCTTGATGGCCTCGATCACCTCGTTGGAGTCGATGCCCCGCAGCATGTGATAGAGCACGTAGCACGCGGTTCCGATGACCGCGATACTGATCACAACCCCGAGCTTATGCAGGACCTGCTTCTGGCGCAGAAACGAAATCGCCCTGCGTATTGCTTCCAGCATCTAGACCTCGAATTGCGATCCCGCGACGACGGCAACGGTGCGAATTCCGCCGACACTCCGCTGCTCCCTGGGGACTCCAGTAGCGCGTTTTGGGCCGGAGTGGAATTCGTCTAACGACAATAAAACGCGGTTCTTCAATCTATTAGGCGGAATTGATGACAGTGGATGCACAGTTTTGCTGCATTCTGCGCGCCCAAATCGGGCTCCGGCCGGGTCCCTTGGGCAATCCCTTGACCAATCCCTTGGGCTGGAAGGGGTCATGCCGGGGCGTTTCAAGCCGCGGGCGCATTGCGGGAGACCACCCAGTCCCGCAGCCACGACCCCACCGCGCAGCCGCAAAGATAGAGCGCAAACATGATCAGGCCGAGGTCGAGCCAATAGCCAAACCGGCCGGGAACCACGCGCGAAAGCGCGGCCGCGACCAGCACGACCGCCAACGCCGCCAGCCACCGCTTCCAGTTCTTCGATACGCCCTCGCCGTGCTGAACGATGGAAATCCAACCCATCGCCAGCCCAAGCAGCAGCGAGCCCAACAGCCAGCCCCAGAAGAACGTCGTCAGATAGGCCATCCTTACCTCACCACGAAATCGATGCGGCGGTTCTGCGCCTTGCCCTGGTCGGTATCATTGCCGGCGATCGGCTGTGTGCTGCCATAGCCGACCGACGTGAAACGGTTCGCGGGCAGTCCGGCCTTGACCAGGTAATCGGTGACCGCCTGGGCGCGCTTCTCCGAGAGCGCCTGATTGGCGGGTTCCTCGCCGTCGGAATCGGTATGTCCGACGACCTCGATATTGGCGTTCGGGCAGCGCAATGCGGTCTCGATCAGCCGGTCGAGCAGCCCGGCGGAATCCGCCACGATGTCGGCCTTCCCCGATTCGAACCGGATCCTGGCCTTGCCGAGCAGGTCGGTAAACAGCTGCTGGCAGACCGTGGGGTCGACCGGCGCCGCAGTCGGTTTGACCGAGATTTCAGGCTTGAATTGCCAGCCCTGCGGAAACTCCTTGCCAAGTCCGGCTCGGATCTGGGTCGCGGCCGCCTCGTAAAGCGCATCGCCCGACAGTTTCACCTCGCGGTCGCTGACCACGAGCGTCCCGGTCGACAGCCGCGACAGCGCGCCGAGCGCCGGCACGACGGCGGCGGCAAATCCTGATGGCGCGCCGATACTCGCCTTCAGGTTGTCGACGACTTTCTCGCTGAAGAATTTGCGGCCCGCCGCCGCCACCAGTGCCGCATGGGCGTTGTTGTCCGGCACATAGCCGGTCAGCGTCAGCGTCACCGCGACCGGATCCTTGTAGGCCTGGAAGATGTAGGGCGGCGCCTTGACGTCGTTGGCCGCGACCGAATAGCCCTCCGGGAGATTTTTCAGCGCGGCGGCGATGGCTTCCCGGCCGCCAAGTTCACGCGCCATCCCTGACAGCGTGACCTTGTTGTCCGACAGCGTGATCTTTCCGTCCTTCAGTTTAGCGATCTGGTCGAGCAACAGCAGCGCGGCATTGTCGAAGCGCTGCGGCGCTCCGCGCGCCAGATTCATCCGGTCGGAGACTTCGACGCCACCGAGCATCGCGCGCGCGGCTTCCATGAGCTTGCTCTTACTCGAAGGCAGCGGCGAACTGCCGCCCAGCGTCACCCGGACGACGTCGCGTTCAGCCGACCACACGAACGGCTTGGCTTCGGGAACGAGGCGGGTTTCGTCGTTGACCAGCCGCACGCCCGGCACCGCATCCACCGACGCAACCGCGCTCAGCCGGCCCTCTTCCGAGAATGCTTCGGCCGCAAACGTCACGTCGCGGCCCGCAACCGCTATTCGCCTTTTGTCGAGGACGGTATCCTTGAGCGCCGTGGTAGAACGTTGCGCCAGGTCTGCTTCCAGCGGTGCGGTGCTGGTCCAGGCGGCGAGAGCCCAAAGGATGACGAACGGAATCACACCCGGCCACCATTTGCCACTCCACCTGAAAAGTCCGTGCATTCGAGTTCCTAAAGGGCTAGTGCCCCCGTTTCCGAAGTTCGTCCGCTGTCGCGGCACCCTTGATACGAACTTCGGCAACAAGAGGGGCACTAGCAAAACAACAAATTCCGGTGCCGCTTATCGATTTGAAGTCCCTAATCGAATTCGCGGAGCCCGTGTAGGGACTTCAAATCGGCGGCGCCGGGAACAGAGAGAAAACAAACCCTTGCGGGGCTGTCAAACCCGAAATAACACAGAAGCGTCGGGGTGCGGATATTTGCCCAGCTAACCGTTTATTCAACGGTCTGCCGCTAAGTTCGAAACGTAATGAAACAGGCGGCAAGTCCTGATGAAAACGCTCCGCAACACCGTTATCCGCGCCGGACTGGAGGCGCTCTACTTCTCGGGTGCGCACTATCTGCTGCGACCAATCTTCGCAGGTATCGGCGCAATTTTCATGCTGCACCATGTGCGCCCGCGCCGCGACGTGGAATTCCAGCCCAATTATCATCTCGAGGTCGAACCGGAATTCCTGCGCGCGGTGCTCGCGCATCTGCGGTCCCTCAACGTCGACCTGGTTACCATGGACGAGGCGCATGAGCGGCTCTCCCAAGGCAATTTCGCGCGGCGCTTCGCCTGCTTCACCTTTGACGACGGTTATCGCGACAACCGCGATTTCGCGTTGCCCGTGATGCGTGAATTCGACGCACCCATGACAGTCTACGTCACCAGCGATTTCGCCGAAGGCACCGGCCGGTTGTGGTGGGTTGCAATGGAGCTGGCGCTCGCCAAGGCTTCCTCGATCGAGGTGCCGATCGGCGGCGTGGTTACCCGCCTCGATGCCTCGACGCCGGTTGCCAAGCAGCTCGCCTTCGACCGGCTGCACGAGTGGCTGCGTAGCCTGCCGGGCGAGCTCGACGTGCAACGCGAAATCTCCGCGCTATGCACCCGCTATGATGTGGACGAGACCAAGATCGCCCGCGACCTCTGCATGTCCTGGGACGAGTTGAAGGCGTTTGCCGACGAACCGCTCGTGACCATCGGCGCGCATACAATCACGCATTGCAATCTGGCCAAGCAGACCGAGGCGACCGCCAGTTTCGAAATCGCCACCAGCCGGATGCGGATCGAGGCGGCGCTGCAACGCCCGGTGCTGCATCTTGCCTATCCCTATGGCGACAAGATCGCCGCCGGGCAGCGGGAGTTCACACTCGCCAAGGCGGCTGGCTTCAAGACCGCGGTGACGACCCGGCCGGGCATGATCTTCCCGGAAAGCGCCGGTCATTTGACCGCGCTGCAGCGGGTCTCGCTCAACGGAAATTACCAGGACGAGCGCATTATCCCGGTGCTGACCTCCGGCGCCGCCACCGCGATGTGGAACGGCTTCCGCCGCATCGACGCGGCTTAGCTGATTTCGTCGTTCCGGCGAAGGCTCAGATGCGCAATTGCGCATCTGAGCCTTCGCCGGAACGACGGTTGTTTCCTTGACTCGCCCTGCCCCCGCGCTCAAAACCGCTGCCAAGAGCAAAAGGAGGAACGCATGTTCAAGGATCTGTTTTCACTAAAGGGCCGCGTCGCGCTCGTGACGGGTGGATCGCGCGGGATCGGCAAGATGATCGCGGCCGGGTTTCTCGCGCAGGGAGCTGCGAAGGTCTACATCACCGCGCGCAAGGCCGGTCCCTGCGAGGCGACCGCGAAAGAGCTCTCCGCGGCCTATGACGGCGAGTGCATCGCGCTGCCGATCGATATTTCGACGGTCGAAGGTTGCGACAGGCTGGCAGCCGAGATGATCAAGCTCGAGCCGAAGCTCGACATCCTCGTCAACAATGCCGGCGCCGCATGGGGCGCGGAGTTCGACGAGTTTCCGGAGAGCGGCTGGGACAAGGTCATGGACCTCAACGTCAAGTCGCTGTTCTTCCTGACCAAGGCGCTGGCGAAACCGCTGCGCGCGGCGGCCTCGCACGAACGGCCGGCCAAGGTCATCAACATCGCTTCGGTGGATGGCATCTTCGTCAACCCGACGGAGACCTATTCCTACGCCGCGAGCAAGGCCGCGGTGATCCATCTGACACGGCGCATGGCTACCAAACTGGTCAAGGACAATATCAACGTCACCGCGATCGCGCCGGGCGCCTTCAAGTCGGACATGAACAAGGCCGCACGCGATCACGCCGACGACGTCGCCAAGCGCATTCCGGCGAAGCGGATCGGAACCGACGAGGATATGGCGGGAATTGCCATCTACCTCGCCTCGCGCGCCGGCGATTATGTCGTCGGCAACACCATCGCGGTCGACGGCGGCGTGGTCTACGCGAATGCGGGGCTGGAGATCGCGGGGTAGGAGCGGCGTCACCGGTGGTCTGCTCCCTCGCCCCGCTCTTGCGGGGAGAGGGTTGGGGTGAGGGGCTCTCTCCACGAGTTCAGAGCGGAGTGAGACCTGTACCCCCTCACCCGCCGCGCAAGAGCGCGGCGACCTCTCCCCGCAAGCGGGGAGAGGTTAAGCAAGCGGCTCACGTCTCGATTTTCACGTACTCGAAATCGCCGGGCTTGTTGTCGATGCCGACCTTGGGCGGCGAAATCCAGGAGGCGTAGGTGCCGGCTTCCGTAACCGGCGTCATCAGCGAGGCGATGAAGTCGCCATCGTCCGATGACGGCAGCCAATCGTTCTTGCGCGCGTTCCAGGTGGCGGCGTCGATCAACACGCCCTCCGGGGTCGCGTTGATGTCCTTGAACTCGCCGATATGACGATGGAATGCGACGTCCGGCAGCGTCAGCTTGAACTGGTAGCCGGCGAGCGAGATGATCTTGTTCCAGCGCAGCATGCCCTTGGCGCAATCCTGCGTGTAGTCATCGCGCAGGCGCATGTTGAGCGCGGTCAGCGCCGGCTCGTCAACGCGCTTGATCACGCCGTCGATCAGTTTCAGCACCGGATAGGTCGCGTTCTTCAGCTGATGGTCGTCGTCGATCTGGGTTTCCTTGTAGCGGCCCTTGATGCCGGCGTTGAAGGCATTAGCCGCGTTGGTCGAGACTTCCGAGCCGAACAGATCCAGCGACAGCGAGTAATGCAAATGTAGTTTCTTCTGGATGGTCGGCAGATCGATCACGCCGAGCGCGCGGACTTTTGCGATATCGGTGGGATCGGTGATGCCGGCGGCCTTCATCGCCTCGCAGGTGCGCTGCACGACGCGGCTGATGCCGGTCTCGCCGACGAACATGTGATGCGCCTCTTCGGTCAGCATGAAGCGGCAGGTGCGCGACAGCGGATCGAAGCCGGACTGCGCGAGCGAGTGCAGCTGCATCTTGCCGTCGCGGTCGGTGAAGTAGGTGAACATGAAGAACGACAGCCAGTCGGGCGTCGCCTCGTTGAAGGCGCCGAGCATGCGCGGCGAGTCCGCGTCACCGGAGCGGCGGCGCAACAAATCATCGGCCTCTTCGCGACCGTCGCGGCCGAAATACTTTTGCAAGAGATAGACCATCGCCCAGAGATGGCGACCCTCTTCGACATTGACCTGGAACAAATTGCGCAGGTCGTACAGCGAGGGCGCGGTCTTGCCGAGATGGCGCTGCTGTTCGACCGAGGCCGGCTCGGTGTCGCCCTGGATCACGATCAGGCGGCGCAGCGTGGCGCGGTGTTCGCCCGGGACTTCCTGCCAGGCCGGCTTGCCAAAATTCTCGCCGAACGGAATGACGCGATTTTCCTCTTGGGGAGCAAGGAGAATGCCCCAGCGATATTCCGGCATCTTGACGTAATCGAACTTGGCCCAGCCGCGCGGATCGACCGAATAGGCGGTGCGCAGGTACACCAGCGACTGCTGGAAGCCCTCCGGCCCCATGTCGCTCCACCAATCCATATAGCCGGGATGCCAGCCTTCGAGCGCCTTGAGCACCTGGCGATCTTCACTGAGATTCACGTTGTTGGGAATCTTGGTTGAGTAATCGACGTTCATGAAGTTCATCGCGTGCTCCTTGCTCGCTCTCGTGTCCCGGACGCGGTGCGACGCGAAGCGGTGCGCCGCAGAGCCGAGACCATTTCAGTAACGGTCCGTGTGGGTCCCGGTTCTGCGAAGCAGCGCAAGCGCGCTGCATCGCGCCCGGGACACGAATCAAACCCGCGTCATATCGAATTGCGCCTTCTGGCCGGTGCCGTAGCGGCGCAGCGCGCCGTTTTCGCCGACGGCGTTGGGGCGCTGGAAGATCCAGTTCTGCCACGCGGTGAGGCGCGAGAAGATCTTCGATTCCATGGTCTCGGGTCCGACGAAGCGCAAGTTCGCTTCCATGCCGGTAAGGCCGTCGGGCGAGAAGGAGGTGCGTTCCTCCAGGAACACCCGCACCTCGTCGTCCCAGTCGATATCGTCGAGCGCGAAGGTGACGAGGCCGAGTTCTTCGGCCGCCTCGGCATCGAGCGTGGTGCCGATAGTGGCCTCGGCGCGCTCGAGATCGGACGGATCGGCCTGGAAGCGCGACTGCAGCCGCGTCAGGCCATGGCTCATGGGATACGGCCCGAAATTCATCGCGGTCAGTTCGATGGTCGGCGGGGCGCGGTTGTCGCCCTGTTTCTGGCCGATCAGCATGTAGGAGCGGTCGGCGGCGAACACGAGTTCGGCCAGCGTGCCTACGAAGCAGGAGCCGGGCTCGACCAGCGTCACCAGCGTGCGCGAGGTGACGTCGATGCGTTTCAGCACCCGCTTCCAGTATTGCCTGATCTCGTTGACCAGCCAATGCGCCTTGTTGGCATCGAGGAACGCGTCGCAGGCGACGACGCCTGCGCGGTCGCCATGCGACTTGAACAGCAGCATCGCGGTCTCTAGCTCGTTGATGCGCAGGTGCAGGATCGCGTCATCGAGCTCGCGCGCGACCTGCAGCGGCCAGAACGATGCGCCTTGCGCGATCAGGCCGTCGATGTCGGCGGGCGGGGCTTCTTCCGGCGCCTTGATCGAGATGGTGGCGATGCGCTGTGCGCGGTCGATATCGACGCTGACAAAACCATAGCGGATGCCGGCCTCATTGATGGTGCGCTTGAGCGGCGTCAGCGCGAGACCCTTGCCATTGCCGTTGCGCCTGGAGGCGGCGGCGAATTCCTTGGCGCGGTCGGCGACCTTGGCTTCCAGCTTGCTGTTCGGCACGATCTCGTCGACCAGGCGCCATTGCACGGCGCGCTTGCCCTTGATGCCTTCCTCGATGGTGCAGAAATAATCGGCGTGATCGCGGCGCACCTTGCGCTTGTCGACCACGCGCGTCAGACCGCCGGTGCCCGGCAACACCGCGAGCAGCGGCACTTCCGGCAGCGACACCGCGGCTGAGCCGTCGTCGGCAAGCATGATGTGATCGGTCGCCAGCGCCAGCTCATAGCCGCCGCCGGCCGCCGTGCCGTTGACGACGGTAATGAAACGCTGGCCGGAATTCTCGGACGAATCTTCCAGACCGTTGCGGGTCTCGTTGGTGAATTTGCAGAAATTGACCTTGTGGGCGTGGGTGGCGCCCGCCAGCATGCGGATATTGGCGCCGGCGCAGAACACGCGGTTCTTGCCCGAGCGCATCAGCACGACTTTTACTTCCGGATGCTCGAAGCGCAGCCTTTGGACGGCGTCGGCGAGTTCGATGTCGACGCCGAGATCGTAGGAATTGAGTTTTAACTGATAGCCTTCGAACAGGCCGGCATTCTCGTCGACGTCCATGGTCAGCGTCGCGACGTCACCAGCCACATCGAGCTTCCAGTGCCGGTAGCGCGACGGATCAGTCTGGAAATCGATGTATTTTGCACCGCCTGCGAGGACGCGATCTTCGCCAGCCATTGGGCCACCCTGACGCTTTTGTTAGCCTTACCTTACATGCACAATAATGCATGTTTTTGATCAGGTCTAGTCCAAAACGTCGGAACATGCATTTTGTTTCATGTTCGGCTGACAGAGCCAAAGGCCACCCAATCGGACTTGGCAAGCTGCGGCCGCCCTAGTTTGACCTTGACGAGTTCGGCCAGGGCCAAAACCGGAAAACCGTCGGCGAAGCCGTCGCCGCCGGCGTTGCGCATGCCGAGCGCCTTGAGTTCGGCGAGCGCTTCCCCAAGCAACCTTGCTGCGGCGTGCGGCTTCTGCATACGCAGGCGCAAATTCGCGGTCGCGATCTGGATGCAGGCGCGCAGCAGGATTCGCTCGCGGCCGCCTTGCGGTGCGGCTGCCCACACCGCCTCACGGATCTCCTGCGACTCCCAGAAATAGCCGTGGTCGTTGAGCCGCAGCGCATAGCGTAGCGCCGGATGCCGCGCCGGCACATGGCCGCCGAACCGCGACGGCACCAATGCGGTGACCTGCGCCAGCGTTTCGTAGTCGGCGTGGGCTTCGTCAGCCTCGCCCGGCACATAGGCCCATCGCGGCAGCGGAAGATTGCCTGTGGCCAGAGGCGGGGTGGTCATCGGGGCGTGACCCGACGACCAACAGTCCCAAACAGTGCACGGAAAAATAGCTTACGCGGCCCGTCCCTGCGAGCCGTGGACACGCAACACCGCGTTTGCGAATTCCTGGACCGCATCCAGCGTCGCCCCCGGCGCCTCCCGATGCGGCTGGTGTCCCGCCCCCGGAATCACCGTCACATCGACAGGACAGTAGCACTCTTCCTGGGCGATCTCGATCTGGCGCATTGTCCCATACTCGTCGTCCAGACCCTGCAGGATCGCCACGGGCACGCGGATATAGGCGAGGTATTCGGAAATATCCCAGTTGCGGAAGGCCGGATCGAGCCAGGCGCCGTTCCAGCCATGGAAGGCGTTGTCGACATCCTTGTGCCAGCGCGCCAGCTTTGCCTTCAGGTCCGAGGTCTCATAGGCGGTCTTGATCTTGGCGATCGAACTCACCGAGATGTCCTCGACGATGAAATGCGGCGCGATCATCACGACGCCTTCGACGCGGTGATCCTGATGCGCACCCGTATAGATCGCCGCGATCGAGGCGCCGTCGGAATGGCCGACGAGCAGCCCGCGGCGAAAGCCGATCGCATCGAGCAGCTTTGGCAGCACGTCGAGCGCTTCGCTGTGCATGTAGTCGACCGGGCGCGGCAATTTCACCGGCGTCGACGCGCCGTAGCCCGCGCGCGAGTAAGCAAATACACCGGCTCCGGTGGCGGCCTGAAGCTTGTCCGGGAAGTCACCCCACAGGCCGGCCGAGCCGAGGCCTTCATGCAGCATCACGATGGTCGGCGTGTCCTGAGGTGACGGACCGATCATGCGGTATTCGAGATCGGACGCGCCGATGGTGAGGAAGCCTGTGGGGGAGAGAGTTGTCATGATGGTTCCTGCTCAGTCATTCCGGACGGATCGCGAAGCGAGCCGATCCGGAATCTCGAGATTCCGGATTCGTCCTTCGGACGCCCCGGAATGACGGCATCAATTGTGTTCCCGCAGCTTGTAGCGCTGGATCTTTCCGTTCGCTGTCATCGGCAGTGAATCCACCACCTCGATCCAGCGCGGATATTTCCACGGGCCGATCTTCTGCTTGACGTGCTCCTTGAGCGATTCATACAGACCATCGCGGTTGCCATCCGGGCGCAGCACGACGAAGGCCTTCGGCTTCAACAGCCCGTCGGCATCGGCTTCCGGCACGACGGCGGCCTGCAGCACCGCGGGGTGCACGATCAGCGCGCTCTCGACCTCGAACGGCGACACCCAAATGCCGGAGACCTTGAACATGTCGTCGGCCCGGCCGCAGAACGTGTAGCGGCCATCGGCATCGCGAACGTATTTGTCGCCGGTGCGGGTCCAGCGGCCCTCGAAGGTCTGCCGGCTCTTGCTGCGCTGGTTCCAGTAGCCCTCGCCGGCCGACGGCGCATCGACCAGCAACTCGCCGACCTCGCCATCAGGCACATCAGCGCCGGCGTCATTGACCAGCCGCACCTTGTAGCCCGGCACCGGGCGGCCCGCCGAGCCATATTTGATATCGCCCGGCGCATTGGAGAGGAAGATGTGCAGCAGCTCGGTCGATCCGACGCCATCGAGGATGTCGACACCGAAGCGCGCCTTCCAGGCATTGCCGACCGATTCCGGCAACGGTTCGCCGGCGGAGGAGCAGAGCCGCAGCCGCGTGCCGGCACGCGCGTTCTTCGCCGCCTCGTCGTTCAACATCGAGGCGAACAGCGTCGGCGCGCCAAAGAAGAGGGTCGGGTTGTACCCGTTCAAGAGGTCGTACATCCGACCCGGCGTCGGCCGGTCTGCATTCAGCACGGAGCTGGCGCCAACCGCCATCGGGAAGGTCAAGGCATTACCGAGCCCGTAGGCGAAATACAGTTTTGCCGCGGAGAGGCAGACGTCGCCCTCCTGGATGCCGAGCACCTGCGTGGCAAAAGTATCGGCGGTCGCCTGCAGACTGGAATGCACGTGCCGCACACCCTTGGGCATGCCGGTGGAGCCGGAGGAATAGAGCCAGAAGGCCGGCTCCTCGGCATGGGTCGGCACGGTCGCAAACGTATCGCTCTCGCGCGCGAGTTCGTCGGAGAGCTTCTTGTGGCCGTGCGCCTCCTTGCCGGACACGATGACATGCTCGAGGTCCGGCATCCGCCCGACGATGTCTTTCACGACCGGCAGCAGCGCTTCGGACACGAACAGCACCCGCGCGCGGCAATCCGCCAGCACATAGGCATATTGATCCGCCGTCAGCAGCGTGTTGAGCGGCACCGGCACGATGCCGGCGCGGATTGCGCCCAGGAACACGCAGGGAAAATCGACCGTGTCGAGCATGATCATCGCGACGCGCTCTTCGCGGCGGACGCCGAGCCGACGCAGCATGTTGGCGACGCGGCGGCTTTGCCGCTGCAGATCGCCATAGGTGAGTTCGGAGACCGTATCGGTGAAGGCGAGCTTGGCGCCGCGGCCCTCGTCGACATTGCGATCAAGCAGCCAGGTCACCGCATTGTAGGAACCGGACGTGCCGCTCACGACGCTTCTCCCAGATTTTAAGAATTATAATTCATATAAAGACCACCGGGCGCGCTTGCTGTCAATCCTCATCGGCATTATGTTTCCGAACCGCGCCGATTCGCAGTCAGGGCTAACTCAGGGAAATGTCCGAAACCAGCGATCCCGAAACCGGCTTTCTTGAGCAGCTCGGCCAGCGCGTGCGCACCATGCGGGCGTTGCGCGGCATGTCGCGAAAAGTGCTCGCGAAGGTCTCCGGCATTTCCGAACGCTATATCGCCCAGCTCGAAAGCGGCAAGGGCAACGTCTCGATCGTGCTGCTGCGCCGGGTGTCGAACGCGATGGGCGCGCATCTGGAAGATCTCATTCCCTCCACTGAACCTGTGCCCGACTGGGCTGTCATCCGCGACCTCGTGCGCAAGGCGACATCCGCGCAGATCGCGCAGGCCAAGGATGTGCTCGCGGGCGGCAGTACTGCGGCGCATCGCAAGATGTCGTTCTCGGGCATCGCCCTGATCGGCCTGCGTGGCGCCGGCAAATCGACGCTCGGCAAGATGCTGGCGAAGAAGATCGGCTGGAGCTTTGTCGAACTCAACAAGGAGATCGAGGCGCAGAACGGATTGTCCGTCGCCGAGATCATCGCGCTCTACGGCCAGGAAGGCTTTCGGCGCATGGAGCAGGCCGCGCTCGGGCAATTGCTGGCGCGCAAGGAACTGATGGTGCTGGCAACCGGCGGCGGCATCGTCTCCGAACCACTGACGTTCGACCTGATCCTGTCGTCGTTCTACACGATCTGGCTGAAGGCGAAGCCCGAAGAACACATGGCGCGGGTGCGCGGCCAGGGCGACCTGCGGCCGATGGCGGACGATCGCTCCGCGATGGCCGAACTGCGCACCATCCTGGTCAGCCGCGAACCGCTCTACGCCCGCGCGTCGGCCGTGGTGGATACCGCGGGCCTGAACGTCAACGACGCCGCGTCGCGGCTGGTCGATGCGGTGGCGCCAGTGCTGCACGATGAAGCGCGGATGTTCGCGCGGGGCTGAGCGGGCGCAGCGTCTTCGTGCACCGCTCGCGAAAAGAACGCCACCATTAACCACGGCCGCGGTTAACCACCGCAACAGTTCCATGCGGAAACACACCCTCTAATAGTGTTACCAAAGCGTTAAACGCAGGGAATACAGATCATGTCCGAGCGCCGCAAACTGCCGAGAAACCGCGTCTATTACGGCGGAAGGGTCGCCTTCAACGCCCGCTCTTCGACGCTCGCCTGCGTCGTGCGCAACTTCAGCCAGTTCGGTGCCAGGATCGAATTTGAAAATTCGGCCCTCGTGCCCGACGAGGTGGATTTCGAAATCGAACGCAAGGGAATCTCCTGCCTGGCGCGCCTGGTCTGGCGCGATCGTTTCGCCGCGGGCCTGATGTTTTCAGGCGCAAGCGAGGCCGGAGGCGTCGTTGAGCTGAACTGGGCGCGCAAGCTGCGCGCCAGCGAACGGGCGAACCGGCAACTGCGGTCGCGCCTCGATCAGCTGCGATCCGAACACTGATGCGATCCGCTCAGCCACCATGCAGGATGAAATCGCATGAGTACCCTTGAAGACGACGCTTCCATCCGCATCGCCGCGAAGATGCCGAGGAGCCGGCCGCGCCCGCTTCGCGCGATACTGGCGGTGTTGACGGCGCAGTACACGATCGTCGCGATCGTCGTCAGCCTGTCGGTTGCGGGCACGCTTCGCTATCTGGTGACACCGCAGATCGTCGCCAAGTTCGAAATGATCGCCGCCGCGCTCAAGCGCTAGCCGGTTTTAGTTTCCCCATCAGATATCGGCAATCCGGCAGACTTCCTCGTGAAACACGAGGTAGCGCTTCGGCGCGATCAGATGCGGCGTGTTCTCGCGCCACCATGCGGCAGCCTCCGGACTCGCTTTGGCGAGAATGCCGATAGCGGGTGCTGCCGCCACCGCATAGCCGGCGACTCGCTCTGCGCGTCCACGGAGAATGGCTGCCCATTGCGCTGGCCACGACTGCAGTATGGACAGGACGCCGAAGGCCAGCATTTTGCGGTGCGCCGCATAGCGCATGACCGGCAAATCGAGGCCGACCCATTTCTGACGCACCCATAGCGGCGCCTCGCCGGGAGGGACGGCGACAATACGGACAGCCCAATTGGGATTGTTCATTCGATCTCTCGCGGCATCTGCATCAGCTTCGTGCAGGCGGGAGGGGATCGCGTTCATGGCAGATGACGAAAAATGCGGCCTCCGTTCAAGGTGGGTGATGATGAACTCCGCGTATCCACCAACTCTGACCGCGAGCACGGCGCAAGCGGGGCATTTAGGCACGAAAATCCCTGAATTTATGCACAAAACCTGCTCAGCCATCGGCGATAGTGAGCGGGCTACGCAGAATTGAACGGGGCCATTTTCAATGAACAATCGCGCTATTGGCGCTTCTTATGCACACAGCCTCTTGTGGGTCATCTTTCGCGGCGATGGCCGTCGGTGCAAGGAGTATCGCTCACCTTGTGTTCTTCGACATCGTGCACGGTAACCCGCACAGAACCCGGGAAGACGTTCTCTCCATGATGGCCATACAGACGCCCATCCTTGGTATCATTGCCGCGATCGGATCCATCCTCGTATTTGCTTTACCTCAGGCCTTTCAAGCCGCCCTCGTTGCAACCTGGCATCGGATGGTTGGTAGTCGAGCGCGATTTGCAGTGCTTCCGGCGTTGCCGCTTACCGCCATATTGACCTGGTATTACTACGACTATCTGACGCCTTCGGATCTCATTCTGGGTATAAATGCCGGCCCGGACTGGAAGCCGTATCAGCATGGCATTTCGATCACGCGCTACATTGGCGCATTGGCGTTTCAGACTCCCGTTACGCTGTTTGGCTTCCTGCATATGGACGCTGGCTTCCGCGGTACTTCCAAGTGGCCTCTCTTGGGTGCGGCTGCGCTGCTAACGATCACGATTGCCGGTATCTGGGGCTACGTCACAGCTCAGCGACAAATAGAGCTGCTCTCTTCGGGGCAATGACCTTCAAATAGCTTTTCAGGTTGCCCACGAGGTGCGGCATAGTCACAGCAACATCGATCTGACCGACTCCCCGCCCTCTTTCAGCAACGGCAAAAACCGCTCGATCATCTCGGCCGTCGAGACCCGATCAACATGCGCGCCCATGTTGATGGCGCCGACGATCACGTCGTCGTAACGGCGCACCGGGACCGAGATCGAACGGAAATGCGGCTCGGCCTCGCGATCGACCAGCGAATAGCCCTGTTCGCGATCGCCGCGCACGCAAGCAAGCAATCGTTTTGGATCGGTCACCGTGTGTGGCGTCATCGGCTCGCGCCGCATGGCGGCGAGCCGCGCCGTGAGATCGCCATCGTCGAACTGGCCGAGCATGACGCGGCCGACCGAGGTGCAGAACGCCGGCAGGCGGTAGCCGATGTCGAGGCCGGCGGAGAACACCCGCGTCGGACTGCCGCGCGCGATGAAAACGACCTCGTCGCCATCGAGCACCGCCAGCGAGCTTATTTCCTGCGCGGCCAGCGCGATCCGGTCGAGCACCGGTTGCAGCACCGTCACCACCTGGCTCGACTGAAGATAGGAGGCTGCGAGGGTCAGCACGCGCGGCGTCAGCGTGAACAGTTTGCCGTCTGACGTGACGAAGCCGCCGTGCTCGAGCGTGAACAGGATGCGGCGGGCGGTGGCGCGCGGCAGATCGGCGGCGCGCGCCAGATCGCTCAACGTCGCCGGGGCCCCGATCGTGCCGAACACCTGGAGCAGGCGGATGCCGCGGTCGAGGCTCTCGACGAAATCGGTGGCGCGCTCTTCGCCCTCGGCGCGTTTCAGCTTTGGCATTGGCCCTTCCGATTGGAAGCGTTCAAAATTGTGCTTGCCGTCCTCTACAGTCATGGCATAATTCGCCCATTCGTTCAATAGGCGAACAAACCGCCTCCGACGAAAGGGCTGAACGCCATGATGAGCCAGGAAGCGAACGACCTGATCACCCGCACCGGGGCAAAGGACCCCTGCGGGAAACTGATGCGGATGTACTGGCAACCGGCCGCATTGGTCGACGAGCTACAGGGCCCGCGGCCGGTCAAAGCCGTCAAGCTGCTCGGCGAGAACCTCGTGCTATTCCGCGACGAGAACGACCGCTACGGCCTGATCGACCGCCATTGCGCCCACCGCGGCGCAGACCTTGCTTTCGGCCGGCTCGAACATGGCGGCCTGCGCTGCGCGTTCCATGGCTGGCTGTTCGACACGTCGGGCCAGTGCATCGAGACGCCGGCGGAGCCGAAGGGCTCCAACCTGTGCAAGGGCATCAAGCAGCGCTCCTATCCCGTGGTCGAGAAGAGCGGCATCCTCTGGGCTTATCTCGGCGAAGGCGAGCCGCCGGCATTTCCGGAGATCGACTGCTTCATCGCGCCCGACAGCCACACCTTCGCGTTCAAGGGCCACATCAATTGCAACTGGCTGCAGGCGCTCGAAGTCGGCATCGATCCGGCGCACGCCTCCTTCCTGCATCGCTTCTTCGAGGACGAGGATACTTCGGCTTCCTACGGCAAGCAGTTCCGCGGCGCGTCCGCTGGATCGGACATGCCGATGACGAAAATCCTGCGCGAATACGACAACCCGATCATCAATGTCGAGCATACCGAATATGGCCTGCGGCTGATCGCACTGCGCGAGATCGACGAGGAGCGCACCCATGTGCGCGTCACCAACCAGCTGTTCCCGCACGGCTTCGTCATCCCGATGAGCCAGGAGATGACGATCACGCAGTGGCATGTGCCGGTCGATGACGAGAACTGCTACTGGTTCGCGATCTTCACTTCCTACACGACGCCGGTCGACAAGAAGAAGATGCGCGACCAGCGCCTCGAACTCTATGAATTGCCCGATTATAAATCGCGCAAGAACAGATCGAACGATTACGGTTTCGATCCGCACGAGCAGGCGACCGCGACCTATACCGGCATGGGCGCCGACATCAACGTGCACGACCAGTGGGCGGTGGAGTCAATGGGCGCGATCCAGGATCGCACCAACGAACATCTCGGCACCTCAGACAAGGCGATCGTGCAATATCGCCGCCTGCTGCGGCAGGAGATCGAAAAGGTCTCCGGCGGCGAGAAGCCGTTCATGTTCCTCGACGCGTCCCGCGCGCGCAGCATCCAGGGCCCCGCCACTATGGACGGCATCGGGCCGACTCGGGGCTGGGAAATCTACTGGATGGAAGTCGACGTCAAACGCCGCCGCGGCGCGCCATGGGCCGCGCCGGTGCCGGGCGAGATATCGGACAAGATCCGGCATCTGACGGCGGCTGAGTGATGGATTTGCTGAAATTGAGCAGACGCCGAGGTTTCGGTTCACCTCTCCCCGCTTGCGGGGAGAGGTCGGATCGCTCTTGCGATCCGGGTGAGGGGGTACAGGTCCTTCAATTCGCACCGGCTTCGCGGAGAGTCCCCCTCACCCCGCCCCTCTCCCCGCAAGCGGGGCGAGGGAGAAGAAAGGGAGTGACGCGTTGAGTTTCGTGGAGCGTCACGGCCTGTGGTCGGCGGAGCAGAAGGAGGCGGCAAGCCGCCTGCGCCGCATTGTCGAAGAGCAAAAACTCGAAGTCATCCGGCTGTCGTTCCCGGACCAGCACGGCATCCTGCGCGGCAAGACGCTGGTCGCAAGCGAGGCGCTGGCCTCGCTGGAGAGTGGCTGCTCCATTACCACCACCATGCTCGCCAAGGACACCTCGCACCGCACGGTGTTTCCGGTGTTCACGTCCGGCGGCGGTTTTGGCATGCGCGAGATGGAGGGCGCCGCCGACGTCTTGATGGTTGCGGATCCCACCACGTTCCGCGTGCTGCCATGGGCGCCGACGACCGGCTGGCTGCTCTGCGACATCTATTTCAGCGATGGCCGCCCGGTGCCGTTCGCGACAAGGCATCTCTATCGCGGGGTGCTCGATCAACTCGGCCAGCGCGGCTACGATTTCGTTGCCGGGCTTGAGGTCGAGTTTCACATCTTCAAGCTCGAAGACGCGCACATGGCGCCGGAGGATGCCGGGCAGCCCGGTCAGCCGCCTTCGGTGAGCCTGCTGTCGCACGGCTATCAATATCTGACCGAGCAGCGCTACGACCAGATGGAGCCGGTGCTGGAAATCATCCGGCGCGAGGTGCTGGCGCTCGGCCTGCCGCTGCGGTCGGTCGAGGTCGAGTTCGGCCCGAGCCAATGCGAATTCACCTTTGCGCCGACCAGGGGGCTGACGCCCGCCGACAACATGGTGCTGTTTCGCAGCGCCGTAAAACAGGTCGCCCGGCGCCACGGCTATCACGCCACCTTCATGTGCCGGCCCAAACTGCCGAACGTGTTCGCGTCCGGCTGGCATCTGCATCAATCCATCGTATCGCGCGCCAGCGGCGACAACGCGTTCATGACCACGGAAGGCAGCGAGGTACTGAGCCCGTTTGCGCGCAACTATCTCGCGGGACTGCTGGCCCACGCCCGCGCCTCCGCCGTGTTCACGACGCCGACCATCAACGGCTACAAGCGCTACCGCACCTATTCGCTGGCGCCGGATCGGGCGATCTGGGGCCGCGACAACCGCGGCGTCATGATCCGCGTGCTCGGCGGCCCCAATGATGCTGCGACACGTCTGGAAAATCGCATCGGCGAACCCGCCGCCAATCCCTATCTCTACATGGCCTCGCAGATTCTCTCAGGGCTCGATGGCGTCGACCGCAAGCTCGATCCTGGCCCGTCAGCCGACACGCCCTATGAGACCAAGGCGGCGCTGTTGCCGAAGACGCTGCGCGAAGCGGTGACCGCGCTCAGCGACGATCCGTTTTTTCGTCAAGCGTTCGGAAAAGAGTTCGTCGACTATTACGTCCACATCAAGAACGCCGAGATCGAACGCTTCCAGGCCGAGGTCTCGGAATGGGAACATCGCGAATATTTCGAGATGTTTTAGACAACAGTCTCGCGTCGTCCCGGCGAAGGCCGGGACCCATACGCCGCGGCGGTCATTGTTGTAAAAAGTATCTGACGCCGTCACTTTCACGGATAGATCACGCGGTATGGGTCCCGGCCTTCGCCGGGACGACAGTGAGTCCCCTCACACCACCGCATTCTGCTTGATAACCTCCCGATAGAACGACGCACTCAGTTTCGGCGTGCGGCGCTGGGTGTTGAAGTCGACGTGGTAGATTCCGAAGCGTTTCTGGTAGCCGTCCATCCATTCGAAATTGTCGATCAGGCTCCACAGGAAGTAGCCGGCCACCGGGACGCCCTCCGACGTCGCGCGCTGCAGATGGAACAGATAGTTGCGCAGATACATGACCCGGTCGACGTCATAGATGTTGCCGTCCGCGGCCGGCTGATCCGTCGACGACGTCCCGTTCTCGGTGATGTAGATCGACTTCACGCCCCAGATCTTCGCCGCGTGACGCGGCGCCCAGTACAGCGCCTCCGGACCGATCCTCAGCCAGGACGCATCCATATGCGGGAACGATGCCGGAAACGGCGCCAGCGTATAGCCGCGCGAATTGTCAGCGGCCACGACGTAATGGTCGGGCGTGTAGACATTCAGCCCGACGAAGTCGATCGGCGACGAAATGATGCTGAGATCGTCGGCGGTGTGTTTCGGGGCGTCGGGCTGCGCCAGATAGGCGTCGGTGAATTTTCCTTCGAGGATCGCGGTCAGATAACCGGCGTTGAGCTCGCGCACGGCGATCTCGGCGGCGCGGATGTTCGCCGGCGTCTCGATCGCGGGGATGCAGTTGACCATGTTCTCGGCGAGGCCGATTTTGGTTCCGGCCCTGGCGTGTGCCCGGATCGCCTGCACGGAAAGGCCGTGCCCAAGGGCAACGTGGTGACGAACCTGGTTCTGTTCGCCTAGCGACAGTTTCAGGCCCGGCGCGTCGAGGCCAAGGCCATGGCCGAGATGAACCAGCCTCGAACATTCGTTGATCGTGAAGATGTGCTTGACGCGGTCGCTCAGGCGCTCGGCGACATAGCCCGAGTAATCCGCAAAGGCTTTCGACGTGTCGCGCGACACCCAGCCGCCGAAGCGGTCCTGCAGCGCCTGGGGTAAATCCCAATGATACAGGGTGGCAAACGGCTCGATGCCGTTTGCCAGCAGCTCGTCGAGCAACCGGTTGTAGAAATCGAGGCCCTTCGGATTGGGCGTGCCTGTTCCTTCGGGAAAAACGCGAGGCCACGCGATCGAGAAGCGGTAGGTCTTCGTCCCCAGCGCCTTCATCAACTGGACGTCGTCCTTGTAGCGATGAAAGTGGTCGTCAGCGACGTCGCCAGTGCTGTGATCGGCAATTTTTCCGGGCGTGTGCGCAAAACGATCCCAGATCGACGGCCCTCGGCCGTCCTCGTTGACGGCGCCTTCGATCTGATACGACGAGGTCGCGGTGCCCCATCTAAAATCAGCCGGGAAGGCCGCGCTGGGTTTCTGGCCGCTGGAACTGCTTTGTGCATCCGCTGACTTGACCGATCCCGTCGACAGGCCGAGCGCCGCCCATCCTGCAAGCTTGCCCAAACGGCGCCGGGAAAATCTGTTCGACCACATGCGTTCGTTCCCGGACCAGAGCCCTCTTCAGCACACAGCTATTTGTCGCATTCGACCTTTGACGTCGCCGCAACGAAGCCGCCGCCGCCGGCCTGCGGCTTTGGCGGTGGCAGGGAAGCGACGGCGACCGGTTGTACGGCGAGTTGTTGCTTGCGAAGCGTCTTCCGGAACACGAACGGCATGTTCGGTAGCGCGCTCGACACAGCAACGAAACGCGGCGGCGACAGCGCGGCGCCAAACAGAACGAACGCCGCTGCCGTCCACAGCGACTGCCAGTTGTGAACACCCTCATTGAAAAAGAGGAAAAGCGCAGCCGCCACGAGCAGGCCTGCAAACACCGCCTCGGCGGTGACGCCGTTGTCTGACTTTCGACGGCAGAGCAGCGCCACCGTCCAGACCGGCACAGCCGCCATGGTCACGCTGGCGAACGGGAAATCCCGCGAACGCGGATCGAACACAAGGCCGAGCGCGACCTCTACGGTGATCAGCGTGGTGACCATCAGCACAACGCCCAGGACCAGCACAGGCAATGACGAGGGCCAGCCTTCGCGCGGGCCGAGCAATTCCCGGAAGGACGGCAATGGCCGTCCGGCCATCAACGCGTTGGCGCACAGCAGCGGCAGCGCGATGGCCGCGGTCAGAAGCCATCCCTGGTTCAGCAGACCGGCGACGCCATAGTTTTCATAAAAGGCCTTTTCGGCACCCAACCCCAGCAGGATTCCGCCTGTCGTCGCGCACGCCGACACGGCCAGCCACGGCGCCAATCCTGTCGCCGTCCGCCGACGCCAAAGCGTCAACAATGCAACGGCAAAGACACAAATGCCGAAAGCAAGGCCGGCTCCCAGTTGCAGCCTCCAGAACGGATAATTGCTGACGGCCGCTCCGTGCGCATGCTTGATCTGACGGCTATCGCCGTCGAGAAGGCCCCAATGGGCGCCGACCGTGCCTTCCCACTGGCGCTTCCATGATTCGTCGTAGGCCTCAAACAGATTGACGCGGATTTTTTCTCGGCCGGCCCGGTCGAGCAGTTCGGAAACGAAGCGGGCCTGATTGATGCGTGACGGCAGCGAGACCTCCCGCATGCGTCCCTTGCTCGGCCAGCCCGCCTCCCCGATCAGGATTTCCTTGCCGGGAAACGCCTGCGCCACCTTGTGGTAGATATCGATGACATGTGCCGCCGCGTTTTCGGCTCGGATCGGCTCATCTTCCCAGAACGGCAACATGTGGACCGTGACGAAATCGACGTCGGCCGCCATCTCGCGGTAGCGCAGCCAGTAATCCCAGGAATCGGCGTAGGTTATCGGCGTCGTGATACGCGACCTGACCGAGCGGAGGATTTCGCGAAGGTCTGCCACCGTCATTTCACCCCGGAGCAGCACCTCGCTGCCGACGATGACGGAGGTCACGGTCCCCTGATAATCCTTGGCCAGCGATACCGCGGTGTCGATCAGCGTTGCGTTCTTCACGCGGTCGCGTCCGAGCCAAATACCGAGAATGACTTTCAGCCCGACCTTCGACGCCAGCTGAGGCACCTTGTCGAGCCCGTTCTCGACCGAGTAGGTGCGGATGCAGTTCGATATCCCGGCCAACTGGCCGAGATCTTCCGCAATCTGCTCCGGGCTGATGATGATGTTGGAATTCCACGGTGTCTGCCCGCTCCGGAACGGCGCGTAGGACACGCAGTCGAGCTTTCTGGCGGGATCAATCAGCGCATGATCCAGCAGCACCGGCGCCGCCAGCCAGTACCAGGCCGCAACAATGAAGCTCATGGAAAAAAAGAAGAGCACAAGCGGCACGCTCTTGCGGGAAGCGCCGGTCGGCCGGACCGGCAAACCAGATCGCAACGCGGCGGAAGCATCGAGGGACATCGCGCAGCCCTAGGCTAGATCAGGAGCAAGCGGTGCTCAACGTCGCATTGCGGCGCGGTGGTCGCGGCGCCGACAATCGTGAAAACCTGCCGGTCAACAGGAAGGCAATTGAATACATTGTTGGACATACTTTGGCCTGATGGAGGTCACGATCCGGCTTGAGGGTTTGACGGCACGCGGCCCCGAGAGAACACGTCGGTTTGACGGAAAAGAATATACCAGCGTTCGTCATCTTCCAACAATCCCGGGCCCACCTGGCATGTGCGGGATCGTTCTGGCTGACCTGCGCGCAGCGTGGGCCAGCCGACCGCGCTAGGTGAGTTGCGCCAGCCAGACCGTATGACCGCCGCAGTCCGGATCTTCGACGACATGCGCCACCACGTCGAAACCATTCGCGCAGAGCAGCACGCGGTACTCAGTGGCGTCCAGGCTGGCATGATAGAGCGGCTCGCCCCTGTAGCTCCCGATCGCTTCGCCATGCGCCGGACCGCTCGTGAACATCAATGCCGCGCGCGGCCCAGCATGATCCCGGAAGATGGCAAACATCCGGCGCTGTCATCGGGACAGAGGTGGAAGAAACTATCCCATCCCAGCAAACCGTCGAAGCGCCGCGTGAGGGCGAGCGTGCGCATGTCGGCGACGTGCCACGCAAGATCCGGAAAAGACGCCCTGCACAGGGCAATCAGTTCCGGCGACGAATCCACACCGGTGACATGACATCCCTGCTGGATGAGGTAACGGGCGATCGGCTCACCTGAGCCGCAGCCGATGTCGAGCACGGAAGCTCCGGCCGGCAGCAGCGCGCCAAACCGGTCGAGCCACGCGCGCTCCATCAGCCGGTTGCCGCGGTCCTGCGCCCAGGCGCGGGCGTGGCGTTGATAGAGTCCGATGATGCGGTCGGCGTCGGGGTTCATGGAGACGTGGCCCAGGGCAAGCGATTGACAGCATACTCCGTCATTGCCTGCGACAAATCCTCAGCGTTTGCGCAAGGCGCGCAGCGACGAAGCAATTCATCTTGCTTACGCAATCGGCCCCTTATTGTCGCGCTTGACGGCGTCGCCTCAAGCATTGCCCGAATACAATCTTGACGGGTATCCATACAATTTCTATACTCCGGGTGACAACAGGCCAACGCAGCGAGCTAACGCAACGACAAGCATCAACAATCCAAGGGACCGCGGCCGTGCAAGACTATCCTCGCCCCAACACGCGGCGTTTGCGAATATTCTCGTTCGATCCGGCACTCGCTGCGCGCTACGATCTCGCTGGAATGAGCGGCATCACGATCGAAATCCCTTGGGAAGACAATTTGGAGAAAGGCCCGGTCGGCGAATACATTGAGGTGATCGATATCGATCCAGGCAGCGGTGTCGCCTATACGCCTGTCGACCTCAACGCGCCCGCGCTGCTCGCGACCGACGGACTTCAACCATCGGAATCCGACCCCCGCTTCCATCAACAGATGTGTTACGCGGTCGCGATGAAGACGATCGAACATTTCGAACGCGCTTTGGGACGGAAAGCACTCTGGTCTCCGCGCGCGCGGGCCGCAAACAGCGACTACGAGGAAAACTACGTGCCCCGCCTGCGCATTTACCCGCACGCGCTACGCCAGCAGAATGCCTTCTACAGTCCGCAGAAGAAGGCACTGCTGTTCGGATATTTCTCGACTAAAGCAAAAGACAAGAAGAACACCCCGGGCACGACGGTATTCACCTGTCTTTCGCATGACATCATCGCTCACGAGACGACGCATGCCCTGCTCGACGGCGTGCACCCGCGCTTTAGCGAGCCGGTCAACGAGGACGTGCTGGCCTTTCACGAGGCTTTCGCCGACATCGTGGCGCTGTTCCAGCATTTTTCCTACCCGGGCGTATTGCGCGACCAGATTGCACGCACACGCGGCGACCTCGTCCGCCAAAGCGTACTGGGCCAGCTCGCGCAGCAGTTTGCCTTGGCGTCGGGGCGCGGCGATGCGCTGCGCAGCTATCTCGGCAAGGAAGTGAAGGGCGTCTGGGAACCGATAAGGCCCGATCCGGCAATGCTTGACGAAACGTCTGAGCCACATGATCGCGGCGCCATCCTGGTTGCGGCTGTCTTCGGCGCTTTCACCAGGGTTTACCAGGCGCGGACGCGGGACCTGTTCCGGATCGCCACCGAAGGCACCGGGGTTCTGCGCGAAGGCGACATCCATCCCGATCTCGTCAACCGCCTCGCCGACGAAGCTCAGCTTTGCGCGGACCGGGCCTTGCAGATGTGCATTCGTGCCATCGATTATTGCCCGCCCGTCGGGATTACGTTCGGCGGCTATTTGCGCGCGATCGTGACGGCCGACCACGACATGAATCCGGTAGACCGAGAGCACTGGCGACTGGCTTTCATCGAAAGCTTCCGCGAATGGGGAATATCGCCGCGCGGCGCACGCTCGATGGCAGAGGACAGCCTGCTCTGGCCGACCGAGACGGAGCTAGTGAAGGAACGCGTCAAGGTTTCCAAGGGTGACTACATCGCGGAAGAGACGCTCAGCCGGAATGCGATGAAGAAAATGTTCAGTCAAGCCGCGCCGAGCAGCGACGATCCAGCCTATCAACGGAAGGCATCGCGCGCGGCCCCCGAGCAGTCAATGGCACCCTCATCCGGCATTTTGACTCCGGCCGGCCTGCAGATGCCGCGTTTCGATATATGGGTCGATGCCGACAGGCAGGCGGCCACATTCCATTCCTGGCTGCTGGACGAAGGCTACAGATGGATGACCGATGCGCTTGGTCTGGTGGTTCAGGTCGATAATCTGCCCAAGACGATCTCCGCGCGCCAACGCAATACGAACCAGGCCAATGTCGAGATCCACGCCGTGCGCACCGCCATGAAACGCGGACCGCTCGGCTGGCCTGAGCAGCACATGGTCGTCGCGGTAACGCAATGGCGCGCCGGTTTCTTCGACAAGGAAAAGCAGAAAGACAAGGACGCGACGCCAGGCGCGTGGGCCGATGCCGAGCGAGATTTCAAATACCGCGCCGGCTGCACCCTCCTGATTGATCCGGCAGGAACGCAGATTCGGCGCGTGATCCGCACGCCTGGCACCGTGGACAACGAGGACGAGCTCGACCGCATGCGGCACTACCTGCTCAACGGGCTGTCCCCGCCCAACGCCTTTGAACCCACAGCGGCCCGGTTTAGCGCGAGCGCCGAACCGTTCGCGCTCCTTCATTCGCACGCCGGGGACTGAATCATGGCCAAGAAAACGACGGCCAAAAAAGCTGCAGCCAAGAAAGCGCCCAAGAAAACCAAGAAGGCCAAAAAGGCCAAAAAGGTCGCAAGCAAGAAAAAGGCAAAAAAGCCGGCGCCTGATGCGCCCGCGACCGCTGCCGTCAATTCGACGCTCAAGCCACCGCCCGGCGGCGCCGCGGTTCGCATGTACCGCATTGGTCACGGGGATTGCTTCCTGATCGCGTTCGCCGGCGATAACCCGGACAAGCCGGCGTATGTGCTCATCGATTGCGGCTACAAGCCGGGGTCACCCGCTAAACTCAAGCCGCCGACGAAGGTAGCGGATATCGGCGCGAACATCCTCGAAACCACCGGCGGCTTCGTCGATGTCGCCATCGTCACGCACGAACATCAGGATCACGTCAATGGGCTCACATCGACCAACTTTCCCGACCTCAAGGTCGGCAAGGTCTGGTTCGCGTGGACCGAAAACCCGGACGACGATGTCGCAAATCAATTGCGGAAGAAGTTCAAGGACCGGCTGCTCGGACTGATCGATGAGCGCGCCAATCTCATGGGGCTTGGAAACAACGCCGCGGCAGGCGAGCTCGACTGGTACCTGGAATTCGAACTGGGAGAGGAGGCCGAGAAGTACAACGGCTTGGCGCATGCCGCCGCTGGCGGAAAGGACCCCGCCAAGTCGGCGAACAAGGTCGCGATGAAATACCTGCGCGAATGCGCACCGCAAGATCCGGAATATCTCTATCCCCATGAGAAAATCCGCCCGATTCCCGGTGCGAACGGCGCGCGCGCCTTTGTGCTTGGTCCGCCGCGCGACATCGACAAAATCGACGACCTCGACCCAATTGGGGACGAGAACTTCGGCCATGAAATGGCCGCAGCTGGTGCGGGAGGCACGCCAGCCGGTCCAACAACGTCGCCGTTCCCGCGCCGCCACGCGCTTCCGCTCGACCAGGCGTTCACGGACGACAAATTCGGTGACTTTTTTGAAAAACGCTACGGGAGCAGTCCGGTTCCGGAACCCGGTGATGGCAAGGAAATCTCGTCCAACGCGGTTTGGCGCCGGATGACGGCGGATGACGCGATGGATGCCGGCGCGCTGGCGCTCGCCATGAACAATGCCACCAACAATGCGAGCCTCGTCCTTGCGTTCGAACTATCGAAGAACGGCAAAGTGCTGCTGTTTGTCGGAGACGCTCAAGCGGGAAACTGGCGATCCTGGACCGACGGCGAATTCGACGATGGCGGCAAGACGGTTACGGCGACCGACCTGCTCGAGCGCACCGTGCTCTACAAGGTCGGGCACCACGGCAGCCACAACGCAACGCTAAAGGGAAAAGTCGGGTCGGGTCGGGCCAATCTTGCCGTGATGGCGAAGGGCGATAGCGCAACCGAATTTGTCGCGATGATTACCGCGGTCGAGGCGTGGGCGCACCAAAAGCCCAAGCCCGACTGGAATCACCCGCTGCCCGCCATCAAGCAGGCGTTGGTCGAAAAGGCCGGTGGTCGCGTTCTGCAAACGGACTCGAACCTGCCAGCCGGCCCGGTCGGCGCCGGGGCGGCCGGTTGGCAAGAGTTTATCAGCCGGGTTACCGAAACACCCCTGTACTTTGATCTGATCATTGAAGCTTGAGGGAGTTCGCGCGCGGACTCCCCTCAAATCCCCAGATAGCGGTGCTGCAAATCCGGCTCGGCGATCAACTGCTCCGACGTGCCGCTCCACACCGTGCGTCCCCGCTCGATGATGTAATGCCGGTCGGCGATGCGGGAGAGGTTGGCGACGTTCTTGTCGATCACCAGCACCGATTGCCCACGGCCCTTGAGCATCGACAGGCAGCTCCAGATTTCCTCGCGGATCAGGGGCGCCAGGCCTTCGGTGGCTTCGTCGAGGATCAAGAGCTTCGGATTGGTCATCAGCGCGCGGCCGATCGCGAGCATCTGCTGCTCGCCGCCGGACAGCGTCACGCCCATGTTGCCGCCGCGCTCGGCGAGGCGCGGAAACAGCGCGTGGATCTTTTCGATGGTCCAGGGATCGGAGTTGCCGGCGCGATTGCCGGCAGCCGCGACCAGGTTTTCGTACACGGTGAGGTTCGGAAAGATCTGGCGGCCTTCCGGCACCAGGCCGATGCCGAGTTTTGCGATCTTGTACGACGGCAGGCTGCGAACCTCCTGCCCGCCGAAACGGATGGTGCCGGCACGCGCCGCCGTCATGCCCATGATCGAGCGGATGGTCGTGGTCTTGCCCATGCCGTTGCGGCCCATCAGCGCGACCATTTCGCCCGACCGAACCTTCAGCGACAGGCCGAACAGCACCTGGCTGAGGCCATAGCAGGTTTCGATGCCATCAATTTCGAGCAGAGTTTCAGCCATGAGCGACCACCACGTGCTGATCGCCGAGATAGGCGCGCTTGACTTCGTCGTTGTGGCGGATTGCATCGGGATCGCCCGACGCGATGACGCGGCCGTAGACGAGCACGGTGATGCGGTCGGCGAGCGCGAACACCGCCTCCATGTCATGCTCGACCAGCACGATGGTGACTTCCTTGCGCAATTCCTTCAGCAGCGCCACCATGCGCGCCGACTCGGTGACGCCGAGCCCCGCCATCGGCTCGTCGAGCAGCAGCAATTGCGGCTTGGTGGCGAGCGCGACCGCAAGCTCGAGTTCGCGTTGTTCGCCATGGCTGAGTTCGGACACCGGCACGTCGGCGCGCGCCCCGAGCCCGACCCGCGTCAGCGCGGCTTGCGCGGCGGCCCGCAGCGGTTTTTCCTTGCGCGCATTGCCCCAGAACCGGAACGAGTGGCCGTCATGGGCTTGCGCTGCGAGCGCGACATTGTCGGCCGCGGTAAAATTCGGCAGCAGCGAGGTGATCTGGAACGAGCGCGCCAGCCCGAGCCGACTGCGCTCATAGGACGGCAGCCCGGTGACGTCGCGGCCGCCGAAAACAATGGTGCCTGAGTTCGGCATCAATTGCCCGGTCAACTGGCTGATCAGCGTGGTCTTGCCGGCGCCGTTGGGGCCGATGATGGCGTGCAACTCGCCAGGAATGACGTCGAGCGACAGATTGTCGGTGGCGAGAATGCCGCCGAACCGCCGCACCAGGTTTTCAACGCGGAGCAAGGGATCAGCCACGGTTAAACCTCCCGAGCAGGCCCATGATGCCGCCGCGCGCGAACAGCACGATCAGCAGCAGCAGCGGCCCCATGATCAGCGCCCAGTATTCGGTGAATTGCGACAGTAGCTCTTCCAGCAGCAGAAAGAAGATCGTGCCGATGACAGGACCGAACAGCGAGCCCATGCCGCCGAACACCACCATCACCATGAGCTCGCCGGAGCGGGTCCAGTACATTCCGGCCGGGCTGATGAAGTCGGTGTTGTTCGCCAGCAGCGCGCCGGCCAGGCCGCAGATGGTGCCGGAGATGACGAAACAGACCAGCCGGTAGCGGTTGGCATGATAGCCGATCGCCTGCATGCGCTGCTCGTTGGAACGAATGCCCTGCACCACCAGGCCGAAGCGCGAGTTGATGATCCGCCAGATCAGATAGATGCCGCCGAACAGGCAGCCGAGGCAGAGGTAATAGAACTGCACGCGGTTCGACAGGTCGATCAGGCCGCCGAAATTGCTGCGCTTGTAGATGGTCAGGCCGTCGTCGCCGCCGTAACGCGACATGCCCGAGGCGATGTAATAGGCCATCTGGGCAAAAGCGAGCGTGATCATGATGAAGTAGACGCCGCGGGTGCGCAGACTGAGCGCGCCGATCACGAGCGCATAGAGCGCCGACGCCACCAGCGCCACCGGCCACTGGATGAAGCCGGAGCCGATGCCTTCAAAGGCGAGGATGCCGACCGCATAGCCGCCGATGCCGAGATAGGCGGCATGGCCGAAGCTCATCATGCCGCCATAGCCCATGATGAGATTGAGGCTGGCCGCGGCCAGCGCGAAGATGATGATGCGCGTGAACAGCGTCAGGATGAAGATGTTGCCGGTGAGCTGCGAATAGAGCGGCAGCACGACCAGCCCGGCGGCGACCAGCGCCACGACGACGTTGCTTGTATTGATTTTTAATTTCATCGTTTGGCGGCCGGAAACAGCCCCTCCGGCCGCACCACCAGCACGATCGCCATCAAGAGATAGATCAGCATCGACGACAGCGCGGGTGCGGCGGTGGAGGCGGCGGCGGAACTCAGCACCATGCGCAAGAGATCAGGCAGGAAGGCACGACCAAGCGTATCGATCATGCCGACAAAGATCGCGGCCAGGAACGCGCCGCGGATCGAGCCGATGCCGCCGATGACGATGATGACGAAGGCGAGGATGAGGATGTTCTCGCCCATGCCGATCTGCACGGTGAGGATCGGCGCCTGCATCAGTCCGGCAAGACCGGCGAGCGCCGCGCCAAGGCCGAACACCAGCGTGAACAGCAGTTTGATGTTGATGCCGAGCGCGCCGATCATTTCGCGGTTCGAGGCGCCGGCGCGGATCAGCATGCCGATCCGGGTCCGCATCACAACGACGTAAAGCAGCGCGGCGACAGCGAGCGCGACGATGATGATCGACAGCCGGTAGGCCGGATAGTACACGCCGGGGATGATCTGGACCGGCACGGTCAGCCAGGCGGGCAGCGGCAGCGCGAGGCCGGCCGGGCCCCAGATCAGCCGCACCGCGTCATTGAAAAACAAGATCAGTCCGAACGTCGCCAGCACCTGGTCGAGGTGGTCGCGGCCGTAGAGATGTCTCAGTGCGATAAATTCCAGCGCGATGCCCAGCAGCAGCGTGGCGCCGAGCGCCAGCAACACGCCGAACACGAAGCTTCCGGTCCATGCGGTAAAGGTCGCGGCGAAATAGGCGCCCATCATGTAGAGCGAGCCGTGCGCCAGATTGACGAAGTCCATGATGCCGAACACCAGCGTCAGCCCGGCCGCCAGCAGGAACAGCAGCAGGCCGAACTGCAACCCGTTCAGCGATTGTTCGACAAGAACCAACTTAGCGCCCTCTCCATGATACTGGCGTCAACGCCACGCGTTGGTCGCGATCATGCCCCTCAACTCGAAACAAAACAGCGGCAGCGCGTTTGCGCCGCCGCCATTTTCTTATTGGATGCATGATCCTTGCCAAGTTTCTTGCCAAGATGCTGGCCAAGTCGTCAATTTCTGGCGGACCATGCGTCGGCAGAACAACTGATCACTTCATCGGGCATTTATCGTGGAAGCCATCCTGGCTGTCCTTGACGATGGTGGCCACCGTCTTCAGCGCCAACTGGCCGTCGGCATCCTTGACCACGTCCTGCAGATAGAAGTTCTGGATCGGAATGTGGTTCTTGCCGTATTTGAACGGGCCGCGCACCGATTTGAAGTTGGCTTTCTCCATCTCGGCCTTCATCGCGTCCTTCTTGGTCACGTCGCCCTTGACCGCAACCACCGCGCTGTTGATCAGCTGCGCGGCATCATAGGATTGCGCGCCATAGAAGGTCGGGCGCAGGTTCGGATATTTCTTGCGGTAGTCCTCGACGAACTTCTTGTTCTCGGGGTTCGGCAGGTCGTTGACCCATTGCTGCGCACCGGGAACGCCGAGCGCGTTGTCCTTCTGCAACGGCAGCGACAATTCGTCGATGGTGAACGCCGTATAGAGCGGGATCTGCGCCTTGATGCCGGCCTGCGCATACTGGTTGAGGAACTGCACGCCAGCAGCGCCCGGATAGAACACGAAGATCGATTCGGCCTTGGAGTTCTTGGCCTTGGTGAGCTCGGCGGAGAAGTCGAGCTGGCTTGGCCACACCGTGTATTCTTCACCGACTACCTGGCCCTTGAACGTGCTCTTGACGCCGGCCAGCATGTCCTTGCCGGCGGCATAGTTCGGGCCGATCAGGAACACCGACTTGACGCCCTTCTGGTTCATGTAGGTGCCCATCGCCTGCGGCGTCTGGTCGTTCTGCCAGGAGGTCGAGAACACGTAAGGCGAGCACAATTCGCCGGCGAGCTGCGAGGGACCGGCATTGGCCGAGATCAGGAAGGTTTTGGAATCGACCGCGGTCTTCAGCGAAGCCAGCAGCACGTTCGACCAGATGTAGCCGACGATGAAATCGACCTTGTCGGACTGGATCAGCTTTTCGGTCTTCTGCTTGCCGACATCCGGCTTCTGGCCGTCGTCCTCATAGATCACCTCGACCGGCTTGCCGTCTATCTTGCGGCCCAGATGGTCGAGCGCCAGTTCGAACGAGTTGCGCATGTCGTTGCCGATCGCGGCCGTGGGGCCGCTGAACGTCGAGACGAAACCGATCTTGATGCTGTCGGCGCCAAGCGCGGGCTGCGCCAGCGCCAGAGCCATTGCGCCCGCCAGCCAGAATGTCTTTTTCATATTCACTCCCCTCCTCATTATCTATTTTGTTCCGCCAGCCAGTGCGGCTGCCGTCTCGAGGCCTGCGCCTTCGTCAATCCCGGTAAGCCCGGATATTTTGTGCGCGAAATCTCCGGCCCACAGCAAGCACGAACCGAAAGCTCCGATTAGAACCTTCGGCCCATACCCCAGCGGCCTGCACCATAATTCGCAGACGGCGCCGAAGGCAAGAACTATAGTTCCGGTTGCCGGGGCAACAAATGTCGCAGGTGCGGCCGCAGCACAATCGAACGAGACAGCGCGCGCCATCATGTTCATGGCGCCTGATCCGGTTGGGGCGCGGCGTTTCGTCGCCACTCCGCCCAGCTCGGCCGGTCGAGTTGGAACAGATCGGTGCAGCGAACATACCAGCCGCTGCCATGCATGCGGCCGATCAACCGCAGCGCAGGCGTGTCGATATGGCAGCGCTCCCTGTCCTGAACCGCCGCACCATCCACGTGCGCGCACAGGATGCGGCCGATCACCGCCGTCTGGCGCGGCCCCGTCACCATCGAGCTCAGCACCCGGCATTCGAAGGAAACCGGGGACTCCGCAATGCGCGGCGGCCGTATCGCATGTGACGCGGCGGCGGTGAGGCCCGCCAGCGCGAGTTCGTCGATATCGGGCGGCGCATCGATGCAAGTGACGTTCATGGCCGCGGCATTCTGTTCGGAAACCAGGTTCACAACGAACTCTCCGGTCGCAAGAATATTCGTCGCGGTATCCTTGAAGCGCCCCGGCCCGGCGAGCAGGCCGATCGCGAGCGTCGGCGGCTCGTGCCCCAACACATTGAAGAAGCTGTAGGGAGCCGCGTTGATGACACCGTCTTCGGACAGCGTCGTCACCCAGGCAATCGGCCGCGGGGTCACCGCCGCCGTCAATATCTTGTAGCGTTGTTGAGCCTCCAGCGTCTCCATGTCGAACAACATCGCCGGCCCCCGCGCTCAGACCGCCACGACCGGATGACGCAGCCGGCCGATGCCGGCCACTTCCGCCTCCACGACATCGCCAGGCCACAGCCATTCCTGCGGCGTCCGCCCCGCGCCTACGCCGTCGGGCGTGCCGGTCGCGATGATGTCACCCGCCTCGAGCGTGATCGCTGCCGAAATGTCCGAGATCAGCAGCGGCACCTTGAACAGCATGTGGCGGGTGTTGGATCGCTGTTTTTCGACGCCGTTCACCGTGAGCCAGAGATCGAGCGCGTGCGGATCGCCGATCTCATCAGCCGTCACGATGCATGGACCGAACGGCGCGTAGGTGTCCTGGCCCTTGGAATAGATCCACTGGCCGGCGCGGCGATTGTCGCGCGCGCTGACGTCGATCATCACGCTGTAGCCGAAAACGAAATCGAGGGCCTGCGCTTCCGGGATCCGGCGCGCCGTTCGCCCCATCACGACGGCGAGTTCGACTTCCCAATCGAGCTGCTGCGTAATCGTCCGGTTGTGCTCGATGGCGTCGTCGGGTCCGATCACGCTGGTCGGAGGCTTTGAAAAGATGATCGGCTGCTTCGGCAATTCCTTCGCCGTGTCCAGCGCGCGTGACGATTCCGCGACGTGCTCGACATAGTTCAGCCCGATCCCGAAGATGTTCTTCCGCGGCCGCGGGATCGGCGCCAGCAGCCTGACATTGGCAAGCGGCAGCGCGGCACCCACCGGCCAATGGCTTGCGTGATCGCTTAAAATCTTCTTCAGCGCCATCGTCGCCGGCGGCCCGAGATCGATCAGATCGAGCATCGAGGACGGCAGCGCGACGCCGGCATGCGCGCCGATCCGTTCGACGTCCACGACCAGGTCATCGACGACGGCACCGAGGCGGGCCGCCGCCTCGACATTGGCGCGGTAGGTAACAAGACGCATGGTTGTTTTCCCTAGGATGTCAGCGGCTGCCGGCCTTGATTGTCGCCATACGCTTCCTCGCGATACAGGCCGAGGGCGTGCATCACAGGCAGATCGTTGAAGGTGAACAGGCAGGCGTCGTCGCGTTCGGAGCCGTTGACATGCTCATGCCAGGACCAGGACGGAACACAGAAGATGTCGCGCTCTTTCCAGTCGAAGCGCTTGCCGTCGATGATCGAGTGACCGCTTCCCTTTGCGACCTGGTAGATGAAACTGCCGGTGTGACGATGAGCCTTTGTGGCCTCGCCGGGCCGGAGCAGCTGCATCGACGCACCGATCGTCTGCATCACAGGACCGCCGGTGACGGGATTGACGTAGTTCATCAGCACGCCGTCATAAAGCGAGCCGTCGGAGGCCTTGCCGTAGCGTTGCAGCGCCTCGTAGGTCGGGCCCCACTCGTATTTCAGGAGCGGTGAATATCCGCGCGTCCATTCCGCGCCCGCGGGGCGCAGGCCCGGATTGCCCCAGGCGTGGGTCATGTCGTCGACGGGATAGCCGACCTCCTGCTGCATCTTCGGATGCACCGCGTAGAAATTGGCCTCGAGCGTGTTGACGAGCGGGATGTCGAGACCGTCCTGCCAGATGCACGGCGTGCCATCGCTGGAAACACCGTGTTCGTGCCACGTGCCGTTTGGGGTCAGGACGAAATCATTGGCGCCGAGTGTGAGCTTGTGGCCATCGACAATGGTGTAGGCGCCCTCGCCTTCCATGATGAAGCGCAGCGCCGAGGCGGAATGGGCATGGGCGGAGGCAACCTCCCCGGGGTGCATCACCTGCAGACCCGAATAGAGCCAGCCGACGGCGGCGGCATGATCACGGCGACCGGGATTGTTCAGGTAGATGACGCGTCGGCCGGCCTTTTCGGGAGACACCAGTTCGACGGACCGCAGCACATGCCGGCGCAGGTCCTCATAGCGCCAAAGCACAGGGACGGAGGACGACTTGGGCTGCCAGGGCTCGATCTTGTTGGCGACCGTCCACAGCGCACCCGCGTCCAGATTTTCCAGCTCGTCGTAATAGGCGAGCAATTCCGGGGTGTCCTCGACATTGGCGCGCCCGGCGACGTCTTCCCGGTGGTTTTCACGGCGTCCTGTTGCCATTTCGCTCTCCCTGGGTTACCAATCATATAAAATAATATATATCTTCGAAGCAATAGAAAATTTTCGAAAGAAACCCAATCCACTAACGGCGACCGCGAAAGCAGGAAACATGGCAGGCGTGGCAAGCGACCGCCGGATCGTCAGCGAAGGAGCCGGCGAGCCCGCAACATTGAGCGAAGTCGCCTATCAGCGTCTGCGTGCCGACATCGTCTCCGGCGCGCTCGACGCGGGCAAGCCGCTGCGCCTCGAAGCGCTGAAGCAGCGCTACGGCCTGAGCTTTTCGCCGCTGCGCGAGGCGTTGATGCGGCTGCAGTCCGAGCGGCTCGTGCTCTCGACGGCGCTGCGCGGTTTTTCGGTCGCGCCGCTGTCGCGCGCGGAAATGAAGGACGCGACGGAAACCCGTATTCTGATCGAATCCGACGCGCTGCGCAGATCGATGCGCGACGGCGACGATGATTGGGAAGCCGCCATTGTGGCCGCCTTCCATGCGCTCAGCCTGCAGGCCGAACGGCAATCGCGCCTCTCCGGCGAAGTAGGCGCCGTCGACATGCATGCGATGGACGAGCGGCACTATCAATTCCATCGGGCGCTGATCGCCCATTGCGGATCGCCGCGGCTGCTCGACCTGGCCGACCAGCTCTATGTCGAAACCCAGCGCTACCGGCTGCCGTGCCTGGTCGGCCGGGTGGCGGGAACGCCGGCGCGCGATGTTGCCGCCGAGCATCAGCAGATCATGGACGCCACGCTACGCCGCAGCGAAGACGCCGTGCGTTATTTGGCCGAGCATTACCGGCGAACCGCTGCGATCATCGAAGCGTCGACCGTGTGGCCGTCGTCAGCGTAAGCAAAATTTTTCGCTGCTGTTTCACCGCTCACGATGCGCTTTCGCTATCGGTCGATTGGCAAACGCGCCTTGAAGCTTCTCTTGGAAGCAGTGCACAAATAACTACATAATGAGGCACGGAGACATCTCGAACCGAGGCTGCATTCCATGACATCAGCGCCGAAACGTCAGCACCACGTGGTGATCGTCGGCGCCGGTTTCGGCGGGCTGGAAGCCGCCTTCGGGCTGGCCGGCGCAGCGGTAAAAATCACGCTGATCGACCGGCGCAACCACCATTTGTTCCAGCCGCTGCTCTATCAGGTTGCCACCGCATCGCTGGCGACCTCCGAGATCGCCTGGCCGATCCGTTATCTCCTGCGCGACCGGCCCGATGTCACGACGCTGTTCGCCAACGTCAATGGCGTCGACGCCGCGGGCAAGCATGTGCTCCTCGATGACGGCGAGGCGCTGCCCTATGACACGCTGATCCTCGCCACCGGTGCGCGCCACGCCTATTTCGGCCATGACGAATGGGAACCGTTCGCACCTGGGCTGAAAACGCTGGAGGACGCCACCACGCTGCGGCGGCGCATCCTGGTCGCCTTCGAGCGCGCCGAACGCGAGACCGATCCGGCGCGGCGCGCCGCGCTGCTGACGTTCGTCATCATCGGCGCGGGTCCCACCGGCGTCGAACTCGCCGGCACCATTGCCGACCTCGCCAAGGACACGCTGCCGCAGGATTTCCGCAACATCGACACCAGCAAGGCGCGCGTGGTGCTGATCGAGGCAGGTCCTCGCGTGCTCGCGGGCTTTCCCGACGATCTCTCGGCCTACGCTCAAACCTCGCTTGAGGGCCTCGGCGTCGAAGTGATGCTGGGAAAGCCGGTGACGGAATGCAGCATCGATGGCGTGGTCTATGGCGACACCAAGCTCGACGCGAAAACCATCATCTGGGCCGCGGGCGTGCGTGCCTCGCGCGCGGCCGAATGGCTGGGCGCGCCTGCCGATCGCGCCTACCGCGTGCAGGTAAAGCCGGACCTGACAGTGCCCGGCCATCCCGATATCTTCGCTGTGGGTGACACCGCAACGATTGCCGATGCGAGCGGAAATCCGGTGCCCGGCATTGCGCCGGCGGCAAAGCAACAGGGCCGCTACGTCGCAGCCCTCATCAAGGCGCGGCTCGGCGGCGGCACGCTGCCACCGTTCCGCTACAAGCATGCCGGCAGCCTGGCGCAGATCGGCAAGCGCAAGGCGGTGATCGATTTCGGCTGGATGAAGCTGCGCGGCAATCTCGCCTGGTGGATCTGGGGCATCGCCCACATCTATTTCTTGATCGGCCTGCGCCACCGACTCAGCGTCGCCATGAGCTGGCTCTGGATCCACGCCAGGAACCAGCGCGCGGCGCGGCTGATCACGCAGGGCTCGAGCAAGGTGACGGGGTGAGCCTCTTCTCCCTCGCCCCGCTCTTGCGGGGAGAGGGTCGGGGTGAGGGGCTCTCTCCACGAGCGAAGTGTGTCGTGAGACCTGTACCCCCTCACCCGGATCGCACCGGACGATGCTTCGCATCGCCGAGGCGATCCGACCTCTCCCCGCAAGCGGGGCGAGGTAAGCCATCACCGCACTCACTTCACCAGCGAGCACCCGCCATCGGCCATCGGCCGGAACGCCTGATCGGCGGGAATCGTCGAAACCAGCTTGTAATAATCATACGGATATTTCGACTCCGCCGGCTTCTTTACCTCGAACAGATACATCGGGTGGATGACGCGGCCGTCCTGGCGGATGGTGACGTCGCCGAACAGCTTGTCCTTGCCCTTGAACTTCTTCATCTGCGGCACGGCGTCCCTGGCATGGTCGCTGCCGGTCGCCGCCACCGCGTTGAGATAGGCGAGCGTGGAGGCATAGACGCCGGCCTGATTGCCGCTCGGCATCTTGCCGTTCATGCCGGGCCGCGCCGCAAAGCGTTTGGCGAACGCACGGGTGTCGTCATCCATGTCCCAGTAAAACGCCTCCAGCAGTTGCAGCCCCTGCGCGATCTTCAATCCCATGCCGTGCACGTCGTTGACGAACAACAGGAACGCCACCATGGTCTGGCCGCTCTGCTGGATACCGAACTCATTGGCCTGCTTGACCGCATTGATGGTGTCGCCGCCGGCATTGGCAAGGCCGATCACCTTGGCCTTGGAGCTCTGCGCCTGCAGCAGGAACGACGCGAAGTCCGACGTACCGAGCGGATGCTTGCTCGAGCCCAGCACTTTGCCGCCATTCTTTTCGATGTAGTTGGTGGCCTCGGCCTCGATGCCCTTGCCGAGCGCATAGTCGACCGTGACGAAGTACCAGTCCTTGCCGCCGCGCCCCATCATCGCCGCCGCCGTGGTGTTGCCGGTGGCCCACGCGTCGTTGACCCATTGAATGGTGTTGGGCGAACAGGCCTTGCCGGTGAGGTCGGAGCTCGCTGTCGATGACGCCAGGAACGTCATGCGGGAGTCCCGCACCAGCGCATTGATGGCGAGCCCGACCGCCGAATTGGGCACATCGACGATGGCATCGACACCCTCGACATCGAGCCATTTGCGCGCGATCCCCTGACCGACGTCAGCCTTGTTCTGGTGATCGGCATAGACGATCTCGACCTTGATGTTCTTGCCGCCGCCGCCAAAGTCCTCCGCCGCCATGCGCGCGGCTTCCACCGACCCCATGCCGTTGGTGTCCTGGAAGATGCCGGAAATGTCGTTGAGCACGCCGATCCGGACGACGTTTTCGGAAATCTCCGCCCGCGCCGGTCCGAACGCGGCGCAGAATAGCGCGAGCGCCAGATAGACCCTGATATTCTTCATCATTCTCTCCCTATGGATGTGATCGTTGTTGTTCCCGGACTGCGCCGGGTTTGAATTCAGATCTGCCGGTCCGGCAGCCGCACGATGAGGCCGTCGAGTTCCGGCGTGATTTTGATCTGGCAGGACAGCCGGCTGTTCGGCAGCCGCTCGGCGGCGACGCCGTGGAGCAGCTCGTCCTCCTCCTCGCTCATGGGCGCGAGCCGCGCGATCCAGCCCTCATCGACATAGACATGGCAGGTCGCGCACATCGCGTTGCCACCGCACTCGGCCACGATCTCGTCGACGCCGTGCGTGGTTGCGACCTGCATGACGCTGGCGCCGACGCTCGCGTCGATGCGTTCGGAACGGTTGTCGGGACGATTGAAAATGATGGTCGGCATGATCAGGCTCACGCTGCTTTGATGGACACGGGCAGGCTTTCGAGGCCCCGCAGCGTGTTATTGAAACGCCGCGTCGGCGGCCCCGTGATCTCGATCGCACTGACCCGTTTTGCCAGCGCCGAAAGCACCGCCTCGCCTTCCAGCCGCGCGACCAGCTGGCCGACGCACATGTGAATGCCGGAGCCATAACCGACGTGGCCACTGGTCTTGCGCGTCACGTCATATTCGTCAGGCCGGTCCCATCGCCGCGGATCGCGGTTGGCTGCGGCGAGGAACATCAGGATTTTCTCGCCCTCGCCGATCCGCGACCCGCTGATCTCGACGTCCCGTGTGGTGGTCCGGAAGAACGTCTGCACCGGGCTTTCGAAGCGCACCGCCTCCTCAAAGGCGTTGCGCGCCAGCGTTGGGTCGCTCCGCAGCCGTGCCCATTGATCGGGAAAACGCGCCAGGCAATAGACCGCGGCGCCGATGCCGTTGACCGTGGTATCGAGGCCGGCGCTGAGCAGCGAGCGCACCAGCAATGGCGCTTCCGCGGCCGTGATATCGCCGGCATCGGCGCGGGCATGGATGCAGGCGCCGAAACCGCCGGGCGCGAGATTTTCACGCTGGCATTGGTCGGCGACATAGGCCTGATGCGGCGCCGAGCGCTCGATCGCGTCCTGACGCAGCTTGTTCGGCGGCCCGAACGAGTTGAAGACAAGGCTCGCATAGGGCAGCAGGTTTTCGCGCCCCTCCGGCTTGAGTCCGAGCGCATCGGGAAACACGGACAACGGATAGGCCTCGGCGAGGTCGGCGATGGCGTCGAAGCTGCCTTTGGCGAGCAGCGCTTCGACCCGGGATTCGGCGGCGGCGACAAAGCTGCCGCGCAATTGCTTCATCACCGTCGGCGATAGCACCCGGCTCAGCACCGCCCGTGTGCGCGCATGTTCCGGCGGATCGGCCTCCAGAATGATGCTTTGCGGCCGCCAGGCCTTTTCCTTCGCAAAGTCGCTGAGGCCGACGCCGCGGCTGGAGCAGAAGGTCAGGGGATCGTTGAGGACGGCATGGACCTCGGCATGGCGGGCGACGCCGTAGACGTTCCACTTGTCGAACCAGACGACCGGCCCAGCTTCCCGGAGCACCTCGTGAGCGGGATGCGGGTCTTCGAAGAACTCGATCGAGAACGGATCGATGTCCATATGCGGCACGCCCGCCGATGGCGTGAAGCCTGATGTACTCATTCCGACCTCCCAAAGTTTGTTCTTGTAAAGAGCTGGCGCATGTCTCTATCTCTCAAGCCCAGCGTTTGCAGCGATGATCAGGGACATGAGCAGTCAACCACCCGCCAGGAATGCGCGCCGGCAGAGACCGGCGGAGGTCGCAGATGCCGATGACGGCCCGACCCTCGATCTCGAGCGCTACGTTCCGGCGTTCATCACCTTCATCGCCAATAAGCTCTCGAACAGCGCCACGGCGTTCTATCAGCGCAATTTCGGCGTCAACGTCACGGAATGGCGGATCATGTCGCTGCTGGCGATCGAGCCCGGCATTCCGGCCTCGCGCATCTGCCACGTGATCGGCTTCGACAAGGGACCGGTCAGCCGCACGCTCTCGATGCTGCAAAAACGGGGGCTTGTCGCGATCCGGACCGCGCCGGACGACGGTCGCACCCATTCGATATCGCTGACCGCGAAGGGACGCGCGACCCACGACAAGGTCATCGTCGCCGCGCTCGAACGCGAACGACGGCTGCTGTCCGTCCTGCGCAAGGACGAGCGGGAGGTGCTGATCGACCTGCTGCGCCGCGTCCACGGCAATCTCGATGCCGTCAAGGGCGTCGGCGGCCCATAGGCTGTCCGGCAACGACCATTTCATATGAAGCGCACCGGTCCGCGCCGCGGATGACACGGCGGCGTTCCGTGACCCGCTTTGGCTTTCGCCCATCCATACCTCCCTGCGAGACCCGGCAGCTGGACTGCTTCTGCGGCCATCATTGACCGAGAGACTGGCACGAATTAGTTGCCGTGGCAACAATATAGAGTTGCTAAAGCAACGAAATGCTCGGTCGGGAACTTTGGCCCTGCTGCATGCGGCTACGCTCGTCATGCCCGGCCTTGTGCCGGGCATCCACGTCTTTGCATCCTTTAAGCACGAAAGACGTAGATGGCCGGGACAAGCCCGGCCATGACGAAGGAGGAAATCTGACAGCTAAGGAAGGCTCAGACAGTACTGGCTGCTTTTTCGGCCAGACCCTAACGATCGCCGCGCGCTGCGGCGCGCCGTCTATTTCGACAGCGGACAGCCGCCGTCCTTCTCGGGCCGGAATGCGTCCTCGCCTTTGATCGTGCCGACCACTTTCAAAAGGTCCCATTTCGACTGCGACTCATCCGGCTTCTTGACCTCGAGCAGGTAGAGCGGATGGATTTTTCGTCCGTCGGCGCGAATGAAACCCTTGCCGAACAGGGGATCGTCGGTTGGCATCGCCTTCATCGCTTCGACAACCACCTTGCCGTCGGTGGCGCCGCCGGCCTTGTCGACGGCCTTGAGGTAATGAATCACCGAGGCATAGACGCCGGCCTGCATGTCGTTGGGATAATTCTTCTGCGGATGACGCTCGGAGAAACGCTTGGCGAAGCTGCGGGTGCCGTCGTTCAGATCCCAGTAGAACGGGTTCATGATCTGCGCGCCCTGCGCCGCCTTCAGCGTCAGCGCCGGCAACCCGTTCATGCCAAGGATCAGGCCGACCAGCTTCTGCTTCTGGGTGAGGCCGAATTCGGCCGCCTGCTTCATCGACGTGATGGTGTCGTCGCCGGCATTGGCGATGCCGACGATATCAGCGCCGGAGCCTTGCGCCTGCAGCAGGAAGGAGGCGTAATCCGCCGTCCCCAGCGGATGGCGGACGGCGCCGACCACCTCGCCGCCGGCGGCCTTGACCGCTTCCATCGCCTGCTTTTCGAGATCGTGACCGAACGCATAGTCGGCGGTGAGGAAGAACCATTTCTTGCCGCCCTTCGCCACCACCGCCTTGCCGAGACCGTGGCCATACGCGTAGGTGTCGTAGGTCCAGTGTACGGTGTTGGGGGTGCATTTCGCGCCGGTCAGCAGCACGGTTCCGGCGCCGGAGCCGATGAACACCTTGTTTTTCTGTTCGCTAATGCCTGCGACCGCGAGCGCGATCGCCGAGTTCGGCAGATCGAAGATCGCATCGACGCTTTCGTTTTCATACCAGCGCCGGGCGATGCCGACGCCGATGTCAGGCTTGTTCTGGTGGTCGGCCGCGACCACCTCGACGACCTTGCCGGCGGCCTTGCCACCGTAATCCTCGACCGCCATCTGGGCCGCGACCACCGAACCGATGCCCTGGTAGGTCGCGAACACGCCGGACTGATCGTTCAGCACACCGATACGGACTTTTTCCTGCGCCTGCGCGCCCGAGACGAGCAGGACCGCGGCCGCAGCAACCAGCGGCATCTTCAGCCGCGAAAAAACATGACCCATCCGGACCTCCCTGTGTTTACAACTCCAAAAGGCAATCTTCACGCTGCCGAAATTACTTATATAATATAAGTATTTTTCGGAGAGTCAATCTCGACCGGGAATCACTGAACAAATGCAAAAGCCCCGCAGCCGCGCCGCGGCAAAAAAATCCCCGCTGGTTGAAACCGCCGATGACAAGAGAAAGTCGCTCGATCTGAGCGCGTTACAGCAGACGCCCGGGTTCATGATCCGGATCCTGCAGCTGCTGAATTTCGAAGCTTTTTTCCGGCACTTCCAGGCGCTGGAAGTGTCGCCGGTCGAATATTCCATCCTCATGACCGTGCGCGACAACGAGGCCGTGACGCAGAGCGAACTCGCCGCCGTGCTCAAGATGCAACTGCCAAACCTCGTGAAGATCCTGTCTGCCATGGAAGAGGCCGGCATCGTGAGGCGGAAGCGATCGTCCCGCGACAAGCGTGCGGTCGAGCTTTCGCTCAGCGCGGCCGGGCAAAGGCGGGCCGATGAGGCAAGCCGGGCTGGCGAGACCTTCAATGAACACACGCTCGCCCCGCTCAGCAAGCCAGAGCGGGCGGCATTTCTTCAGATGCTGACGCGGCTGGTCGACGCCTACCGGCACGAACTTTCGCGAAGCAACGCCTCTTGAAGCTTAGCCGGCGCACCCGATCCACTCGGCCGATGCGCTGTCGTCCAACACCGCCACCGCGCCTGCCCGGCGGGTCAGCACCGCGCGCTGGTTGATGTAGCCCTTGTCGGTGATCTCGCCGCCATCGACGGAAGCAGGTTCGGCCAGCAGCAGCGCGCGCGTGGCGTGGCCGGACGAGTTGGTGCCCTGCGCTTTCAGTTTGGCGAGACCCTGCCCGATCGCGGCGCGAACTTCTTCGTGGCCGATGACCTCATCGGCGGCGGCGTTGTCGGGCAGACCGGCATGGTCACGACAAGCGGCGATGTTGGGGAACACCAGAAAGCGGACTTCATCGCCGCCATGTCCGGTGACGACAATATCCTGCGCCAGCGGCGCGAGTGCTGCGATGCCGGCGACGCGCAACGTGCCGACATTGACCCAGGTGCCGGAATTGAGCTTGAAATCCTCGGCGACGCGGCCGTCGAAAAACAATCCGAGTTCTGGCCGCTCAGGATCGGCAAAGGTCACGGCGTCGCCGATCAAATAAAAGCCTTCCGCATCGAACGCCTGCGCGGTGAGTTCCGGCGCCTTCCAGTAGCCGGGCGTGACATTCGGTCCGCGCACCCGCACCTCGAGCTTGTCGCCTGACGGAACCAGCTTCAGTTCGGTCCCTGATATCGGCACGCCGATATTGCCGGAGCGCCTGGCCTGGAAATGGCAGTCGGTCGCGAGCGGCGAGGTTTCGGTCGAGCCCCAGGCCGACACCATCGGCAGCGCGCGGCCGACCGTCTTGATCGAGAGCTGTTCCAGCGCATCCCAGAGATTCTGCGGCAGCGCAGCGCCGGCATAGAACGCGAACTTCACCTCGCTGAAAAACTTGCCGCACAGCTCGTCGTCACTGCGGAGTGCCGCGATCAGCATGTCGAAGCCGCGCGGCACGTTGAAATAGACTGTCGGCATCACGCTGCGCAAATTAGCCAGCGAAGTCGCGAACAACCCCGGCGCCGGCTTGCCGCCGTCGACATAGAGCGTGCCGCCATTGCGCAGCACCAGATTGAAATTGTGGTTGGCGCCGAACGTGTGGCTCCACGGCAGCCAGTCGAGGATCACGAGATCGCCCGGCGCCGCTTCGAGGAACGTCCAGGTCTGCGCCTTGGCCTGCTGGCTCGAGGTCAGCATGCGCTGGGTGTTGATCACAGCCTTCGGCGTGCCGGTCGAACCCGAGGTGAACAGGAATTTTGCGATGGTGTCCGGGGTCACCGCCTTGAAGGCTGTTTCGACGGCCGGCGTTTCCAGCGTCGCCGCGATCTTTGGAAACGGGATCACGTCGCCGTCGCTGGAATCGCTGCTGACGATCGCAGCCGAGTGCAGCGGCGCAATGGCCGCGAGCGCCGCCGCGAATGGATTGGCGCTGGAGACATAAATCGCGCCGGGTCCGAGCAGACGGATCATGCCCTTGAGCTTGTCGAAATCTTTCGACATCAGCGAATAGGCCGGCGAGATCGCCGCCGAGGGCACGCCGACATGCTGGGCAGCCAGCGCGAACAACGCATGGTCGACGCTGTTGTCGGACAGGATCACCAAGGGCCGTTGCGCGCTCAGCTCCTGCGCCAAAATCCACGCCGCGGCCGAGCGGACCTGCCGCAATGCATCGGCATACGTGAGCGTGTTCCACGGCGCATCTGGTGTCTTGCGGTCGGCAAGAAAAATCCGCTCCGGCGTTTGCCGCGCCCAATGTTCCAGCCAGTCGCCGACGCAGCGCGCGCCTGGATTCAGCGGCACCGTCGATTTCAGGATGATGCTGCCGTCCGTGCGGCGATCGGCAGAGATCACGGGCTTCGCAAACAGCGCTTCGGATTGGTCGCGGCCTGTGGCGGCGGCTGTCGTCATCGGTTTCCTCCTCGCGCGGCCCGTCGGCCGCCGGCCTCTTCGGGCCGCTCTTGCGCATATTGTTGGTCGCAACAATTGTTGTCGTCAACAACAATATTTCCTTCCCATTCGCAAAGCGCTAGAAGGGAAGCGACGCGGGGAGAAGCATGTGTCCAGCAGAGCGGCCCAACCAGCCTTGAAAACCGCGGTTTCCGCGAACGGCAAGCGCGGCGGAAATGGCAAGGCACGCCACCAGGAGCAGGATATCGAGGTCGGCCTCGACGGGCTGGTCGGCCATGCCGGCTACGCGGTGCGGCGCTTCCAGATCTGGATTTTTCAGGATTTCATCCGGACGCTGGCGGCGGTCGATATCAAGCCGACGCAGTATTCGGTGCTGACGGTGATCGGCGCCAATCCGGGCCTGAGCCAGATGGCGGTCGCCAAACGGCTCGGGATCGAGCGCGCCCGGCTGGTGCACCTCCTGGACAGTCTCGAAGACCGCAAGCTGGTGCGCCGCGTCCAGTCCCGGACCGACCGCCGTTCCCACGCGCTGCATCTGACCGCACGGGGCGAGGCATCGCTGCGGCAATTCAAGCTGCTCGCGGCCGAACATGAACGTCACGTAGCCGAGAAGATCGGGGCCGAGAACCGGGAGCAGTTGCTCCGGATTCTGTCAGCGTTCACCTGAGCGCGCGGGCGCGCACGAACTCCAAGCCCGACAGCTGACAACGCCGCCTATAAATTAGGCAGAGACAAGGCGCCGCGCTTGGAGCGCGAGCATGCTTCGTTTTCCGACAAGGCAATTAAACTATGGACATTGCAGGGCTATTGCCGTCTCGCGGGTTGCATCCTTAATTGTACACAATGGCACATCGCTTGCTTCAATCCGGATGGAACTCCTCGCTTTGGGAAGTCGATCGTGACTGACCTCAGCCAACCCAGGACGGGCATCACGTGACTGAAACCGTTGCTGCGATCGTCGCCGCGCACCGCGCCGGCACCATGACGCCGGCCCAAACCGTCGCGCGCAGCTATCAGCGCATCCGCGACCACAACGATCCCGCCGTGTTCATCTCCCTGCGCGACGAAAAGGACGCGCTGGCGGAAGCGCAAGCGCTGAGCGCAAACGATCCGGCGACGCTTCCGCTGCTGGGCGTACCGGTCGCGGTGAAGGATAATATCGACGCGCTGGGCCTGCCGACCACGGCCGCCTGCCTGGCCTTTTCCTATCTGCCGACGCGGGACTCGACCGCGGTCACAAAGCTGCGCGCGGCCGGCGCCATCATCATCGGCAAGACCAATCTCGATCAGTTTGCCACCGGCCTGGTCGGCGTGCGCTCGCCCTATGGCACCCCGGTCAACCCGGTCCGCAACGATCTCATCCCAGGCGGATCGAGTTCGGGATCGGCGGTCGCGGTGTCAGCTGGGTTAGTGCCGCTCGCGCTCGGCACCGACACGGCAGGAAGTGGCCGTGTGCCGGCGATGCTCAACAACATCGTCGGGTTGAAGCCGAGCCTCGGGCTGATCTCCAATGCCGGAATGGTGCCGGCCTGCCGCACGCTGGATTGCGTTTCGGTGTTCGCGCTCACGGTGGACGACGCCGTGACGGCACTATCAGCGATGGCCGGCCCTGATGACGCCGATCCGTTTTCACGCGACCGGCCGCTCGGCGCGGTCACGGCATTTCCCGGACAACTCCGGCTCGGCGTTCCCCGCGACGGTCAATTGGTCTTCTTCGGCGACCGTGAGTCGGAGCAGGCCTATGGCGAGGCGCTGAAGCGCTGGACCTTGCTGGGCGCGACGCTGGTCGAATTCGATCTCGAGCCGTTTTATGAGACCGCGCGGCTGCTCTATGAGGGACCCTGGGTCGCCGAACGCTATCTGGTGATCCGCGATCTCCTGGCGTCGTCGCCGGATTCGATTCATCCCGTCACGCGCGAGATCACCATAGCCGGCGCGCGGCCGACCGCAGCCGATACGTTCGCCGCGCTCTACCGGCTGCAGGCGCTGCGGCGCGTCGCCGAGCGCACCTTTGGCAATGTCGATGCGCTGGTGCTGCCGACCGCGCCGACCGCCTACTCGACCGCGCAGGTGCTGGCCAATCCGATCGAGCTCAATAGCCGGCTCGGCACCTACACCAATTTCGTCAACCTGCTCGATCTCTGCGGGCTGGCGCTGCCATCCGCGATGCGGTCCGACGGCATTCCGTTCGGCATCACGCTGCTCGCGCCTGCCGGACATGACGCGCAGCTCGCCAGCATCGGCCGCGCCTTCCACGCCGATACCGGACTGAAGATGGGTGCCAAGGACCTGACGCAGCCGCCGCTCGCAGCATTGTCGCCGCAACTGAGTGGCGACGAAATCGCGATCGCGGCGGTCGGCGCGCATCTCTCCGGCATGGCGCTGAACGGCGAACTGACTGATCTCGGCGGACGCCTGCTGGAAGAAGCCTCGACCGCGCCGGACTACAAGCTCTATGCGCTCGACACCACGCCGCCAAAACCCGGCATGCTGCGCGTCGAGGCGGGCGCGGGGTCGTCGATCAAGCTCGAACTGTGGGCGCTGTCGGCGGCGGCGTTCGGAAAATTCGTCGCCGCAATCCCGCCGCCGCTGTCGATCGGTACCATTCGTCTCGCGGACGGCCGCGGCGTGAAGGGATTTTTGGTCGAACCGGCGGCTGTTACAGGCGCGCGCGATATTTCCGCGTTCGGTGGCTGGCGCGCGTTCATGGCGCAGAAGGTGTAGGCCGTCATTCCGGGGCGCGCGAAGCGCGAACCCGGAATCCATAGCGCCAACAAGTTGGTCCTGATTTCAAGCGAAGCAACGTCCCCGCAGAGAAATGGATTCCGGGTTCGCCGCGTTGCGGCGCCCCGGAATGACGGCGCTTACGGATGCGACACCGCGTAAATCTCATACTCCCCGCGTACCAGTTCGATATGCGCGCGCATCGCGCCCGCCGCGCCGGTTTTGTCGCCGCGCATGATCGCGACCACGACGCGGTCGTGCTCGGCGTGCGATTTTGCCAGCCGCCCGAGATTGCGGAACTGGGCGCGGCGGAACGGCTGCACCCGCACCCGCGTCGCCAAGGTCATCTCGGCGATATAGCCGTTTTGCGAGCCGGCATAGATTGCGTTGTGAAAGCGCTCGTTGACTTCGTGGAACCGCTCGGGATTGCCGGCATAGCTCAGCACCCGCAGTTCCTCGTGGATCGCCTCCAGCTTCTGGCGTTCCGCGGCCGGCATCCGCTCCGCGGCGAGTCCTGCGCACAGCGCTTCCAGCTCCGCCATCGCCTCGAACATTTCAGTCAGACGCTCGATCGACGGCTGGGCCACCACGGCGCCGCGATGGGCGCGGGATTCGACCAGGCCGCTCGCCACCAGCTGCCGCAGCGCCTCGCGCACCGGCGTCCGCGACACGCTGAAGCGCCGCGCAATATCGGTCTCATCCAGCCCCGATCCCGGCGCCAGCACCCCGCGCACGATCTCGTCGGCAAGCTGCAGCCGCAATTCCTCCGCGCGCGTGACCTTGTCCGCCTGCGGCGAGGCGCGGTCGACACGCCGCACCACCGGCTCGGACTCTAGGCCGGCTTGCGGGATGCGCGTTGGAAGATCGTCAAGGCTCATGTCGTTTGACCCAAAATCCCTTCGACTCCGATCCCTTTACGAGGCCGGCTCGTCAATGATGCTGACATGGGCGGCGACGATTCTCCACCCCTCGGGAAACCGTATCCAGGTCTGCATCTGGCGCCCCACCTTCTTGCCGCTCCACACGTCGCGATAAAATAACGTCGAGGCGACCGCGGTATCGCGGCCATAGGTGGTGATCACGGTCTTGTCGGTCGTACGCATCAGCCCCACCGGCGAGCGGCCGGCGCGGAACGCCATGATCGCCTCATAGCCGTAGAGATTTTCGTTGATGCCGTAGCGCAGCGTGTGGGGATCGTTGCGGAACAATTCGTCCAGCACCGCGACGTCGTTCGACACCAGCGCCGTTTCATAGCGCGCGAATTGCGCTGACACCTCAGTGAGCACGTCGGGAAGATCGATATCCATGGCTAAAGTCCTCTTGGCGCAGGCGCCGCAGCAACGCCGGATTGCTCCAGCGCATAAGCGACGCGAAGCGCGATATCCTCGCGCCACGGTGCGGCGATGATCTGAACCCCGATCGGCATCGGCGCCAGCGGCACCGGCACCGCGACCACGGGAAGCCCGATGAACGAAATCGGCTGGGTATGGATGCCGATATTGGCGCGCACCGGCAGTTCGACGCCGTCGAGCTTGAAGGTCACCTGGCCGAGTTTTGGCGCGGTGCAGGGCGTCGCCGGCGCGATGATCACGTCGACCGACTTGAACAGCTCCAGCACCTGCGTGCGATACCAGCGGCGGAATTTCTGCGCGCGATCGACCAGCGGCGCCGGCACCATCGCGCCCGCGATCAGGCGATCGCGCACCGCCGGATCGAAATCGTTCGGGCGCTTGCGCAGGCGATCAAGATGCAGTGACGCGCCCTCGGTGGTGGAGATGACGTAAGCTGCGGCCCGCGCGCGCGCAGCCTCGGGGATTTCAATCGCCTGCGTCGCACCTAGCGCCTTGGCAACGCGCGCCACGGCCTCGACGGCCTCCGGAAACACGTTCTTCTGGAAATAGCCGCCGGCTATTGCGACACGCAACCCACCGATGCCTTGCGTGAGCTGTGACGTCACGGGCTCGAGCGGCCGCGTGGTGCACGCGGCGTCATCCGCATCAGGCCCCTGCATCGCATCGTAGGCCAGCGCGAGATCGCCGACGCTGCGCGCAAAAGGTCCGAGATGATCGAAGCTCGCCACGAACGGAAACGAGCGCGCCCGCGACAGACGGCCGTAGGTCGGCTTCAAGCCAAAGATCCCGCAGAACGACGACGGCACCCGGATCGAACCGTTGGTATCCGAGCCCAGCGCGATCGGCACCAGGCCGCCACCGACCGAACTGCCGGAACCACCGGAGGAGCCGCCCGTCATGCGCGTCGGATCGTGCGGATTGCGCGACGGGCCGTCATGGACGTTCTCGCCGGTGAAGTCGTAGGCGTATTCGCCCATGTTGAGCGCGCCGACCAGGACGGCGCCCGCCGCCTCCATGCGCTCGACCAGCGTCGCATCGCGCGACGACGGCGCAAGGTCGCGGTTGATCTTCGAGCCTGCGCGCGTCGGCAGGCCCTTGACGTCGAACAGGTTTTTCACCGCGAATGGCACGCCCGCGAGCGGGCCCACCTTTTGTCCCGCCGCAATCGCCGCATCGACCGCGCGCGCCTTGGCCCGCGCGCGATCCGCGGTCACGTCAGTGAAGGAGTTCAGAACGGAATCATGTTTGGCGATCCGCGCCAGCGCGTCTTCGGTCGCCGCAAGCGCGGTCATCCTGCCACCGCTCACGGCCTGCGCGATCTCTTGAGCGGTCTGTTGAACGGTCATGGCGCGATCAGGCTGCGAAGACACTGGCGGGCTCGGTTTCGTCGGGCAATGCAAATTCATCGACCAGCCGCGCCAGTCTCAGCGATACTTCGAGGTTCGCGCGCACCGCCGGCCGCCAGGAATCTTCCACCGGCAGCGCCAGCGCTTTGGCGACGGCGTCGATATAATCGTCCAGGGGTTCGGCCATTTCGCTCCCATCCAGGTTTATGAGTGAACCGGCAACGGCGGATGCGGGATCGCCGTCAGCAGCTCCTTTGTATAGGCGTCCTGCGGATTGCCCAAGACCTGTTCAGACGGGCCCTGCTCCACGATTCGTCCCGCGCGCATCACGATGACACGATCGCACAACAGGCGCACCACATTCAAATCATGGGAGACAAACAGATAACTCATACCCATCGACGCCTTGAGGTCCTGCAGCAGATTGAGCACCACCGCCTGCACGGAGACGTCGAGCGCCGCGGTCGGCTCGTCGAGGATCACGAGCTTTGGGTGCAGCGCAATCGCGCGGGCGATGCCGACGCGGGCCTTCTGGCCGCCGGACAATTGATGCGGAAAGCGATCGAGCAGATTAATGGGGAGACCGACCAGCCCGGCGAGTTCCTCGCAGCGGGCGCGCAGCGCGTCGCGTCCCCTGATGTCGCCGAGCTGCATGATCGGATCGACGATGGCGCGCGCCGCCGTGAAGCGTGGGTTGAGGCTGTCGGTCGGATCCTGGAACACCATCTGGATGCTTTTGCGCAGCGGCAGCCGCGCAAAGGCGTTGGGCAGCATGGAGCCGATCTCGTCGCCGTCGAACACGATACGGCCCGAGGTCTGGTCGAGAAGCCGCATTACCATCATCGACGTCGTGGATTTGCCGCAGCCGGATTCACCGACCAGACCGACGCTCTCGCCGTGGCCGACCGTAAAGCTGATGCCGTCGACCGCGCGGAACAGTTCGGCCTCGACCGGCGGCTTGCGCGAGAACAGCTTGCCGAGCACGGCCGTGGCGCCCTGGCGCGGATACTCCTTCACCAGTTTCTCGACCAGCAGCAGCGGCTTGGTTTCGTTGTCGGCCGGCCCAGCTGAAGTCAGCGCCGGCAGCGCCGCCGCGTCTTCCTCCGGCAACAGATCGCGCAAGGAGACGCCGAGCCGCGGCGTCGCGCGCATCAGCTTCTTGGTGTAGGCATGTTCGGGGTTGGCGAAGATGTCGGCGGATTTCGCGGTCTCGACCACGCGGCCCTTTTCCATCACCACCACGCGATCGCAATAGGCGGCGGCAAGGCCAAGGTCATGCGTGATCAGGACGGTCGACATGCCGCGCCGTTTTGTGAGTTCGACGATCAAATCCATCACGGCTTTCTGCGTCGTGACGTCAAGGCCGGTGGTCGGCTCGTCTGCGATCAGAAGCTGCGGATTGCAGGCCAGCGCCAGCGCGATCACGACGCGCTGGCACATGCCGCCGGAAAGCTCGAACGGATAGGCGTGGTACCGCTCGCGCGGCCGCGCGATCTTGACCTGTTCCAGCGCTTCGATCGCCTTCTCGCCGCGATCACTGGCCGCTGACTGCACATGCTGGCGCAGCACATCCTCGATCTGGTCGCCGACCTTGCGGATCGGATTGAGCGCCGCGCGCGGGTTCTGGAAGATCATCGAGATTTCGCGGCCGCGCAAATCCCGCATCTGGTTCTCAGTCGCGGCCTTGACGTCGATGCCGGAAAACATCACCGAGCCCTCGGCGATCTTGCCGGCGCGGTCGAGGATCCGCATCACAGCGTAAGATGTCACCGACTTGCCGGAGCCGGACTCGCCGACGATGCCGAGGGTCTCGCCCTTGGCCACGGAGATGTTGACGTGCTGCACCGCCTTGACGATGCCGCGCCGTGTGGCGAATTCCACCGTGAGGTCGTTGACGTCGAGCAATGGCTGCGCGGTCATTGGCTCGCCCTCAAGTTCTGCGCTGCGGATCGACGATATCGCGCAGACCATCGCCAAGCAGGTTGAAGCAGAATACCGCGATCATCAGCGCGAGGCCCGGGAACAGCGCGATCCACCATTCGCCCGACACCATGAAGCCGGCGCCCTCCGCGACCATGATGCCCCATTCGGCGGTCGGCGGCCGCACGCCAAGGCCGATGAACGACAGGCCTGCGGCGTTGAGGATCGCGTAACCCATGGTCAGCGACATCTGCACGATCATGATCGGCATGATGTTGGGCAGGATGTGCACCAGCAGAATCCGGAACTCGCCATTGCCGGACAATCGCGCCGCCTGCACGAAGCCGGCGTTGCGCCGGACATTGGCCTCGGCGCGGGCGACGCGGGCATAGAGCGGGAAATTCACGATCGCGGTCGCGATGATGATGTTCTGCACGGTATTGCCCAGCGCAGCGACGATGCCCATCGCCAGCACGAACAGCGGAAACGCCATGATGGTATCTGCGATGCGGCCGACGATGCGGTCGGTCCAGCCGCCGAAATAGCCGCCGGCGATGCCGGCAAGCCCGCCCATCAGGAACACCAGCGCCACGGAAGCCACCGCGATGAACACATCCAGCCGTGTGGCCACGATGACGCGGCTGAAGATATCGCGGCCCAATTGATCGGTGCCGAACCAGTGCGCCGCCGACGGCGCCTTCAGCGCGGCTGAAGTATCGCTTGCCAGCGGATCATAGGGAACAACATAGGGGCCGAATATCGCCGCGAACAGGATCACGACCAGCAGCCCGAAGGCAAAGGCGGTGACGCGGTTCTCGCCGAGCACATAGCGGGTATGTTCGAAGATCGCCGATAGTCCCGAGGTTCGCGCGGGACCGACGGGTTCGACGGCAGGCGCAACGGTGCTCATGCTTATTACCCTTCCAATCTCACGCGCGGATCGATCACGCCATACAGAATGTCGATGATCAGATTGAGCAGCACGTACATGACCGCCATGGTCAGCACGAAGCCTTGCACCGGCGCGAAGTCCGACGAGATCAGGGCTTCCACGGCGTAGGAGCCGATGCCGGGCCAGGCGAAGACTTTCTCCACCAGCACGTTGGCCCCGAGCAGGAACGAGAACACCATGCTGAGCGTGGTGATCACGGGCAGCATCGCGTTACGGAAGGCGTAAGTGACGATCACGGTGCCCGGCGACAGGCCGCTGGCGCGCGCGGTGCGGACGAAATCCGAGGCCAGCACCGCCAGCATTGAGGCCCGCGTCATGCGCGCGATCGGCGCCAGCGAGAAGATCGCCAGCGTCGTTGCGGGGAGGATCAGCTGGCTCAGCGCGGAACGAAACGCCTCGAGGTCGCGCGCGATCAGGGTGTCGATCAGATAGAAGCCGGTCACCGTCGGCGGCGCGCTGTAGAACACATCGAGCCGGCCGAGCGGCGCCGGCGACCAGCCGAGCCGGAAATAGAAGACATAGACCAGCACCAAGCCGGTAAAGAACACCGGCAGCGACACGCCGGCCGTCGTCGTTATCCGGCAGAGGTGGTCGATCCACGAGCCGGGCCGGGTGGCGGCCAGCACGCCAAGCGGGATAGCGATCACGATGGAAACAAACAGGCCGAGCAGCGTCAGCTCGGCAGAAGCCGGCAGGCGATTGCGGATTTCGGCGGCGACGGGCTGGCCGGTGGTCAGCGAATTGCCGAAATCGCCATGGGCGAGATCGTTGGTGTAGCGGAAGAACTGTTCGATTAGCGGCTTGTCGAGGCCGAGTTTTTTCCGGATCTGCTCGACCGCCTCCTTGGTCGCGGCCGGCCCGGCAAAATACGCGGCGGGATCGCCGGGCAGCGCCCGCGTCAGCAGGAACGTCACGATCACGACCCCGATCAACGACGGGATCGCAAACATCAGCCGCTTGCCGATCATGGTCAGCATGGCGGATTACGCCTTCACCAGCGCGCGATAGTCGAGCCTTCGGTGGAACCAGTATTGATAGCCGGAGATGTTCTTCTGCATCGCGACGTTGACGAAGGGCTGATACAGCGGAATGCGCGGGATATCCTTGTAGGCGAGATCGACGAAACCTTTCACGTCGCTGTCGTAGGCCGCCTTGTCGCCGGTCGAGGCCGCGTTGCGCGCGCCGTCGATCAGCTTGTCCATCTCCGGCGACTTGTAGCTCATGGTGTTGAAGACGGAATTGTTGCCGTGATAGCACCAGTAGAAGAAGTATTCGGGGTAATCGAGCCAGCCCGAGAACACGTTGGTGTAGAGCGGCATCTCCTTCTTGTTCAACTCGGTACGCCAGTTGGCGCCGGGGATCTTGTTGATCGTGGCCTTGATGCCGATCTGGGCGAGGCTCTCCTGCACCAGCACGCAGAGCGGCTCGTTGACCCCGGCGAAATTGAGATCGAACGAGATCGTGGTCTCGAAACCGCTGGCGTAGCCGGCTTCCGCGAGCAGCGCCTTCGCCTTGGCCATATCGGTGGAATATTTGGTCGGCTGCGGCCACGCCACTTCGGTGGCCTTGTCGGCGGACGCGCCAAACATCGGATTGGCGAGGCCGAACAGCACGACGTCCATGATTTTTTGATAGGGAAGCGCGTAGGCGATCGCCTGGCGCACCTTGGGATTGTCGAACGGCGGCTTGGTGACGTTCATGCCGATATACTGGATGCCGTTGGAGAACGGCAGCGACACCACGTTGAGCTTGCCATTGGCCTTCATCTCCTGGAAATCCTTGAACGGCAATTCATAGGAGATGTCGGCGTCGCCGCGCTCCAGCAGCGCGCGGCGGTTGCCGGCCTGCGGCACCATGCGCCAGATCACGCGCTTGATCTTCGGCAGGGGGCCACCGACCCAGGCGTCGTTGCGCTCCATGATGACTTCGGTGCCGGCGGTCCACTTCGACAGCTTGTACGCGCCTGAGCCGGCGGTCTGCTGTTTTGTATACTCGAGGCCCCAGGGGTCCTTCTCGCTCGCGTTCTTCTTCACGAGTTCGGAATTGACGACGCAGGGTACGATGACCGCGAGGTCGGGGATCGTCAGCCGGTCCTTCTTGGCAAAGTCGACGCGCACGGTGTTGTCGTCGACGACAACGAACTGCTCGGGCTTGGTCAGCGAGCCCGCGCTCATCTGGAAGGTCGGAAAGCCGCCGACCGAGACCGCTCGATCGAGCGACCATTTGACGTCCTTGGCCGCGACCGGCGTGCCGTCGTGGAATTTCGCGTTCTTCTTCAGCTTGAAGGTCACCGACATGTCGTCGATCTTCATGTCGTCGGCGAGTTCGCCCTTGAACTTGTCGCGGTCGTAATACGGCACGCCGCCGGGACCGCTCTTCATCTCGTGGGTGATCAGGCGGTCGTAGCAATTCCACGACACTTCATAGCCGGGCACGTTGGTGCCGACGCCATGGATGTCGAGGTTGTTGGGACCGCCCTCCGAGACGATCAGAAGCGTCTCCGACCGCGCATCGGCCTTGGCGGGGGAGAAAATGGCCGGCGCCGGCACCAGGGCGCCGGCGGCGACCCCGGTGACGGATTTCAGGAAATCGCGACGCTTCATGGTGATGCTCCAACGCCCGAGGGAAACGGCTTTGGAACTGGGAATCGCAAGGTTCGTGCCAAACCTTAATGAAGGGCTAACCTCTCCATAAGAGATTGATATTACATAGTAATATCAATTATCTGACCAAATTGTCTCGACGAAGCGAGCTTCAAATTGCATACAAAGATGCGTAATTGCCCGCTCTTTAAGCAGAAATTTTGTACGCCTCTTTGATGTGCGGTTTCGTCGCACCCGTCAAACCGGCCACACCAGGTCCTGCAATTCGGAAAGGTTGCCGGCCCTGCCCTGCCAGTCCTCGATGCAGATATGCCGGACCGGATCGCTGGCCCGATGCAACAGCATCAGCGCCATCAGCCGCCGTTTCATGGCCGGATTGATATCGGCGGGCGCGTATCCGAACCCTTCGAACAGGCTGCGCATCCGCCGTGGGTTTCCCGCGGCCATGAACGCGCTCGGACCCAGCAGGTCATATTCGCCCCAGCCGGTCATCACGTCGCCGAAATCAAACAGCCCCGACAGGCGCCAGCCGGTGCCTTGCTGGCTCAACAAGAAGTTCTCCGGAATGTATTCGCCGGTCAGGATGACCGGCGGCTTGTCCAGCGGAATAAGCGTCGCGGCATCGCGCAGGATGTCGTCGAAGCCATCGAGAAACTTCTCCGACATCCCGAGGCGCTCGTGCCGCGCGTGGCAGCCCTCGATTTGCCTGGATATGAACCGGTCCCATTGCGGCTCGATGTTTGCGAGTTCTCCGAGCGGGGCGCGCTGCACTTCGGCGATGGCCGCGCCGATCTGCGCAAGCACGCGTTCCTTCTGGTCTTCAGGCAGCCTCGGCCAGACCTCGGAGCCGACGACACCGTGCAGCCGCGTGATGATGAGATAGGGCCACCCGTCGCGCTCGCCTTCGAACAGGATTTCCGGAATCGGGATGCTCAATTGTCCGCGTAACTGCCTCAGCGATGCGCGCTCGGAGACAAACTGGCCGCGAAGGATTGGCGGAAAGAGCTTCAGAATCAGTTCGTCGTCGCCGAGGCCGATGACGAGGTTGGTACCGGTCGCGAAAACATGCGGCGCGGTCGGCCTCAAGCCGTGGCTGTGCGCGATGTCGAGCGCTATCGGCAGCCAGCGCGACGTGTCGGCGCGCCAGGCGTGGAAGGCTTCGTAGTCTGCGAGGGCCGGCAGTGAAGACATGATTGGCAATTCTCGACTTTTTCGACGTCATTCCGGGGCGATGCGCAGCATCGAACCCGGAATCTCGAGATTCCGGGTTCACGCTTCGCGTGCCCCGGAATGACAATTATCGGTCCGGATTCGCCCGCTCGAACTGGCGCAGCAGACGGTTGCCGCGCTCGGCGGCGAGGTCGAGGGCGGCTTGCGCGGTCCGCTTGCCGCTAAAGACCTGCTCCAGTTCCTCGTCGATCGCGTCGCGGATCAGCACGAACGAGCCAAGCCGGATTCCCTTGGAGTGCTCGGTCGGCGGCTTCAAGGTCATCTGCTCGATCGAGATCGCCGCTCCGGGATTGCGATCATAGAACCCCTGCGCACGTGAGAGATCGAAGGCGGCGCGGGTGATCGGCAGATAGCCGGTGTTCTGGTGCCAGCCCGCCTGGACTTCCGGCCTCGACAGAAACGCGAAAAACTTCGCGACCCCGGTATATTCAGCGCGTGGCCGGGCCCGCAGCACCCATAAGGTCGCGCCGCCGATGATGGTGTTCTGCGGCGCGCCAGTCACGTCGGGATAATACGGCATCAGGCCGTAACCGACCTCGAATTTCGAATTGGCCTTGATGTCGGCGCGGGTCGCCGACGAGCCGATGAAGATTCCGCACTCGCCCTTCTGGAAGCGCGGCTCGGCCGACTGGCCGCGGCCGCTATAGTCGTACACTTTCGTGGCCTGCCATTCCGCCAGTTGCGTGATGTGACGCACCACGCTCGGGTTGTTGAAGGTCAGCTCGGCGTCGAGACCGCCAAACCCATTGCCCTTGGTCGCCAGCGGCAGGTTGTGGAATGCCGAAAAATTCTCGACATTGATCCAGGAAGGCCAGGAGGTGGTCAGGCCGCAGACCGCGCCCGCCGCGCGCAACCTCTTCGCCGCAGCCCCAATTTCGGGCCAGGTTTTCGGCGCCACTTCGGGATCTAGACCGGCGGCGCGGAAAAGGTCCTTATTGTAATAGAGAATCGGTGTCGAGGCGTTGAACGGGAACGACAGCATGTTGCCGGCGACGTCGGAATAATAGCCGGCGACGGCCGGCAGATAGGCAGCCGGCGAGAACGGCTCCGACTGGTCGCGCATCAACTCGAACACCGGATAGATCGCGCCCTTTGCCGCCATCATGGTCGCGGTCGCGATCTCGTTGACCTGAACGATGGCGGGCTGGCTGCGTGAACGAAAGGCGAAGATCGCCGCCGTCACCGTTTCGGTGTAATTGCCCTTGTAGGCCGGAACGATCCGGTAGTCGGATTGCGAGGCGTTGAAATCGGTCGCGAGCTTCTCCAGCTGCTTGCCGAGTTCACCCGACATCGCGTGCCACCACATGATCTCGGTGGTCGCCTGCGCCGGAGTTACCAGCACGGTGAGTGCGAGCGCGACGGGCTGAAACAACCTCAAGACCGACTTCACTGATGAATCACTTTGCCAAAACCGCTTGTCAGGACCGCGACCAAATCTGCGCGCTGCGCCCTCATAGATGCCCGCGCCCGCCGTTTCAATCCACCACCGCCGTCGCACCGCACAATTAACGATTGCAGCGGCTCCGGATAGCCAAGTGTGGGCGCCTTCTGCTAAAAAAACATTGAACCTTTTCTTCCCGCCGCAGACTTCTTCACAAGGGGATTTGTTGCCTGTGTATCGCCGCGCCGACCTTTCGCGGATCATAATGCTTGTTCTGGCGTTGTTCCTGACAGCGGCCGCAACGAGCGTTTTTGCGCGCGAATTTCGCGCCGCCGATACCCAGAACGAGAGTTATCCGACCGTGCAGGCGCTGCACTACATGGGCAGCCTGGTTGCGGAACGCACCGGCGGCCGCCACAAGATCAAGGTGTTCCATTCGCGCCAGCTCGGCGAGGAAAAGGAAACCCTGGAGCAGACCCGCGCTGGCGCCATCGATATCAATCGTACCAACGTCGCATTGATCGGGACCATGGTGCCGGCGATGAATGTGCTGGCGATGCCGTTTCTGTTCCGCTCCATCGAGCATTTGCAGAAGGTGCTGGATGGTCCGATCGGCAACGAGATCCTGGACAGCTTCGAACCTTACGGCTTCGTCGGCCTCGCGTTCTACGATTCCGGCGCCCGTTCGATCTACAACCACGTCCGTCCGGTCACCTCGATGGCCGACCTCAAGGGCTTGCGGATTCGGGTGCAGCAATCCGAGCAGATGGTCGAGATGATCCGCTCGCTCGGCGCCGATCCGGTCGCACTGCCCTACGGTCAGGTGCTGACCGGACTCTCGACCAAATTGATCGACGGCGCCGAGAATAACTGGCCGTCCTTTGTCACCACCGATCACTACAAATTCGCCGGCTTCTACACCCTCACCGAACATACGATGAGCCCGGAAGTGCTGGTGATGTCAAAAAAGGCGTGGTCTAGCCTGTCGCCCGAAGACCAGAAGGCCTTTCGCGAAGCCGCACAGCGCTCGAGCCGCTTCATGCGCGAAAAATGGCGCGATCTCGAAGAGCGCTCGCGCAAGCAGGCGGAAGACGCCGGCGTCAAGATCGTCACCGATTTCGACCGCAAGCCGCTCGAGGCGGCGATGGCGGGAATTTACGCCAAGGCGCAGCAAGACCCCGCGATTGCGCAGCTCATTGAACGAATTCGCAAGGTGCAGTGAGTTGGCCGCAACCTCGCAACAAGACGGATCAGTGGAACGGCCGGCGAGCCTCGCCGCACGCGGCCGTATTCGCATCGTCCAGGTGCTGCGCGCGGTCCCGATCCGCTGGCGCATCCTGTCGATCGCGGCCTTGAACTCCGCCGTGGTCGTGGTGCTGGCCGCGCTGATATGGAACGGCGCCAAGGTGCTCGGTTCGGCCTGGGAAGATGTTCGCCACGTCAGGGAATCCGACAAGATCCTGGCGCTGCTTGAAAGCGAAACCAGCCGGCTGCAGAACCTGATCCATCGCTACATCAACCAGCCGAGCCCGGAACTATTCGCGGAGATCCTGCTGCTGCGCGAAGCCGTGCTCGGCACACTGACCAACCGCGCCTCGAACGACCCGATGCTTTCGGGCTCGGTCGAGCAGCTCGAGCAGGTCACCGACCGCTTCCTCAACGGTTTCGGCGAACTGCGCGCGGTGCAGGCGACGATCTCTAAAACCTACGAGCAACAGGTGCTGGGCCCGGCCAGGGACATGGCCGGGCTCTATTCCATCATCGAGGGCGCCACCGGGCACCGCGATGCGCTGATCTGGCCGTCGCTCGGAAAATCCCGCGAGGCGTTTACCGGGATGCTGGTCGCCGCCAACGCCTATTACCTTTCGCTGGCGTCGGCGTCGGCCGAGGACGCCCGCCGCAATACCGAGACGATCGAAAAAACCATCCCGGTGATGTCCGACCTTGCCGACAATGATTTGCAGCGCATGGCGCTGACGCGGCTGCATGCGAAAACCCTGGCGTTGCGCGAGGGACTGGCGAAGCTGACCGAGCAGCTTGCGATCCGGACCGAATTGTTGCGCAACACCATCGACGCCAGCCAGGCCGATGCGATCGGCGTGATCGACAGCCTGTCGGTGAAGATGCGCCAGCGCGAGCAAAAGGCGCAGGAAACCTTCGACCGCACGCTGGCGGGCATTTCGCGCCGGGTGCTGTCGATCGCCGTGATCTTCCTCGGCATCATCCTGTCCGCGGGTGTCCTGATCGCGCTCTCGATCCGGCTGCCGCTGCAGCAGATCATGGCGTCGATGCACGCGATCACCTCGGGCAATTACGATCGCGCCGTGCAGGGCACCACCGCCAAGGACGAGGTCGGCGCGATGGCGCGCGCGGTGGAGGTGTTCCGCGAAAACGCCATCGCCAAACGCAAGACCGAGGACGAGCTGCGCGCGTCGAAGGAAAAGGCCGAGGGCGCGCTGCTCGAACTCAATGCCGCCCAGCAGAACCTGATCGACGCCGAACGGCTGGCGGCGCTGGGCGGCCTGGTCGCCGGCGTCGCCCACGAGGTCAACAACCCGATCGGCATCAGCCTGACGGTGGCATCGAGCTTCGCGCGCCGCGCGGAAATCTTCGAGACCGAGCTGCGCACCGAGCCGCTGCGCCGCTCCAAGCTCGACGAGTTCGTCAAGAGCTCGCGCGACGCCGCCGGGCAACTGGTGGCCAATTTGCACCGTGCCGGCGAACTGATCCAGTCGTTCAAGCAGGTGGCGGTGGACCGCTCCCATGCCGAGCGGCGGCAATTCAGCCTCAGCGAGGCCACCGACCAGATCGTCGCGAGCCTGCGCCCGGTGTTGAAGAAGGCGACGATTACGCTGTCGGTCGACGTGCCGGAGGGTCTGTTGATCGACGGCTATCCCGGCTCCTACGGCCAGATTTTAACCAATCTTTTCCTCAACGCAGCCAATCATGCCTTCGCCGACGGCCGTTCCGGCGCGATCTCGCTTTCGGCACGGGCCCGCGGCAGTGACGATGTCGAAATCATTTTTGCCGATAATGGGGCCGGAATGACGCCGGACGTCCAGCGGCAGGCGTTCGATCCGTTCTTTACCACGCGCCGCAACGAGGGCGGTACCGGACTGGGCTTGCATATCGTCTATAATCTTGTCACTCAACAGCTCGGCGGCCGGATGATGCTGGAGTCAAGGCTAGGACAAGGCACCACTTTCCGCATTATCATGCCTAAGGTCGCCAAGGGAATCGTAACCAGCGGACCCACTATCACAGACGCAGCAGCCGACGGAACCCCTCAATGGCCGAACAGGACGATGTCCTCCACCTGATCGACGATTCCGAAACCGCCCCGGATGATTCGTCTGTACGCAAATGGAAGATCGCCGTCATCGACGACGATCAGGCGGTGCATGAAGGCACCCGGTTTGCGCTGAGCGACTACAACCTCCACGGCGCCACGCTGGAAATCCTCTCCGCCTATTCCGCGGCTGAAGGCCGCGTCCTGATGCGCGACAATCCCGATATCGCCGCCGTGCTGCTCGACGTCATCATGGAAACCGACGTCGCCGGCCTCGACCTCGTCGAGTACATCCGCAACGACATCAAGAACGAGACCGTCCGCATCATCCTGCGCACCGGCCAGCCCGGCCAGGCGCCGGAGCGCCGCGTCATCGTCCAGTACGACATCAACGACTACAAGGCCAAAACCGAGCTCACCGCCGACAAGCTGTTCACCTCGCTGACCGCCGCCTTGCGCAGCTATCAGCAGCTCGAGCGCATGGTGCAGACAAGGCGCGGGCTCGAAATCATCATCGACGCCGCCTCCACCCTGTATGATTTCAAATCCATGCAGCGCCTCGCCGAAGGGGTGTTGACGCAACTGGCTTCGCTGCTCAATGTCGATTGCGCCGGTATACTGGTGCTGCGCGACGACGGCGCCCCCGGCAGCGAATTCTCCGTGCTGGCGGGCTCGGGTTGCTACAGCCGCTTCATCGGCTCGACCAGTTCAAAATCACTCGATCCGGATTTGCGGCAGATGGTGGAAGACGCCTTCACGCGCCGCAAGAACGAGTTCGCCGACCACCGCAGCGTGCTTTACCTGCGCACCGGCTCTGGCCGTGAGGTCGTGGTGCTGCTGCAGGCCGAGCGCCAGCTTTCCGACACCGATCGCGCGCTGGTCGAGATTTTCTCCAGCCGGCTGTCGATCGCGTTCGACAATGTGATCCTCTACCAGCAGCTGCACGCGGCCAATACCCAGCTCGAAGACCGCGTCGCCCAGCGCACCCGCGCGCTGATGCAGGCCAACCGCCGGCTTTCGGCGCAGTGGCTGCGGCTGCAGCGCGCCAACGGCTTCAAGAATGAAATCCTCGGCACCGTCGCCCACGACCTGAAAAACCCGCTCGGCGTCATTCTCGGCCGCACCGAAATGCTGAACGAACTGATCAGCGCCGGCTCGCCGAAGGAAAACGTCACTGCGCAGGTCGACCACATCCGCGACGCCACCAAGCGCCTGACCTCGATGGTCGATCATCTGATTTCGGATGCGATGGCGGACGCCTTCGACATCACCATCCGCCGCGAGCCGGTCGACGTCGGCGCCCTGGTGGCCGAAGTCACCGACGCCAATCTGCCCTCGGCCGTGAACAAGCAGCAGACCATCAACGTCTCCGCGCCGCCGAATTTCGTCACCATGTGTGACGTCGACCGGATCCGCGAGGCGATCGACAATCTGGTCAGCAATGCCATCAAATATTCACCTATCGGCGGCAAGATCACGGTGGGCGTCACCCATGAGGGTGACAACACCGTCGTGCGGATCACGGACGAGGGCGCGGGCCTGTCGCCCGAGGATCTCGGCCGGCTGTTTGGCCGCTTCCAGCGGCTGTCAGCCAAGCCGACCGCGGGCGAAAGCTCGACCGGCCTCGGTCTATCGATCGTCAAACGCATTATCGACATGCATGGCGGCCATGTGACCGCGGATAGTCCCGGCCCCGGACAGGGGTCGACGTTTACGGTTACACTGCCTGCAGCAGAGACATCATGAGCCAGAGCCAGCACATCATCATCGTCGACGACGAGGCGCCGGCCCGCGAAATGGTCGGCGATTACCTCAAGATGCACGGTTTCGCCGTGACGCTATGCGACGGCGGCAAGAGCCTGCGCGGCGTCATCGAAACCAATGTGCCCGACCTCGTCGTGCTCGACCTCAACATGCCCGAGGAAGACGGGCTCTCGATCATCCGCGACCTGAAAAGCCGCATCAACGTCCCCGTCATCATGCTGACGGCGACCGCAAGCCCGATCGACCGCGTCGTCGGCCTTGAGCTTGGGGCTGACGATTACATCGCAAAGCCCTGCGAGCTGCGCGAATTGATGGCGCGCATCCGCTCGGTGCTGCGCCGCAGTGCGCCGGTCAAGGCGGCGACGCCCGAGGCCGCCGGCGCCAAGGCGGAAAAGGAGCAATTGGTGCGGTTCGGCACCAAATGGCTCGATCTCGAGGCCCAGGCGTTGCGCGACGACGAAGGCAACGAGCATCCGCTGACCGCGTCCGAATTCGGCCTGTTGAAGGTGTTCGCCGCCAATCCGAAGCGGGTGCTGTCGCGCGAGCGGCTGCTGGAGCTGGCGAATGCGCGCGACGCCGAAGCGTTCGACCGTGCGGTCGACCTCCGCATCATGCGGATCCGGCGCAAGATCGAGATCGACCCGACCAAGCCCGCCGTGATCCGCACCATCCGCGGCGGCGGCTACCTGTTCTCGCCGACCGGCGAGAAGGGTTAGCCGCGAAAATCAGCGTCGTCCCGGCGAAGGCCGGGACCCATAACCACCTACAGTCGTGATTCTGCACGTTTGGTCGTTGTCCTGTTCCAACAAGATTGGCTGCGGCGTATGGGTCCCGGCCTTCGCCGGGACGACAATTTCTCCCGCACTGCGGAACGATTTTCGATCTGAAATCCTCCAATTTTCCGCACATTGAAATCATTATCATTTTCGCCCGAAATGTTTCGTCGCAGCCGCTGTGACGAAACAATTCTCCCCGGCACGAAACCATTTTCCCCCTTCCGTGCAGACATCCCGAAACGTTCGTTAACTAGAAATCTCCCAACGACACGCCGCCAAGCGGCGAACTGGGAGTTTGTCATGCCGAACGTGATTGCCATCAACGCTGCAGCCCGCAAGCACATTGCCGATGCCCGCGCGACATCGGACGAATCGCTGCTGGAGAGCATTGCCAAAGGCGACCGCACGGCGATGCACGTGCTTTATTCCCGGCATCACGTACGGGTTTACCGCTTCATCCTGCGCATGGTGCGCGATACCACGATGGCGGAAGACCTCGTCAGCCAGGTGTTTCTGGACGTGTGGCGCACCGCCAGCCAATTCGAAGGCCGCTCCCAGGTTTCGACCTGGTTGCTGTCGATCGCCCGCTTCAAGGCGCTGACCGCGCTGCGCCAGCGCAAGCATGAGGATATCGATCAGGACGACGTGCTCGAGATCGCCGACGAAGCCGACACCCCGGAAGCGTCGCTCGACCGCAGCAACACCAGCGCCATCCTGCGCGCCTGTGTCGCCAAGCTGTCGCCGGCGCACCGCGAGATCATCAACCTGGTCTACTACCACGAGAAGTCGGTGGAAGAGGCCGGCGCGATCATCGGTATTCCCCAGAGCACGGTGAAGACCCGGATGTTCTACGCCCGCAAACAATTGGCCGACTTGCTTAAGGTCGCCGGCGTGGACAGCATCGCCGCATAAAACTTAGATATTTCAATCAGTTAGATTGGCATAGGGAGCAGAAACCGGGTCGATTTCGAAGCCAAAGATTAAAGGCGACGAAACAAATGAAACAATCCACGACATCACCCGGAAAAACTCTGCCCCTATACCTATCATCAACAACGCAACACCAACGCCGAACAGGAGAGCGAACATGCTGAAGCCGTCCTTCCGCCTCTTCATTGTCCCGCTCGGCGCGGTCGCCACCCTCGCTTCACTGTCCGCCCAGAACGTCTCGCCCCGCGCCCAGCGCGATACCGGTTCGATGTTCGTGCGCGAACAAGTGGTCGATTGCAGCACCAAGAGCGCCGCTGAGGTCTGTGTGATCCCGGACGCCGTTCGCTAAACAAGTTTCTGACGAGCCGACCAAGCTTTAACCGACCAAGGCTTAACCTCCCAAGAACCTCCAACGACCCGGCCGGGATGCCCCCCGCCCGGGTCGCTCTGTATTTGGCGGGTGCGATCCGCTCCCTCAGCTATCGTTCAGGACTAGTTTGCAACTAATTCGCATTTGCATTATCGTCATGACCTGACTTTAGGGATTTCAAGGATCACAGGGGGAGGCCACCATGTTCGTCTCGTATCGCGCAGCCATCGGCGCGTCTGTTTTGCTCGGCCTCGTCTCGGGCGGGGCGATCGCGGCCGGCGATTTGTCGCGGCAGACGCCGATCGAGGTCACCGTCGCATTGGGCTCGCCGGGCAAGCATGAATTCACGCCGAAGCAACTGAAGTTCGAGACCGGCAAGCTCTACAAACTGATCCTGCGCAACGACAGCAACGACCCGCATTATTTCACCTCGCATGCGTTCTCGGCGATGGTATGGACGCGCAAAGTGCAGGTCACGCAACAGCGCGACGGCAAGGGCGTGACGCTGGCCGAATTCAAGGGCGCGATGCGCGAGATCGAAGTCTATCCGGGCCACTCCGCCGAATGGTGGCTGGTACCGGTCGCCGCCGGCCGCGTCACCGACCTGCGCTGCGACATCAAGGGCGCCGACGGCAAGACCCACGCCGACCTCGGCATGACCGGCGAGATCGTGATCGAGTAATGGTGCGCTTCCTGCTTGACGCGATCGAGCCGGTCGTGATGTTTGCCGCTGACAATGGAAGCTGCGGCAAACCCGGATGAAGTTCGGCTGCGCAAGGGATCCTCGCTCAGGGAAAGGTTTGTCCAGGCGGGCTCCGGCGCTGTAATTCTTCTGATTATTGTCCCGGGCCTGCTTACCTGGGCCTCGGGCGGCCGACCATTCATTCCTGCACTCTGGGTCGTGCCGCTCGGATTGTTCCTGATCGGCGTTGCCGCCCTTGAGCGCAATGTGGCCTGGATCATCACGCAAGATGGCATCCTGATCGGCGAGCAGCGTCCGCTTGGTCAGGTGCACAAGCGAATGATCAGCCATCACGACATCGCAGAGGTTCGCGTCCGCAAGAACAGGTTCAGCTATCCCGCGAGTTTCAGCCTCGTGTGCAGGCTGGCCTCAGGGGGTGTCTTGATCTCGCCACCGCTGCCGGACATCACGCGCGTCAACGAAACCGCCTCAATTGTTACGGGATTGCTCGGTTGTCCCGATGCCGCGCCCATCGACAACCCGCTCGAGGCCGGCAACGCCGAGATCACCCTTGGCTCGCCGGTCAGCTCCGATCTGGGCCGCGTGATTCGAATGGCCGTGCCGGTTGTGGCCGGCCTGTGCGCTCTGCCATTCCTCATCGCATTCTGGATCGGCGAGTGGGAGATGGCGCTCGGATTGCTCTTGCCGCTCGGCTTTCTCGCTGCCTTTGCTCTCTACCGCTACGCGCACCGCCTCGCCGGCGCGTGCTGGTTCATTCGGCAAGGCGAGATCCGTGTCGAGCGGATTGCATTAAGCGGCAAGCCATCCGCCGAGACGATCCATGCAGGTGACGTCGCAGCGATCGAGGTCGACGATCCCGATTCCAAGGACCGGACCTGCACCATCAGCATTCGGCTGCACACCGGCCAGACCTTCTGCAGCCCGACAAAGCACGACGAAAATGCCGCACGTGCCGTGCGCGCAGAAATCATTCGGCGTCTCAATACGCCTCCGGATGCCGGAACATTGTCCGGATAGAGGACCTCTGCTGCAAAAGCCGCGGTACTGTTATCGCATCCGGCATGATAGGTTTCACGCCAGGTTAGCTGCGATAGGTGGTGCCGATGTTCGAAGGCTGGGATGCCGTTGTATTGGCCCGGGCGCAGTTTGCCTTCACGATGTCGTTCCACATCGTATTCCCGGCCTTCTCGATCGGGCTCGCCAGTTATCTCGCGGTGCTTGAAGCGCTGTGGCTGTGGACCCGGCGCGAGGTCTATATCAACCTGTTCAATTACTGGCTGAAGATTTTCGCCGTCGCTTTCGGCATGGGCGTGGTGTCGGGCATCGTGATGTCCTACCAGTTCGGCACCAATTGGTCGGCGTTCTCGGACAAAACTGGCCCCGTGATCGGCCCGCTGATGGCCTATGAGGTGCTGACGGCGTTCTTCCTCGAGGCGGGTTTCCTCGGCGTAATGCTGTTCGGGCTCGATCGCGTCGGCCCCAGATTGCATTTTTTCGCGACGCTGATGGTCGCGGTCGGCACGCTGATTTCAGCGTTCTGGATTCTGTCGGCCAATTCCTGGATGCAGACCCCCACAGGTCACGCCCTCAATGCCGAAGGCCAGTTCATCGCCGTCGACTGGTTCAAGGTGATCTTCAATCCATCATTCCCTTACCGGCTCGTGCACATGGTGCTGGCGGCGTACCTGACCACCGCGTTGGTGGTCGGCGCGGTCGGCGCCTGGCATCTGCTGCGCGACCCGCATCTGGCCGGCCCGCGTGTGATGTTCTCGATGGCGATGTGGATGGCGACGATCGTCGCCCCGCTCCAGATCCTCGCCGGCGACCAGCACGGGCTCAACACGCTGGAGCATCAGCCGGTGAAGATCATGGCGATGGAAGGCCATTTCCAGAGCCACAAGGACGGCGCGCCGCTGATTCTGTTCGGCTGGCCCAATCAGGCCGCGGGCAGGATGGACTACGCGATCGAAGTCCCCAAACTGGGCTCGTTGATCCTCAAACATTCCCTCGACGCGCCGATGGCCGGCCTTGACACCGTGCCGCGTGAAAACTGGCCGCCGGTGCCGATCACCTTCTGGTCGTTCCGGATCATGGTCGGCATGGGGCTCCTGATGATGGGGCTCGGCCTGCTCAGCCTGCTGATGCGCTTCCGCGGTACGCTGTACAATTCGCGTCTGCTGCACATGTTTGCGGTCGCGATGGCTCCGTCGGGTTTCATCGCAGTGCTGGCGGGCTGGATCACCACCGAGACCGGGCGTCAGCCTTACACGGTGTATGGATTGCTGCGAACGGTGGATTCGGCGTCGCCACTGGCTGCGCCCGCGGTCGCCTCGTCGCTGATCGCCTTCATCATTGTTTATTTCGTGGTGTTCACCGCCGGCGTGATCTACCTCCTGCGCCTGATGGCACAGCCGCCGCATCACGGCGAGGAAGGTCCGCGCAGCGACGTCCCGGCGCGCGCCGCCGGCATCACGCCGGCCGCCGGTGCTGTCGCCGAAGGAGCCGCGCGATGATCCCCATCGACCTTCCGACCATCTGGGCCTTCATCATCGCCTTTGCGGTGTTCGTCTATGTCGTGATGGACGGCTTCGATCTCGGGCTCGGCATCCTGTTTCCGCTGTTCCCGAAGAAGGAAGACCGCGACGTCATCATGAACAGCGTCGCCCCGGTCTGGGACGGCAACGAGACCTGGCTGGTGCTCGGCGGCGGCGGCCTGATGGCGGCGTTCCCGCTGGCCTATGCCGTGCTGATGCCGGCGCTCTACACGCCGATGATCGTGATGCTGCTCGGCCTGGTATTCCGCGGCGTCGCCTTTGAGTTCCGCTGGCGCACCACGCGCGAACGCAACCGCTGGGACATTGCGTTTGCCGGCGGCTCGCTGCTGGCGACGCTGGCGCAGGGCATCGCGCTCGGCGCGATCTTGCAGGGCATTCAGGTCTCGGGGCGGCATTATGCCGGCGGCTGGTGGGATTGGCTGACGCCGTTCAGCATCCTCACCGGCGTCGCGCTCGTGATCGGCTATGCACTGCTCGGCTCGACCTGGCTTGTCATGAAGACCGAAGGCGAATTGCGCGACCGCGCCTATCAGCTAAGCTGGCTGCTGCTGGTCGCGATGCTGTGCGCCATCGGCATCGTCAGCATTGCAACGCCGTTCCTGCATGTGCAGTACACCCATCGCTGGTTCGCCTGGCCCAACATCATCCTCACCGCTCCGGTGCCGGTGGCGGTGGCCGCCGTCACCGTGATGTTGCTGCGCAGCCTCGCCAACAAATATGACTACCAGCCGTTCTTCCTGACGCTGGCGCTGTTCGCGCTGTCCTATGCCGGGCTCGGCATCAGCATGTATCCCTATATCGTGCCGCAGAGCATCACGATCTGGCAGGCGGCCTCGCCCGCAAACAGCCAGCTGTTCATGCTGGTCGGCGTCGCGATTCTCATACCGCTGATCCTCGGCTATACCGCGTGGGCCTATTGGGTGTTCCGCGGCAAGGTCAAAGCCGGAAGCGGCTATCACTGATGACCAAAGCGTTTTCCAGCGAAGTGGACCCCGGTTCGCGTCAAAAAAACGCGTCTAATCAGGAATCCAGCGAGCCGACACCGCGGCCGCTGACGCAGCGCCTGCTGTGGTTTGCCGCGCTGTGGCTCGGCGGCGTTGGCACGGTGACGCTGATCTCCTACGGCCTGCGACTCTGGATCGCGCCGAAATGAGCCGTCTGTCACAATCAGCCGCGATCGGGATGAACAAAAATAGAAGCCATTCCAGCAAGATACCGGCCCTGCTGCCCTAAACTTGCCATCAAGCTAGCCCTGAGATTTGATGGTTCCGCTGATTTGGCTAGAAGCGCCAACCAATTGGCCAACGCGCCAACAAGGAGAGCTCCGCAATGACGAAGTTTCGGCACCTGATCTGGATGATGATCGCAACCAGCGGTCTGATCCTCTCAGCCTCGCAGAGCAACGCGCAGCTGCGGCAGCCCGATGTGGGTGACCAGCCTGGGCTGGTCGCCGACGAATCCGTCCAGCTCGATCCGCAGTTCAGGAAGACGGCGGTGCTCTACCGCACCAACGAAGCGCCGGGCACCATCATCGTGGTCACGGCCGAGCGCCATCTCTATCTGATCCAGGGCGGCGGCCGCGCGCTGCGCTACGGCATCGGCGTCGGCCGCGAGGGTTTCACGTGGCAGGGACTCGTCAACATCACGCAAAAGAAGGAATGGCCGGATTGGACGCCGCCGCCGGAAATGATTCAACGCCAGCCCTATCTGCCGCGCTTCATGGCCGGCGGCCCCGGTAACCCGCTCGGTGCGCGGGCGATGTATCTCGGCACCACCGTCTACCGCATTCACGGCACCAATCGCCCCGACACCATCGGCACCGCCGTCTCGTCCGGCTGCTTCCGGCTCGTCAACGCCGACGTCGCCGATCTCTATGAGCGCGTTCCTGTCGGCACCAAGGTGATCATCCGGCAGAAGCCCGAACTGTAATTGCGACGGCGCCGTCTCTTCCGCAGATCCATTTCCCTGAAATTGGTGAGTTAAAAAATGCTACGTAATTTTCGAGGCGGCCTCCTCATTGGGCTGGCGGTCGCAATCGCGGTCGCGGCTGGCGCAATCACATATGAACGCTATGACACCAAGACCCTGAAGCGGACGCTGAAGCGCGGCGAACTGCTGTGCGGCGTCAACAAGGGCCTGCCGGGCTTCTCGATCCCCGACGACAAGGGCGACTGGACCGGATTCGACGTCGATTTCTGCCGCGCGGTGGCGGCTGCGATCTTCGACGATCCCAAGAAGGCGAAGTTCATTCCCCTCGACGCCAGCGAGCGGTTCAAGGAGCTGTCGAGCCGCAAGGTCGACATTCTCTCGCGCAACTCCACCTGGAGCATGTCGCGCGAGGTCAACAACGCGCTCTATTTCCCGGCCGTCGCCTATTATGACGGTGAAGGCTTCATGCTGCCGGCCTCGCGCAAGATCGATTCCGGGCTGGACCTCAACAACAGCAAGATCTGCGTGCAGGACGGCACCACCACCGTGCTCAACGTCGCGGATTATTTCCGCGCCAACAACATGAAATACACGGAGATGAAATTCGCCAAGCTGGACGATGTCGTCAAAGCCTATAATGAAGGCAAGTGCGACACCCTGACCGCCGACGTCTCCCAGCTTTACGCGCTGCGCATCAACCTCTCCAAGCCGGACGATCACACCATCCTGCCCGACGTCATCTCGAAGGAGCCGCTGGCACCCGTGGTGCGGCAGCGCGACGACGATTGGATGATGATCGTGAAATGGACGCTGTACGCGATGATCAACGCCGAGGAGCTCGGCATCACCTCCAAGAACATCGACGAGGCGCTGAAGTCGAAAAAGCCCGACGTGATGCGGCTGGTCGGCACCGAAGGCGCCTATGGCGAGGACCTCGGCCTCTCCAAGGACTGGGCCGCCCGCATCATCCGCCATGTCGGCAATTACGGCGAGATTTATGACCGCAACGTCGGCGCCGAATCCAAGCTGAAGATCCCGCGCGGACTGAACTCGCTCTGGAGCAACGGCGGCATCCAGTACGCCCCGCCGATCAGGTGACGACGGTTAACGCCGTCATTCCGGGATGGTGCGTTAGCACCAGACCCGGAATCTCGAGATTCCCCGATGCGCAATTGCGCACCTGCGGTTCGCGCTACGCGCGCCCCGGAATGACTGCCTAGATTCTCAATAACTCTTCATCCGCGCCAATTGATCGGCGTGATAATTGCTGTCGCCGAACAGTTCCTGGCAGACCCGCGCGCGCTTCATGAAGAAGCCGATGTCGAACTGGTCGGTCATGCCCATGCCGCCATGCATCTGCACGCCTTCCTGGACCGCCCGCGTCGCGGTGGTCCCGGCGCGTGCCTTTGCAACCGCAACCGCGGCACTGGCGTTGGCGAAATCGCCATCGAGCGTCTGCAGCGCCTTCAGCACGGCAGCGCGCGTGATCTCGATATCGATATAGAGCTCGGCGGCGCGATGCTGCAGCGCCTGGAATTCGCCGATCAGCTTGCCGAACTGTTTGCGCTCCTTCAGATACGTCACGGTGCGGCCGAACACTTCCTCGCTGAGGCCTACCATTTCGGATGCGACCGCGCCGCGGCCGATATTGAGCACGCCTTCGAGCAATGCTCCGCCCTGATCGACCTCGCCGAGCACGCTGTCCGCATTGACCTCGACATTGTCGAATTCGATGCGCGCCGCATTGTGCGAATCCACCATCGCGGTGCGCTCGACCGCGAGGCCCTTGGACTTGGGATCGACCAGGAACAGCGTCAGCCCGTTGCGCTCGCCGGCGGAGCCAGCCGTGCGCGCCGCGACGATCAGGAGATCGGCGGTGTGGCCGTCGACCACAAAGGCTTTTGCGCCGTTGAGCTTGAAGCCGTTGCCGGAACGCGACGCCTGCAGCTTGGTCTGCAACGGACGATGCTTGGCGCCCTCGTCGACCGCAAGCGCTGCGAGCAGCGAGCCGTCAGAAATTTTGGGCAGATGCGCGGCCTTTTGCGCGTCGCTGCCGCCGCGCGTCAGTGCGGAGGCTGCCAGCACCGCGGTCGAGAGAAACGGCGACGGCATCAAGGTGCGGCCGATTTCCTCCATCACCACGCCTGCCTCGACGGCGCCTAACCCGCTGCCGCCAAAGTTTTCCGGCACCAGCAGGCCCGAAAAGCCCATCTCGGCAAACGCCTTCCAGAGCTCGCGGGAAAATCCCGTGGCGTCCTTCGCATCGCGCAAGGCTCGCAGATGCGACACCGGCGCCTTGTCGCTGATAAGGCCGCGCGCGCTGTCGCGCAGCATGGATTGTTCTTCGGTGAGGACGAGTGCCATGGAGAGGATTCCAGTCTAGGTGTTTCGAACGAGTATCTTTGAGATCGTCGTTCCGGGGCGGCGCGAAGCGGCGAACCCGGAACCTCGAGATTCCCCGGTGCGCAATTGCGCACCTGAGGTTCATGCTTCGCGTGCCCCGGCGTCAGTTAGCGCCTCAAGCCCCCGGCAGATCGAGGATCCGCTTGGCGACGATGCCGAGCATCACCTCCGAGGTGCCGCCTTCGATCGAATTGGCCTTGGTGCGCAGCCAGGCGCGCGGGCGGGCGCCGCCTTTGGAGCGCCCGCTTTCCCATTCCAGCGCATCGACGCCGCCGGCCGACATCAGGATTTCATGGCGGCGCTTGTTGAGTTCGGTGCCGTAATATTTCATCGCCGAGGAAAACGCCGGATGCGACTGGCCGGCTTTCGCCAGATCGACCGCGCGTTCCGCCGCCGCCGACAGCGCCGCCTCGTCGATCTCAAAGGTCGAGATCTGGCCGCGCAGCATCGGATCCTCCAGCCGGCCCTGCTCGTCGCTGCCGACCGAATCGGCCGCGACCTGCCCCAGCGGCCGGCCGACGCCGCGCTCGCCCATGCCCGAGATCATCGCGCGCTCGTGCTGCAGCAGATATTTCGCCACATCCCAGCCCCGGTTGACGGTGCCGACCACATGCGATTTCGGCACCCGCACCCCATCGAAGAAGGTTTCGCAGAACGGCGAGGCACCCGAGATCAAGAGGATCGGTTTGGTCGTGACGCCCTTCGACGTCATGTCGAACAGAATGAAACTGATGCCGTCATGCTTCTTGGCTGACGCATCCGTACGCACCAGGCAGAAAATCCAATCGGCGTAGTTGGCATACGACGTCCAGATCTTCTGGCCGGTGATCACGAAATCATCGCCGTCGCTCTCGGCGCGGGTCTGCAGCGAAGCGAGGTCCGATCCGGCGTTCGGTTCGGAGTAACCCTGGCACCAGCGGATCAGACCCGCGGCGATGTCAGGCAGATGCTCCTTCTTCTGCGCCTCGTTGCCGTATTTCAGCAGCGCCGGCCCGAGCATCCAGATGCCGAAGCTCGACAGCGGCGAACGCGCGCCCATCGCCGCCATTTCCTCGCGCAGCACCTTGTGCTCGGCGCGATCGAGCCCTCCGCCGCCATATTCCTTTGGCCAGTCAGGCACCGTCCAGCCCTTGTCGCGCATCCGCTCGAACCAGACGCGCTGCGGTTCGGAAGAGAATTTGGCGTTGCGGCCGCCCCAGTACGTGTCGCCTTCCGAGGTCATGGGCTTGCGCATCTCCGGCGGGCAATTGGCCTCGAGCCAGGCGCGGGTTTCACGGCGGAATTGATCAGGATCGGACATGGTGCGTTTCCATATGGGGCGAGTTGAAACGACCTTAGTCGCCGCATCGCGGAATTCAACATCTCTCTGCGCCGCGCCATGCTCGGTCAGCCGTAGTCACGCGCCGGGATCGGGTGTATCGCAGAGGCGGCAACGATTGAAAAACAAGAGGAAACCGACATGCGGCTGAAGTTGCTTTCGCCTGGCGAAATGAACCCCGAGCAAAAAGAAACCTACGACGAGTCGATTGCCGGCAAGCGCGGCGCCGCGCCGGCGCCGATGATGGCCTGGCTCAACAGCCCCCAGATGGCCAAGCATGCCACGCGGCTCGGCGAGCAACTTCGTTTCAACACGATCTTTCCCGCAAAGCTTTCCGAGATCGCGATCCTCGTCACCGCACGGCACTGGACCTCGCATTACGAATGGTTCGCGCACAAGCGCCTGGCGCTGAAGGGCGGCATGGACCCGAAAATCATCGACGACATCCGCGACCGCCGCACGCCCACCTTCGACGACCCCAAGGGCCAGATGATCTACGACGTCGCGAAATCGCTGCACGAGGGGCACGGCGTCTCCAAGCCGTTGTACGACGCGGCGCTGGAATTGCTTACGGTGCGCGGCGTGACAGAGGTCATCGGGCTGTGCGGATACTACACGATGGTTTCGATGACGCTGAACACGTTCGAGTTCGGGCTGCCGGATGGGGAAGTTTCGGACTTGGCATAAGATTTGGAAACGCATGGTTTCTGAATTGCCGGTATCCGTCTCCCGGATTCTCCCTACTTTAAAATCTCGGCAAGGCAAATGGAGACATCGACATGCCCGACAACACTCCCATCATCGCCGGCACACGGATCGGGCATGTCCATCTCAAGGTCGCCGACCTCGAACGCGCGCTCGGGTTCTACTGCGGTGTGCTCGGCTTTGAGATCATGCAGCGGATGGGCTCGGCCGCGGCGTTCATTTCGGCCGGCGGCTATCATCATCACATCGGCCTCAACACCTGGGAAAGCAAAGGCGGCCATCCGCCGCCGCCGGGCACCACCGGGCTGTTCCACACCGCGATCCTCTACCCCACCCGCCCGGCGCTGGCGGACGCGCTGCATCGGGTGATGCGGGCCGGCATTGCGCTCGACGGCGCCAGCGACCACGGTGTCAGCGAGGCGCTGTATTTGCGCGATCCTGATGAGAACGGCGTCGAACTTTACCGCGACCGGCCCAAGGAAGAATGGCCGCGCGCCGCCGACGGCTCGCTGTCGATGTTCACGAAGCGGCTGGATCTCGAAGATTTGCTGCGGCAACGGGAAGCGTAGTCTTTTCTCACCGTCATTGCGAGCGAAGCGAAGCAATCCATCTCTCCGCCCGCGGCGCTATGGATCTTCGTCGCTACGCCCCTCGCAATGACGCCGTCTTCCCGCGAATCATGATCAGCACGGCGGCAATCAACTCGAGACCAATGCAGCCGTAGAACGGCAGCGAATAGCTTCCCGACATGTCGCGCAGCAGTCCGACCACGCCGGGACCAAATGCATAGGTGATCTGGTTGATCGCGGTGATCAGGCTGACCAGCACGCCGAACGAGCGCGGATCGAATTCGCGCTGCACGATCAGCGCCGGCAGCGTGATCAGATTGCCGACCGAAAAGCCGAACAGCGCGCAGGCCGCCATCAGCGCGTAATCATTGTGCACGTTGATGACGACCACCAGCGCCACCGCCTGGCTGACGAACGAGAGCGCGGATGCCAGCCGCTGGTTCATCTGGTCGATCACGAACGAAAACAGCACGCGGCCGACCACCGCCATGGCGGTCAATAGCGCGACCGCGATCGCCGCGCGCTCGCGCCCGATCACCGAATCCAGAAACGAGATCAGATGCACGATGAAGCCGACCTGCGCGAACAGCACCAGCGCGAAGGCCGACGATACCGACAGGAAGCCGATATCGCGAAACGCCCGCGCGCGAATCTGAATCGGCGATGGCCCATCCGCGGCACTGACCTCGCCCCCGTTTGCGCTCGCATGGCCCGGCGGCCGCCCGACGTAAATCAGGATGACCGGTACCATCAGCACGACCATCACGACCGCAGCGGCAATCATCGCGCCCGGGAAGCCGAAATAGCCGATCGCCAGTACCAGCAGAGGCACGCCGGCGATACCGCCAAAGCTGGCGCCGTTCAGCGCCAGGCTGATCGCCATGCCGCGCTTCCTGTCGAACCAGAGGCCCAGCGTGTTGGTGATCATGCCGAGGCTGGTCCCGGCCCAGCCGAAGGCGAGAAAAGCGTTGGCGAGATAGAGCTGCCAGGGTTCGCGCACCTGGCCGATCGCAACAGCGGCGATCGCCATCGTGCCTATGCCAGCGATCATGCAGTTCCGGGGACCGAACGCCCTGATCGCCTCGCTGACGAAGGCAACCAGCGCCGCGCCGGACAGATAGAAGAACGTCGTGCCGAGCGAAATCAGCGACGCCGGCCAGCCGTGGAGCCGCTGCAGCTCGGCGACATAGACGCTCTGGCCGTAAAAGCCGAGCCCCCAGCCGAAGGTCGCGAGCAGGAAACAGACGAGGACAATCCGCCAGCCGTCGTAGCGTAGCGAAGTTTCGTCGATGGCGCTGTGAATGGGGCCCTTTAACATTCTTGTTCTTTGTTCGTGCACCGTCATGCCCGGACCAGTCCGGGCATCCACAATCTTCCTTACCACCAAAGGCGTGGATGGCCGGGTCATCTAGCGCGAAGACGCGCTTCGCGCTTCTGCCCGGCCATGACAACAACAAATAGCAGAATCACAAGAGCAATAATTCGGCGCAGGCCGAAATGTCAGCAGCTGTCATCAGGCCTTCTTCGGCGGCTCGTAGAAGAACCGCTCGCGGAAAATCCTGTCGCCGCGCCATTCCTGCATGGCGACTTCATCGATCCGCATCGCTGCGCCGGATGGATAGGTGAAATCGAAAATCCAGTGGATCGCGACACGATCGCCCTCGAGGACCGAGGACACGCAGGTGGTGACGACGCTCGACACCCGCTCGAGCGTCGCGCGCTCTTGCCCTACCAGCACGTCGCGGCCGACGCGCGGCGGCGCGCTGTTCTCCTGCATGGTGGCGTCTTCGGTGTAATAGCGCTCGATGGCGCCGGCATGGTCGCCGGAAACGACGACGGCGATGAATTCGTCAAGACGCGCGCGCGAGGGCATGGGGGCCTCCAGAATGTGACTGCTACTAGATAGTGGGGCCGGCAAGTTCGTCAACTTCCCGAAACTTCGCCCGCCGCCGCGCGAATGATGCGAGCGACAGCACCGCGAGCCCGAGCAGCACCGGCGGAAACACCACCATGTTGACCATCGACCAGCCGTAATGCGCCAGCAACTGGCCGGACGAGAACGAGCCGATCGCCATCACCCCGAACACCAGGAAATCGTTGAAGGCCTGCACCTTGTTGCGCTCCTGCGGCCGGTGCGTCTCCAGCACCAGCGCGGACGCGCCGATGAACGCGAAATTCCAGCCCACGCCGAGCACGATGAGGCAGGCCCAGAAATGCATCGCTGTGATGCCGGATAGGCCAATCAATGCGGCGGCGGCCTCCAGCAACAGGCCGAGCGCGACAATGCGAGGCGCGCCGAAGCGTGCGATCAGCGAGCCCGTGAAGAAGCTCGGCCCATACATCGCCACGATGTGCCACTGGATGCCGAAGTTGGAATCGCTGACGGTGAGCCCGCACATCTTCATCGCGAGCGGCGCTGATGTCATCACCAGATTCATCATGGGATAGGCGATCACGCCGCACAGCGCCGCCGCAATGAAGCGCGGCTGCCGCGCGATCTCGAACAGCGGCCGGCCGCCATGCATGTCCGCCGCGGCAGGTTTTGGCGCATCGACGCCGGACAAAACCGCCATCGCGACCAAAGCGACGAAAGCCTGCATCAGAAAGCTGAAGGCGAACAGATAAGGCGGCCAGATATCCATGGTCCATTGCACGAGCTGCGGACCGAGCACGCCGGCGAACACGCCGCCCGCCATCACCCATGACACCGCCTTGGGGCGGAACGCGACGCTGGCGCCGTCGGCGGCTGCGAAGCGATAGGATTGCGACACCGCGCCGTAAAGTCCGCCGAAGACGGTCGCGCAGCAGAACAGCCAGAATGCGCCCTGCAGGATCGCCAAAGCGCCGATCAGACCGGTGAGCACGCCGCAGCCGGTGCCGATGATGAAGGCGACGCGGCGGCCATAGGCGCGCGAAATTGCCCCGGTCGGCAGCGTGCCGGCGGCGAGGCCCAGCACATACATCGAGAGCGGCACGGTCGCGAGCGAGATGTCGGGCGCCAGCGTCGCGCCGACGATCGAACCGGTGGCGAAGATCACTGCCGAGTTGGCGCCGGTCAGCGCCTGCGCCGCGGCGAGACGCAGCACATTGGCGCGCGCCCGCGCGTCATTGGTCATCTCTGCGGTGGCAGTGGTATCCAGCATCGGCATTCCCGCCCGGCAGGCCCCGGCGGGAGCTGCAATTCATTGGCCTGTTTGATTTGCGGCACTATGAAGACGTGCAGACGTGCGATCAACCGGCGCAAACGGACGCGCGCTATGCGCTGGGCTCACCCTTTTATTGATCGCTCCAACACCAGAATCAAATTGTTCGCCGGCATCGGTACGGTTTTGATCAATGCAAGCCCAACGCCTTCAGCCAACCGGATGACATCGGCAATATCGCGCACGCCCCATTCGGGGTCGCGGTCGCGAAGGCTGGTGTCGAAGACGGCGTTACTGAGCGCGGTGTGCTTGCCGTCGCGCTTGAAGGGGCCATAGAGAAACAGCCGACCGTCGCTGCGTAAGTAGCGCGCCGCGCCGGCGAACAATCCTTCCGCGACGCGCCAGGGCGCGATGTGAATCACATTGGCGCAGAACACCGCCAGCAATTCAGAAGGCCCGCTGCCGTCCTGCATCTGAGAGCACCATGCGGGATCGCTGAGATCGATCCGCATTTCGGGACGGATGTTCGGCAGACCCGCATGCGCGCGCCACGCCGCAATGCTGTTCAGATGCGCATCGTTGAAATCGCTCGGCCACCAGATGATGTCGGGCGCATGGCGGGCGAAATGCACCACATGCTGGCCGGTGCCGCTGCCGGCCTCCAGCACGTCGCCGGATTTGCCGGCGAGGAATTTCTGCAGCACCGCCCAGATCGGCGCATGGTTGCGATGGAATGCGGCCGCATCCAGCCGGCCGTCGGCTTCAATCGGCCGGCCATCCTTGCCAAACTCCACCACAAACTCAGCCACCGCAAAATCTCACTTCAAGTCTTCGCAATAGATTTCCTTCAAGAGCTGCAAGACGCGCAGGGCACGCTGATCCACCACGCGGTAATGCAGCGTCTGCGAGGCCCGCCGGAATTCGACCAGACCATCGGCGCGCAATTTGGCCAGATGCTGCGACAGCGCCGACTGGCTGAGCTTGGCGACGCCGACGAGTTCACCGACAGTCATCTCGCCGCGCACCGCGAGAAAGCAGAGCACCAGCAGCCGCTTCTCGTGACCGAGCAATTTGAGCAGTTGCGCGGCCTCACCGGCCTGTTTCGCCAGCTTCTTCAGGGACGCCTCGTCCTCTGCGGCGTTGCCGATGGGCATCTTGTTGGTTGTTGCCGCTTCTGCTCTCATCGCCTGTATCCGGATCGAAATCAGCGCCGACTGGGCGCGGTGTATCAGTTTATCGCGCCCATGGTTATTTAGCATTGACTAAATTAGTAAACGACGATAAACCCGCGAAAAAGCAACAAATGATGCGGCCATGTGGCAGCAAGGGGAATGAAACGTGCGGCCTGATCTCTGGCGCAGCATATCTCTACTGTCGAGCACGGGCGCGCACACGCGGCTCGGCCGGCGTTCCCTGCTCGGCCTTGGCGCGGCGCTGACCGGTAGCCTTGCGCTCGGTCCAAAACAGGGAAATGCAGAGCCCTCGCCGGCATCCCCACCCGCGGACGCGCCATGGTCGCAATCGATCGGGCCCGGCGTGGTCGACCGGCCCTATGGCCGGCCCGCCGATACCGAGGCCGGCGTCATCAGGCGCAACGTGCCGTGGCTCACCGCCGGCACCGAATCCTCGATCAGCTTTTCGCCGCTGCAGGACCTGCACGGCATCATCACGCCGAACGGCCTGTTTTTCGAGCGCTATCACGCCGGCCGGCCGGACGTCGATCCGGAGCAGCACAAGCTCATGATCCACGGCCTGGTCGAGCGCCCGCTGCTTCTCTCGATGAAAGACATCGTCCGTTTTCCGCAGGTCACGCGCATCCATTTCATCGAATGCCCGGCCAATGGCGGCATGGAGTGGCGCGCTGCGCAGTTGAACTCGCTGCAGTTCAATCACGGCATGATCTCCTGCGCGGAATGGACCGGGGTGCGGCTGTCGACCCTGCTGGAAGAGGTCGGCATCAAGAAGGAGGCCAAGTGGGTCATGGTCGAGGGCGCCGACGGCGCGCACATGAACCGCAGCCTGCCGCTCGACAAATGCCTCGACGATTGCCTCGTGGTCTACGCGCAAAACGGCGAGGCGCTACGGCCCGAACAAGGTTATCCGCTGCGGCTGGTGGTGCCGGGCTGGGAAGGCAATGTCAGCATCAAATGGCTGCGCCGGATCAAGCTCGGCGACAAACCCTGGCATTCGCGCGAAGAGACCTCGAAATATACCGACCTGATGCCGGACGGCACCTCGCGCGGCTTCACCTGGCTGATCGACGCCAAATCCGTCATCACCTTCCCCTGCCCCGAAAAGCCCCTCTCGGGTCCCGGCCTCTATGAAATCAGGGGATTGGCATGGACCGGCAACGGCAAGGTCAAGCGCGTCGACGTCTCGACCGACGGCGGCGTCAACTGGCAGAGCGCGCGGCTGCATGAGCCGGTGCTGTCGAAAGCGCTGACGAAATTCACGATACCCTGGCGCTGGGACGGCGCGCCGGCACTGCTGGAATCCCGCGTCATCGACGAGACCGGATATGTGCAGCCGACGATCGCGCAGCTGCGCAAGCAGCGCGGAACCAATTCGGTCTATCACAACAATTCGATCCAGACCTGGCAGGTGAAGGGCGACGGGAGCGTGTTCGATGTCCAGCTCGCGTAAGCACCTCGCGCTGCTTTGCGCCGGCGTGATCACCGCCGCCGGCACCTTCGCTTACGCCGCCGAGCCCGGATATTACGGCTATGGCGAGCGGGCGACGCCTGGGCAGATCGCCGGCTGGGATATCGATGCGCGCGGCGAGGATGGTGTGGGCCTGCCCGCGGGCCGCGGCGGCGTGCACCGGGGCGCGGAGGTCTATGCCGAGCAATGCGCGGCCTGCCATGGAACTTTCGGCGAAGGCGAGGGCCGGTTTCCCAAGCTCGTCGGCAGCGCCGGGACGCTCAGGGACGACCGGCCGGAGCTGACGGTCGGCAGCTACTGGCCGTTTGCGCCGACCCTGTGGGACTACATTAACCGCGCCATGCCGATGGCTGCACCGCACACATTGTCAGCCGATGACGTTTATGCTTTGACCGCCTATATTCTGAACCTGAACGACATCGTTCCCAGTGAATTTGTCGCCGACCGGGAAAGCTTGCCGAAAGTCAAAATGCCCAATCGCGACAACTTCCTCTGGACCGATCCGAGGCCCGATACGGCAGCGAAACCGTGCATGAACGCGTGCGTTGACCCCGCCGGCGTCAAAATCGTGTCCACGGCGGAAGGCAAGAACCTGACGCCACGTACCACGGGTCCGCTCGACACGATGCAAGCAAAATAGAATTGGCAAGCAAAGTAGAGTTGGCAAGCTTGAATAGAAATTACGGGAAACGTCCTTGAGCAACACACCTCTAAACAAGCTTGGGCTGATCGCGGCGATGGTGCTGGCGCTATCGATCGGCGCAGCCGCGAGCCCCGCTTCTGCCCAGTCCGCGGCGGCGGAAGGCCAGAAACTGGCCTTCGACCGCAGCAAGGGCAACTGCCTGACCTGCCACGCGATCAAGGGCGGCCAGTATCCCGGCACGCTCGGGCCGGAACTGGTCGACATCAAGAGCAAATACCCCAACCGCGACGAGCTCGTCGCCATTATCTATGACGAAACCAAGCGCAATCCGCTAACGGTGATGCCTCCGTTCGGACGAAACCGGATTTTGACCGACAAGGAAATCAGCGCGGTCGTGGATTTCCTGCAAACATTGTGACGACGCGCCTTTCAGGAGAACTTTCGGATGACAAATACTGACAATGGATTTTCCGCCACGCGGCGCCTGATCCTGCAAGGCGCGGGCGCGGTGGCGCTGGTCGGCCTTGGCAGTTCTTTTGGCAATCTTCCCTTTGGCCTTGCGCCGGCGTTCGCGGCCGCCAACGACAAATATCCGGAAGAGGCGTTCAAGCAGAAGAGCGAAGCCGACGCGATCAAGTCGCTCTACGGCAAGACCGCGGAGGCTTCCGACAAGGTGAAGATGGACGCGCCCGAGATCGCCGAGAACGGCGCGGTGGTGCCGGTATCGGTCACGACGACGCTCGCCGACGTGACCTCGATCTCGTTCCTGGTGGCTGAAAACCCGGTCGCTCTGGTGGCCTCCTACAAGATTCCGGCCGGCACGATGCCGAGCGTTGCCAACCGCATCAAGATGGCGAAGACCAGCAACGTGATCGTCGTCGTCGAAGCCGGCGGCAAGCTCTACAGCGCCACCAAGGAAGTCAAAGTCACCGTCGGCGGCTGCGGCGGTTAAGACACAGATAATCGAAGGATCGAAACAATGGCATCGACCATTCGCGTGCGCGCCACCTCGTCAGGCGAAACCACCGAAGTGCAGGCGCTGATCCAGCATCCGATGGATTCCGGCTTCATCAAGGATTCCAAGGGCGAGCTCATTCCGCCGCATTTCATCCAGCAATTGACCTTCGAATATAACGGCAAGCCGGTATTCACAGCCGATTGGGGCGGCGGCGTCTCCAAGGACCCCTACGTCAAGTTCGCCTTCAAGGGCGGCAAGAAGGGCGACGAACTGAAAGTGAGCTGGGTCGACAACAAGGGCGCCACCGACACCACCACGGCGAAGATTCAATGAAGCTGCGATCCACGATACAGTTCGCGGCGGCGGCGTTCGCGCTGGCTCTGCTGGCGTTCGCCGCGCCGCCTGCGGTCTCCGCCGACAAGGTCGACCCGGTCGCCGACGAGAAAGCGTTCAAGAAATTCTTCTACGACAAATTCCCCAAGCTGAAGCCGGAGGATTTCGTCAACGGTCCCTATTCGATGGACGCGGACCTGTACAAGCAATGGCAGGACAAGGAACAGTTCCCTCCCTACGAGTTCTCGCTCGAACTGGGCAAGGAGATGTTTTCCAAACCGTTCAAGAACGGCAAGACCTATGGCGACTGCTTCCCGAATAACGGCATCGGCATCCGTCAGGACTATCCCTACTTCGACGAGAAAGAAGGCAAGGTCATCACGCTGGAGCTGGCGCTGAACCGCTGCCGCGAAGCCAATGGCGAGCCGCCGTTCTCCTATGTGCGCGACGAGATGGCGGCGCTGACCGCCTATATGGCCTTCACCTCGCGCGGCAAGCCGTTCAACATCAAGGTTCCGAACGATCCGCGCGCGCTGGCTGCTTATGAAAACGGCAAGGAATATTTCTACACGCGGCGCGGCCAGCTCAATTTTTCCTGCGCCACCTGCCATGTGCAGAGCCCGGGCGAGAGGGTCCGCACCGAAGTGCTGGCGCCGGCGCTCGGCATTGTCAACGCGATGCCGATCTATCGCTCCGAATGGAACGGCATGGGCACGACGAGCCGGCGCTTCACCACCTGCAACAGCCAGATCCGCGGCGTGCCGCTGACGCCGCAGGACGATGAATACCGCAACGTCGAGTACTACCTGTCCTATGTCAGCAACGGATTGCCGATATCAGGTCCGGGAGCGCGGCCATGAGGATCACGACACTCACATCGATCGCGGCGTTGCTGCTGCTGGGTGCGACATCGGCGCTGGCCGCAGGCGAGGACGACTACAAGGCCGCCTACGCCGCCGCTGAAGCCGCCAACAAGCAGGCGGCCTCCTTGCGCAATCAATGGACCACGACGGCCTCGACGCTGGCGGCGGCCAAGAAGTTCGCCGACGGCGGCGATTTCGACAAGGCCACCGCATCCGCAAAAGAAGCGGAAGCGCTGGCGAAAGCTTCGATCTTCCAGGCCACCAGCGAGAAGGAACGCTGGAGAGATTTGGAAATACGCTGAGCATTTTTGCGCCGCGCGGAGACTTTGTATGCCGATCCGCCGCCGGGATTTTCTGACGCTAGCAGGCGCGGCTACCCTCGCAGGCGGCCTGCCTCGCCTCGCGCGCAGCGCCGACAGCGTCTACGACCTCGAACGCTTCGGCAATGCGCGCATCCTGCACATCACGGACACCCATGCGCAGCTCAAGCCGGTGTTCTTTCGCGAGCCCAGCGTCAATCTCGGCGTCGGCTCGATGCAGGGCAATCCGCCGCATCTGGTCGGCAAAGCCTTTCTCGACCGCTTCGGCATCCGCCCCGACAGCGCCGACGCCTATGCCTTCACCTGCATCGAATTCGAAAAAGGCGCGCAGCGGTTCGGCAAGCTCGGCGGCTTCGCGCATCTGAAGACGCTGGTCGACCGCCTGCGCAGCGACGTCGGCGCCGGCCGCTCGCTGCTGCTCGACGGCGGCGATCTCTGGCAGGGCACGGGCCTTGCCAATGTCATGCAGGGCGCCGACATGGTCGCCGCCTCGAACCTGCTCGGCATCGACGCAATGACCGGCCATTGGGAGTTCACCTATGGCGAGAAGGCGCTGCGCAGCAATCTCGAGCGCTTCAAGGGCGAGTTCCTGGCGCAGAACGTTTTCCTGACCGAGGAAGCCGCCTTCAACGACGCCAAGGCGTTCGATCCGGCATCGGGCCGCGTGTTCAAGCCGTACACGATCAAGGAGATCGGCGGCCGTCGGGTCGCCGTGATCGGACAGGCTTTTCCTTACGTGCCGATCGCGCACCCCAAACGCTTCACGCCGGACTGGAAATTCGGCATCCGCGACGAAGAGCTGCAGAAGCTCGTCGATGGCTTGCGCAACACCGACAAGGTCGATGCGGTCATTTTGCTGTCGCATAACGGCATGGATGTCGATCTCAAACTCGCCAGCCGCGTCACCGGCGTCGACGTCATTCTGGGTGGTCACACCCACGACGCCGTGCCGCAGCCGATTGCGGTGACCAATCCGGGCGGCGTCACGCTGGTGACCAATGCCGGCTCGAACGGCAAGTTCCTCGCCGTGCTCGATCTGGACATCGGCAAGGGAAAGGTCGCAAACGTGCGCTACCGGCTGCTGCCGGTGTTCTCCGAACTGCTGAAGCCAGATCCGGCGATGCAGGGGCTGATCGACAAGACCCGCGCGCCGCATGCGGGCGACTGGGTCGACAAGATCGCTTCCGCCGATCGGCTGCTCTACCGCCGCGGCAATTTCAGCGGCAGCATGGATCAGTTGATCTGCGACGCACTGCGCGGCGAACTCGATGCCGAGATCGCGCTGTCGCCGGGTTTCCGCTGGGGCACCACGGCGCTGGCAGGCCAGGCGCTGACGATGGAAGACGTGCTGGCGCAAACCGCGGTCACCTATCCCGAGACCTACGTCGTGACCATGACCGGCAGCCAGATCAAGGACGTGCTCGAAGACGTCTGCGACAACCTCTTCAACACCGATCCCTACTACCAGCAAGGCGGCGACATGGTCCGGCTCGGCGGCCTCGCTTATGCCTGCACGCCGGCGGAAAGCGTCGGCAAGCGGATTTCCGAACTGACGCTCGATAATGGCAGCCCGCTGCAAGCCGCCAAGAGCTACAAGGTGGCGGGATGGGCCTCGGTCAACGAACAGACCGGCGCGCCGGTCTGGGATGTGGTGGCGAAGCATCTGAAGTCGGGCAAGCCGCCCAACCGCTCGGCCCCGGGCGTGACGCTGAAAGGCGTCGAAGGCAATCCGGGCATTTCGAAACAGGTATGACAGGCCTTACCACCACCCTGCGCATCATGACCGCGGCGCTGTTGATCGCAGCGACTGCACCGGTCGTGCGCGCCCAGCAGGCGCCGCTGCAGGACAAGCCGTTTGCCGAGCACAAGATCGTGCTGCAGCTTTCGGACAATGACCCGCGCAAGCAGGGTCTCGTGCTCAGCGTCGCCAGCAACCTGATGAAGCACTACGACCCCGACAAGGTCGCGATCGAAATCGTGGCATTCGGCCCGGGCATCGAACTGCTGCGCCCGGAAAATCCCAACCGCAAAATGGTCGAGAGCCTGGTCGCCCAGGGCGCGCGGTTCGATATCTGCCTCAACACCGTCGACACGCTCGAACGCGAGAGCGGCAAACGGCCGGAATTCATCGCGGCTGCGACGCCGGTCCAGGTCGGCGTCGCGCAGATTCTGTTCCTGACCGAGAATGGATATACGCTGGTCAGGCCTTGAATACCGCTGTCCGGCCTTCGGGGAGCAAGACTCCCTCGACAAAGCCATCTCGTGGAGACGAAAGCCGTTTGAGAAGGCGACAAAAATAGAATAATATCCTCCGCGAGACCCAGATAGAGAACGCGGCAGCGACCATGATTTTTCGTCAGCTCTTCGACAGCGTCTCGGGCACCTACAGTTACCTGCTGGCCAGCCGCGCCGGCGGCGAGGCGCTGATCCTCGATCCCGTGCTGGAAAAGGCCGACCGCTATTGCCAGCTGCTGCGCGAACTCGATCTGCGGCTGGTCAAGGCGGTCGACACCCATCTGCACGCCGACCACGTCACGGGCCTCGGCGAACTGCGCGATCGCACCCAGTGCATCACCATCATGGGCGAGCAGAGCAAAGCCGACGTGGTGTCGATGCGCGTCTCCGACGGCGACAAGGTGATGATCGAAGGTTTGAGCCTGGATGCCCTGTACACACCCGGCCACACGGACGATTCCTATAGCTATTTGATGGGCGACCGCGTCTTCACCGGCGACACGCTTTTGATCCGAGGCACCGGCCGCACCGATTTCCAGAACGGCAGCGCGCGGGCGCAATATGATTCGATCTTCAACCGGCTGCTGAAGCTGCCGGATGAGACCATGGTATTCCCCGCCCACGACTATAAGGGCGACACGGTCTCCACCATCGGCGAGGAGAAGCGCTACAATCCGCGCCTGCAGGTCCGCGGCATCGACGAGTATGTCGAGTTGATGAACAATCTCAATTTGCCGAATCCAAAACTGATGGACGTGGTGTTGCCAGCCAACATGCATGTCGGCCTGCACCAGGACGATCTCGCCAAACAGGGCCTCGCACTGTCGGCGCGCGCCGCGATCGACAGTATCGGTAAGCCCGACATCCTGCTGGTCGATCTGCGCGAGGCCAGCGAGCGCGCCAAGCACGGCACGCTGTCGGGCGCCCTGCATGCGCCCTACCCCGGCATCGCCGAAAGCTTAGCGCCGGGCGGCATGCTGCGCGAAGTCGCGGCCGCGACGGGACGGCGCGTGGTGTTCTTCTGCGCGTTCGGCGAACGCTCGGCGATGGCGGTGACCGCCGCCAAGAACGCCGGCCTTGCCAACACGGCCCATATCGAGGGCGGCATCGACGCCTGGAAGAAGGCCGGCGGCCCGGTGGTGATGGGGTAGAATCTTTTGCCGTCGTCCCTGCGAACGCAGAGACGACGAAATAGTCTTTCCGGGACTTCACCGCCCCACCCGCTTCAATTCCGCAGTCAGTACATCCAGCGCTTCCGCCAGCATCACGCCGCCGCATTCGGTCAGCCGTTCCGGAATCACGATGCGTTTTTCCGGCGGATAGAACCGCGCGAGTGCCGGATGCAGCAGAAAGGCCTGGCCGTCGTCGCGCGCGAAATCGCCGGCCTGCGACACCAGCAGCAAATCCGGTTTCTGGCTCACGATCGCCTCGAGTGAAGCGAAGCCGCCGAAATTGAAACCGAGATCACCGGCCGTGTTGAACAGCCCGGTCTCCGCCAGCAGCGAGCCGACAAAGCTGTCGCTGCCCGCGACCCAGCCGCGCCGCGACAGCGGCAGCACCCGATAGTGTTTTGCGGCGACAGCCTGGCGCGCCCGCGCTAACGCCGCATCGAGCAACGCGATCTGCGCCGCCGCGCGATCGGGGTGGCCGACGATATCGCCGAACTCGCGAATCTGGTCCTTCACCTCAGGCAGCGTTCGCGGCACCGGGAGTTCGGCGAGACGCAGCCCATGCGCTTTGAGCAATTCCCGCGTCGAACGCTTGTCGTACAAATTGGCGACGACGATGTCGGGCTTCAGCACCATCACGTCTTCCGCGCCGCCCGACAGTTTTGGATAGCGAGCGACGTCACCGGCCACCCAGGCATCGCGCGAATAACGCGAAAGCCCGAGGATCTGCTCGGGATCGGCCAGCGACAGCAGCAATTGATCGCTGCAGACGTTCATCGACACGATCCGCGGCAGCTTAGCTGATAACGCGGAGCCGCCCGGCATCGCCAGCGCGGCAACCGCCAGCAGCACGGCAAGCCGGCGGCGCATCACAGATCCGCCCACGGCACGATCACGGCCTCGCGCTGGTATTCGGCGCGGTAGGCGCTGATCCGGAACACGTCGGCTATCACCCGCTCCGACAGCGCTTCCACCGGCGCGCCCTGCGACACCAGCCGGCCCTCCTTCAGCACCAGCACATGATCGGCGAATCGTGCAGCCAGGCCGAGGTCGTGCGTCACCACGATGACCAGCACGCCCTTGTCGGCGGTGGCGCGCAAATTCTTCATCACGTCGATCTGATGGCGCGGATCGAGCGAGGCGGTCGGCTCGTCGGCCAATATCACCGGCGCTTCGACCGCCAGCACGCGCGCCAGCGCGACGCGGCTGCGCTCGCCGCCGGACAGTTCGGTGACGCGGCGTTCGCTGAATTCCACCACATCGACCGCCTGCATCGCGCGCAATACGGCTTCAGTATCCTTTGGCGACAGCCGCGCCGGATCGGTCGCGCCGTGCGGATAGCGGCCGAGCGCCACGATATCGCGCGCCGGCAGTGGCCAGTGCACGATGTGGCCCTGCGGCAGATAGGCAAAGCGTTTTGCGCGTTCACGCAGCGACAGATCGGCCAGCGCATCGCCGCCTATATGGATACTGCCTGAGGACGGCAGCAGCCCCGACAGCGCCCGCAGCAGCGTGGTCTTGCCGGCGCCGTTCGGTCCGACCAGGGCGACCAGATGACCCGCGGTCAGCGACAGCGATACATCGCTGAGCACATGGCGGCCGGCCAATGTCACGTTTACGCCCTGCGCCGTGAGAAGCGTTGCTTCGCTCATGCGACACCTCCCCCGAGCGCGCGGCGTTCGCGCGCGATCAGATAGAGGAAGAACGGCACGCCGATGATCGAGGTCAGCACGCCGACCTTGATGTCGCTGGTCGAGGGAATGATCCGCACCGCGATGTCGGCGGCGAGCAGCAGCGCCGAGCCTGCCAGCGCACTCGGCACCAGCAGCCGCGCCGGATCATGACCGATCAACGGCCGCATCAGATGCGGCGCGACGAGGCCGATGAAGCCGATGGTGCCGGTGACCGCAACCGCGCCGCCGACCCCAAGCGCAACGCCGGTGATCACGATCAGCCGCAGGCGCCCGACATCGACGCCGAGGCTCTGCGCGGTCTCCTCACCGAGGCTGAGCGCGCGAAAGGAATGGCGCTGGCTGAACAGGATAATACCACCGGCAACGATGAACGGCAGCGCCAGCATCACGTGCTGAAAACTGCGATCCTCCAGCGATCCGAGCAGCCAGAACGCGATCTCCAGCACCACGAAGGGATTGCTGGAGAGGTTCATCACCAGCGCGGTGGCGGCGCCCGCCAGACTCGAAATCGCAAGGCCCGCCAGGATCAGGATCAGCAGCCCGGCATTGCGGCCGGCGATCGTCAAGAGCACGAACACCGATCCGAAAGCGGCCATGATCGCCACCACCGGCAACGCATAGGAGCGCACATCGGCCCACCCCAGCGCGATCACCAGCACCGCGCCGAAGGCGGCCGATTGCGGCGCGCCGAACAGCGAGGGCGAGGCCAGCGGATTGCGCAGCAGGCCCTGCAGCGACGCGCCTGACATTCCCAGGATGGCGCCGATCGCCAGCGCCAAGATGGTCCGCGGCAGGCGGATTTCCCGCACGATCACCTGCGACACATCGCTGCCGCCGCCGAGGAGAGCTTCCATCACCGCCAGCGGCGACAGCCGCACCGGCCCGATGCCGAGCGAGATCAGCACCAACAGCCCGACGAGGCCGGCGAGCGCGGCCGTCACGCCAATCCGGCGCCGCGCGGCCTCCTCGTTTGCAGCAATGATGGTCTCAACACTCATCGATCGTCCCCGGACGGTCAGCCCGTACCGCACAACGCGTTCGAACGGTACTGCTCATGCGACATAAAAGACGCACTCGTCCAGTGAGGATCGCAGGCGAGGCCTGATGGGATTGACTCTATCTTTGACAAACTTCTACCATAATTTTCGACGGTTCCCGTTTTGGGGATCAAAAGGGAATGCGGTGCGGGGACAGTCCCCCAATTCCGCGGCTGCCCCCGCAACTGTAAGCGGTGAATCTTTCGTCCTACGCCACTGGGATTCTCGGTCCTGGGAAGGCGACGAAAGGTAACGACCCGCAAGCCAGGAGACCTGCCGTCAGCCGTGGTCACACGCGAAGATGTCGGTCGGGGAGTACAGGCATTAGTTTCACCAGAGCTGCTTACAGCACGATGGTGGGACTTGGTTCGCTGTGACGTGCCACTGACGTCATACCGAGGCCTGAACCATGTCTTCCACCACCACTGCCGCCAAGCGGTGCCGCCGTCTTTTGCTGGCGTCCAGTTTTCTGGCGCCGATCATGGCGCTCACCAATTCCGGCGCGCAGGCCCAGCAGACCGCCACAGCGGATCAACTGCCGGCGATCGAGGTCAACCCGCCCGGCGACCAGAACCGGACCCGCGCCAAACCCGCTTCCGATCAAGGCTCGGGCACGCGCCGCGTCGTCGCGCCGAACCCGAGGCCGTCAAGCAATCGGAACCCTGCGCCGGGGACCGGCTCGAACGTCGCGTCACAAGGCGATGGCCAGGGCGGCGGCGGAACGCCCGTCCGGCAATTCGCCGGCATCGTCGGCACATCGGCGACCGTCATCACGGCTGAAGAGATCGCGCATTCACCCGCGCAGACCTTGCAGGAAATCATCGCGCAAACACCGGGCGTGCAGCTCACCAGCCTGTATGGCGGCGTCAACGGCGCGAAGACCAGCGTCGATCTGCGCGGATTCGGCGCGTTTGCGACCTCCAACACCCTCGTGCTCATCAACGGCCGCAGGCTCAATGACGTCGACATGGCCGGTGTCGATTTTTCGACCATCCCGCGCGATTCGATCGAGCGCATTGAAATCACCCGCGGCAACAGCGGCGCGGTGCTGTACGGCGACAATGCGGTCGGCGGCGTCGTCAACATCGTGCTGAAAAACGGCGTCGGCGGCCCGCCGGTCGCGATCCGCGGCGAAGCCGGCGTCGGCTCCTTCAACCAGCGCATGGCCTCGGTCTCGGCGGCGACCAATTTCGGTGCGTGGTCGACGTCGTTCTACGGCAACGCCATCAAGTCAGACGGCTACCGCGTCAACAACACGCTCGACCAGCGCAACGGAGTCGGCAACCTCAACTACACCACGCCCGGCCTCACCGCCTTCGTAACCGTTACCGGCGACGATCAGAAGCTCGGCTTCCCCGGCGGCCGCATCGTCGATCCCTCGATCGGCGTCAACGAACTGGTCACAGCCCGCACCGGCACCAGCACGCCGTTCGACTACGGCAATCAGCAGGGCGCCAGCGCCACCGCCGGCTTCACCAAGACCCTGTGGAACGGCGTCGATCTCATCATCGATGGCGGTGTGCGGGACAAGAAACAGCAGGCCGCGTTCTTCAATCCCTTCGCCAACAGTTACGTCGACAGCCATCTACAGACATGGTCCCTGACGCCTCGATTGAGCGTCAAGAATGTAATGTTCGGACTACCCTCTTCGATCCTGACCGGCATCGATTATTACGATGCGACGTTCCATCAGGAGCGGCCGGAATTCAAGGGCACACCGCCGATCCATACTTACGATCTGTCGCAAAGAACGATCGCCGGCTATTGGCAGCAAACCCTTGGGCTGTTGCCGACAACGGATTTTTCGTACGGCGCGCGAATCCAGAACACCAGCCTGAGTGCGCGGGACCGTCTTAACGATCCGCCGAATTGCGCCCTGTTTTTTACGTGCGGCGCTCAGAACCTTCCGCTGGATAGCAGCGAAGTCCAGCACGCGCTGCATGTCGGCCTCGAACATCGCTTCAACAATATCGTCTCGGTATTCGGCCGGGCCGCCCGCGCGTTCCGCACGCCGAATGTCGACGAGAGATTGTCCTCCGGACCCTCCTTCGATCCTGTCTTCTTCACCCCAATTCCCGGCACCTTCCAGCTGAAAACCCAGACCTCGCACGACGTCGAAGGCGGCTTCCGCATCAAGTCGGGCGGATTCCAGATGCAATCGAGCATCTACAACATGGACCTCGAGAACGAGATCCATTTCGTCCCCGCGCTGTTCTACAACGTCAACCTCGATCCGACCCGCCGTTACGGCTCGGAAACCAGCGCCTCGCTTCGCATCAGCGACAGCGTGCTGCTGCGCGGCGGCGTGGCCTACACCCGGGCGGTGTTCCGTGAAGGGCAGTTCGCCGGCAATGACGTTCCGCTGGTGTCCCGCTACACCGCCAGTGGCGGCGTGACTTGGAACATCTGGCAAAATTATCTGGTTGCGGACGCCACGGTGCGCGGCTGGAGCGAGCGCTACATGGACAACGACCAGAAAAATACCCAGCGCCGCATCCCGGCCGATGCCACCATCGACTTCAAGCTGAGCGGGGCATATCAGCACTTCTTCTGGTCGGTGAGCGTCAACAACGTGCTCAACGCGCTGTACTACGACTATGCGATCGCAAGCTCGTTCACCGACGGCCGCTTCAGCGCCTATCCGCTGCCGGGCCGGACCTACATGGTGAAGGCCGGCGCGACGTTCTGAGCCCGGACGCCGGTCCGGGGCCCGCTCCGGACCGGCTTGTCCTGACCTGACAAGCCAGTATTCTCTTTGGCCCCGAGGGTTAAGGGAATGCTGGTTGATGCATGATGTTTCCGCCGTCGCGGCGATCGATCTGTTGCAGCGGGAAATCGCCGATCCCGACACGCAATGGAGCCTCGGCACGTTCGGCGCCATCGCCGAATTCGCACGCGACCGCGACGAGCCGGTGCGGCTGACGCAATCGATCGAGGCCGTTGCAGCCGTGACGCCGCGCGGCGGCATTGCGCTGAAACCGGGCGGCAACAGCCGGCCGTTCGCCTCCGAGAGCATCACCAAGTCAGGCTGGAGCCATCGGATCGCGCTGTGCCTGCCGTCAGGCGATTGTGCAATGAACGGCCGCAACGCGCTGACGGAAATCGGCGCCGATCACGAGGCGCTGCGGCCGGAGGACCGCGAATCCATCCTGTTCGATCTCGGCCTCGGCGCGCTGCAGGCGGATTTTTGCGTGCGCGTCAGTAACCCCCGTCTCGCCACGCGGCTGCGCGAACTCTGCGGCCGCGCCATCTTCGAACACGACAATCCCGCAATGGGGATGATCCTTGGCGCGAACCCGCATCGCGTCTTCATCAGCCGGCTCGGCCGCATCGAGGTCTATCAGCCGATCCCGCCGCCCTCGGGCAAGAGCCCGGAAGGGCCGCACACGCACGTGCTGCCAAGACTCCTGAAAAGCGGCCGGACCCATGCCGCGACCGAGCCGGTTCCCGACGGCTGGATTCCCTGCGCGCACATCTATCCGCCGCATCCGTTGCGTGACGGAATGGGCGAAGCCCGGCCGTTCGACCGGACACGTCACCAGCGTTTTCAACGGATCCTGGCGGCGTGCGGCGATCCCGAAGCGCTCGCGATCAAGCAGCGCGTCGTCGATGCGGTGCTGGCGGGGGAACCGCCGGCGGCGATCGCCGGCGACCGTCACGGCCGCGCCGGCATCCGCATCGCGCTGCGCCAGGTCAAAGCCGAAGGTCAGGCGTCAACGACATTGGCAGCCTGGCTGGCCACTTTCGACCAGAGCGGTCCTGAAGACGGCGATGACCCCACCGCCCTTCACCATCAGGGCTGAATCAACGCGATAACGGGGCGTTTTCGACCCAAATTCGCCCCCTCAGCGGCGCAATCCATGGTATTACCGCCGAAACACCGCCCGACGGCATGCGTCGCGGTTCCAGAGGTATATGATGAACGACGAACCGAAGAGTCCGGCCGAAATGAAAGAGATTCGGCTGCACCGCAAGCGTACCCAGGAGGTCGAGGGCATCAAGGCGATGGCCGAGATCGCGGCCTCCGACATCGCGATTCGCAAGCGGACTGAAAAGCTGCGCGCGCTGCGGCTGGCCAAGGAAGCTGAAGACCTTGCCAATCCGCCCGAACCGAAGGCCAAGCCTAAAGCGAAAGCCAAAGTGGCGAAGAAGGCTAACGTAAAATGACGAAAGATGATCGCGACCGCGCCCAGGCGCGTCTGGATAAAACCACCCGCGCAGCCCAGGACGCGCGGTCCGGCAAGGCCGACCGCGATGCGGCCTCGAGGGCCATGCTCGACAATATGGCGAAGCTGAAGGCGTTGCGGCTTGCCCGCGAGGCCGCCGCACCTCCGGCTCCCGTCAAGGCAAAGAAGGCAGCGGCCAAATCGAAGAAGCCGGGCGAGAAGCGCCCGACCCCCGCGTTGGGCGATTGGCTGGCGAGCCAGCAAAGCGGCGGACGACGGACTTAACATCGAAGACCTTGAGCTGAGCTCCTTGAGCTCAGCTTTGAAGTCCAGTCTTGAAGTTCAGTCTAAAAATTCGGTCTTGCAGCGTTACGCCGGTGGCCAATGGATCATCGAGCGCGTCTTGGTCTCGGCGTCATAGACCTGCACTTGCAGCATCTGGAATTTGTTCTTGAGCGCCGTGCCCGCCTCTTCGGCGGCTTCGACCGTGTCGTGGTGCGATTTGAAGTGACCATCCACGACAAGCGAATATCCATTGGTCGGCGCCTTGTCGGCGCGAATGATCTTGCGCGGCTGCTGTTCTTCGGTCTCGATGCGAGGCTTCTTCATTTTGGCTCCGTGTGATTGCCCCGTTTGAAGCAATATCGGCAAAAAGGGCAAGGAAAATTCGTGTTGCTGCCGCTAGTATAATGCGCAAAGTCGGTCGTATTACGGTGAATGCGTCAATTCGTCCGGATAAAGCCGGTTGAGCCGGCAAAAAGGCGCGATATGGGCGGAAACGGCAAAAAGAGCGAGCCTCCCAGGCAGGACAACGACAAGCCCGTGAAGCCGAAAGGCCCGCCTGTCGAGGACGACGATTACGAGGATGGCGACATCGCCACGCCCAAGCACGACCGCCACGGCACTGACGACGAGCCGTTGTGAATTCCATGTCGTCCCGGCGAACGCCGGGACCCATACGCCGCGGCCGTTGCGATACGGCAAGCGGCTAGAGACTCCTAAACAACAAACGTCGGTGGCTATGGGTCCCCCGATGCGCATTTGCGCATCTGAGCTCAAGGCCGGGACGACGCGAGATCTAACCAAACCCATCGCTTTCGATCTTCCGGATACTCCCGACATCGAGCAGATGCGCGCCAAAACCGCCGCGCGCCAGCTTGATCGCTGACGACGGCGAGGCCAGCAGAAATGCAGCGGTCATCGCCAACGGCACGGCGCTGAACCAGTCCAGCCGTACCGGCGTGAGTTCTTCGCGGCTGCCAGCATAGGGTCCGCTGGCGGTAAACACCCGGCCGCATTCCCGGATAATATCGCCCCGCGTACCGCCGCGCGATGCGCAACCGAGCAGCGCCTGCATCGCCAGATGCGTGAGCACGCCCTCGCGGCTTTCCGGCAGCGGCTCCGGCGTCTCGCCTTGCGAGACACGCAGCAATAACCCAACGAGATCGATGCCGGCGCGGTAGGCGTTGACCGGCTCGACCAGCCGCGGGTTGCAATCGATCAGGAGCGGCGCCGTACCATCGTCGGGCATGATAAAATCGACCGACAACGCACCGTGCCAGCCGAGTTGCCCGCCGATCGTCTCGAGATAGGCGCGCACCATCGGCCGGCCCACGCTTTGCTTGATCGCCTCGCCGCCACCGACGCCGGCAGCGACTTGCCGATAGGCATGAAAGCCGACCAGCCGTCCCCGGCAAAACACCGACTGCGCCTTCTCGGTGGTGCCCGAGATGAGGTCCTGCGCCAGCACCTCGCCCGCGAACGCATCGCCGGCGTCGAGATCACACAGTGCTATTTCCAGATCATCCGTATTGCGCACGAACCAGACGCCGCGGCTTGCGGTGCCGATCGAGGTCTTGACCACGGCTGGAAAACCGATGGCGTCGCGCAGCGCGCGTGCAGATTTCACGATCCGCGTCGGCGGCTGCGGCAGCTTCCATTGATCGAGCAACCGGCTGAATCCGGCCTTGCTGTGCGCGGTGCGATAGCTCTCGAATGAAGGCAGCGCAACACCGGTACGGCCTTCCAATCGAGCGAGCATCCGCGCAAACAGAAAACCCTGCTCATGCGTCGGCAGCAGCACGTCGAAACGTTCGCGCGCCAGCAATTGTTCGACAAACGCCAGAAATCCGGCGGGGTCTGTGCGCAGGCCCGGGCAGCGGTGAAATTTGCGGACGAAGCGTGAGAACCGCGCCAGGCAATGGGCGGAGGGATCGCAAACCTCGACATGATGGCCCGACAGGCCCAGTATCGTGATGGCCTCGCGGGCTGAGGTACTGGAACCTTCTGACACCAGCACCCGGAGCGGCTTCCCCGGATCGATCATGCCGGATCATTGCTGCGCCCGCCGACTTTGTCCCTGAACTTATTGACGCATTTGGCCCCTTCCGCACCCTGCGCCGGGGCAGCCATGCAGCGGTATTCATGGACAAATAACGGCTAATCACTATTTTCGGCGAGCATTTTCGCAAAGCCAGCCTTTGCCGGGCCGTAGATCGAGACGGGGTTTGACGCTGATATGGTCGATGTTCTGACCGCACCGCAACACGTGAAAGCGGATGGTTCTCTGCGCACGCTGGCGGGAATTTCGGTGGCCCATTGGGTCAGCCATTTCCATATCTTCGTGTTGCCGATGCTGTTTCCTTATCTGAAGGCACAGCTCGGCGTCGGCTATATCGAGCTCGGCTTCGCCCTGACCGTGTTCGGATTGGTGTCCGGCCTGACCCAGGCGCCGATCGGCTATCTCGCCGACCATATCGGCGCGCGCAAGGTGCTGTTAATCGGCCTTTGTGTCGGCGGCCTGGCGCTGATCATACTCGGCATGCATCTGAGCTACACGTCACTGATCGTCTGCGCCGCGCTGCTTGGTCTCGCCAACAGCGTCTATCACCCCTGCGATTACGCCATCCTCTCCACCCATATGGATGAAGCGCGGATGGGCCGCGCGTTTTCGATCCACACTTTTGCGGGCTTCCTCGGCGGCGCAGTGGCGCCCGCGATCATGGCGGCACTCGTCGCTTGGGTCGGAGGTCTCGGCGCGCTGATCGTGGCCGGCGCGGTCGGACCTGTGGTAGCGCTGCTGTTGATCGCCGTCGGCATTCCCGATGCGAGTTCGGCCGACCGCAAGACCGATGGCGCGGTCGCACCCCAGCAAAGCGTCATTACGTCGGCGATCATCATGCTGACGTTCTTCTTCATGCTGCTTGGTCTCTCCAACGCCGGCATCAGCAATTTCGGCGTGGTCGCGCTGATGAGCGGCTATGGCGTGACATTCTCGGCCGCCAATATCGCGCTGACGGCGTTTCTCGGCGCCAGTGCGGCGGGCGTGCTGGCCGGCGGTTATCTCGCCGACCGCACCACGCGCCACGGACAGGTCGCCGCCGCCTGCTTTGGGATCAACGCCATCATCATGCTGGTGATCGCGACGACCACCTTGCCGTCGGTGGTGCTGACCGCGGCGATGGGAATTGCCGGGTTCCTCGGCGGCGTGATCGCGCCCTCCCGCGACATGCTGGTGCGCAACGCCGCCCCTCCAGGTGCGGCCGGCCGCGCTTTCGGGATCGTCTCCACCGGCTTCAACTTCAGCGGCATTCTGAGCCCGCTATTGTTCGGCTGGATCATGGACCAGCACCTGCCGCATTGGGTGTTCGGCGCCTCCGTCGCCTTCATGGTCCTGACGGTACTGCTCGCATTGATCACCGACCGCAAACCGAAAACGCGGTCGGAGGGCCCGGTCACAAGCGTGATGCATTCCTGAACCTCAATCCCCGCGGTTGACTGCATCGGGGGATATCAGATGATGCAGTCAACAAAATTTCAAACCCGGGATGAATCGCCATGACCAGTTCCCATGATCTCGTGATCCGTGGCGGCAATATTGCCGATGGCAAGGGCGGCGACCTCTATGAAGCCGATATCGCCATCTCGGGCGGCCGCATCACCGAGGTCGGCAAGGTTTCCGGGAAAGGCAAGGAAGAGATCGACGCCCGGGGCAAACTGGTCACACCCGGCTTCGTCGACGTCCACACCCATTATGACGGCCAGGTCACCTGGAGCCAGGAGATTACGCCGTCGTCGCAGAACGGCGTCACCACAGCGATCATGGGCAATTGCGGCGTCGGCTTCGCGCCGTGCCGGCCGAGCGACCATGTCCGCCTGATCCAGCTGATGGAAGGCGTCGAGGATATTCCGGAGCCGGTGTTGAGCGCCGGCATTCCCTGGGCCTGGGAAAGCTTTCCGGATTACATGGAGTGGCTGTCGAAAAGGAATTTCGACATGGATGTCGGCGCGCAGCTGCCGCACGCGGCCTTGCGTGTCTATGTGATGGGTGACCGCGGCGCGCGCCGCGATCCCTCCACGCCTGACGACAACAAGGCGATGGCGGCGCTCGCCGCCGACGCCGTGCGCGCGGGCGCACTCGGTTTCTCGACCTCGCGCACCCTCAACCACCGCACATCGACCGGCGACTACACGCCGACCTTGAAGGCCGGCGAGGACGAGCTGACCGCGATTGCCGCCGCGATGCACGGCCAGGGCCGCAGCGTGCTGCAATTCGTGCTCGATCTCTCCACCCTCAACGAAGATCTGCCGATGATGCTGCGGGTGGCCGAGAACACCAAAATCCCGGTGTCGTTCTCGATCACGCAAAACGACAAGGCGCCGCAGCGCTGGCGCCAGACGCTCGACACCATCGCGGAGGCTTCCGCGCGCGGCCTGTCGATCACCGCGCAGATCGCCGCCCGCCCGGTCGGGCTGATGCTGGGCCTCGAATTGTCGCGCAACCCGTTCCAGACCCATCCGAGCTATCAGGCGATCGCGAAACTGCCGTTGAAGGAGCGGCTGGCACGTTTGCACCAGGCGGAAGTGCGCGCCGCGATCCTGAGCGAACACGCGACCGCGACCGATGACCCGCTGTTCTTCCGGCCGAACTACGACAAGATGTATCTGCTCGGCAATCCCCCTGATTACGAACAGCCGCCGGAAAATACGTTGGGCGCGCAGGCCCGCCGCTTGGGCAAGCAGGCGGAAGAGCTGGCCTACGACGCGATGCTCACCGACGACGGCCGCGGCATGCTCTACGTGCCGTTCCTCAATTATGCCGACGGCAATCTCGATGCGACGCGCGAGATGCTGCGCAACCCGAACGCGGTGCCGGGCCTTTCCGACGGCGGCGCGCATTGCGGCATCATCTGCGATGCAAGCTTCCCGACCTACCTTCTGACGCACTGGACCCGCGACCGCAGCCGCGGCGAAAAACTCTCGATCCCGTTCGTGGTCGCGGCGCAGTCGCGCAAGACCGCGCTCTCGGTCGGTCTCTACGATCGCGGCGTGATCGCGCCGGGCTTCAAGGCCGACGTCAACGTGATCGACTACGACAAATTGCATCTGCATCCACCGAAGGTACATTACGATTTGCCGGTCGGCGGCCGCCGGCTGATGCAGCAGGTCGACGGCTATGACGCCACCATCGTCTCCGGCGTGGTGACGCAGCGTAGCGGCAAGGCCACCGGCGCACGCCCCGGCAAACTGGTGCGCGGCGCGCAGGGTATCCAGCCGAAGTTCGGCGCGGCGGCGGGCTGACGCAGGTTCGGCTTAGCCGCAATCGAGGTCGATCGCGTTACCGCGCTTCGACACCCAACGTCGCAACGCTCGTTCCAACTCGTCGCAGATCAGGCGCCGCCAAACTTGGACGGATCATTGTAGCTCGGGGTCTGGTCCTGCAGCACGGGCGGGAAGCGCGGGTCCACAGGCTGGACGGGACGGACAATGACATGTCGCGGCTTGGCGTGATGCACCTTCTTTGCGGCGCTGGCAGAAGCACTAAAGGCGATCAAAACACCTAGGGCCAACACAAAACGCATCGCAAATATCCTTTAATCAGCTACCCCGTTTGATCAGCTACCCCGCTTCCCATGTGTAGGGCGGAACGCAGCGCCGCAATCTGTGACGGCATCAGGATCGCTCAAATCGGGGTGATCGCAAGGCACAGGCGCACGCCCGGGCAAACCGCTGCGCGGGGGCGCAGGGGTGTCACAACCGAAGTTTGGCGCCTCGGCGCGTCAGGCCTTGGTCGCAGCCTCAGTCACGAACTGATGACCGACCCACCATACGGATTGGCGGGGATTCAATGCCTCATGCAGCATGGCGTATCCGCAGGCCTTGAACACGATTTCGCTCAGCGCCGCCGTGAGAAGCTTGCGGCCGTCCTTGTGCATGTCGATAATTGCTTTCGACGTGGCGTGCATCAATTCCATCTGCTCGGGACCATTGTGCTGCGGCCATTGTTCGAACTTGGTCCAGCGCTGAATAATGTCTGACCGGAAATAATTGTCGGTGAGCTCGATCAGTGCCTCAAGGCTGTGCTCGGGCTTCAGCAGGTCAGAACACTCGGCCAGAAGTTTTTTGGTAACCGGATGATCGGGCGCCTCTTTTTTGAAGGCGGCGAGAAGCGGATAGAGCGCCACTTCAACACCCAGAAATATCGAGCTTGAATTGGTCAGTATCTCCGGCGCATTGAAGACACTCGCTTTCACGCCATCCGCGGTCGCGCGCCGCGCGATATTCTCGAGTTCGATTTTCGCGAAACCCTGCAGGTAGGGTGAGTAGCTCTGCCAGTGATACTCGCCGGCAATAAGGATCTCGGTGCCATGATAGCCGTAGGCCACGTAAGAAACCTGACCGCCGTTCTTGGCGACGCTGTCGCGCAGCCCGGAACTCAGTTCGATCAGATCCGAAAGGCTATTCGCGCTCACATCCATAAAGCTCATTTCGCAGAGCCGGCCGAGGTCGCCTTCCCAAAATTCCTTGGAAGAGGTCGCGGTCCCTTTGAAGACCCGGTTCATCACGGGCATCATGATCTTCGCGCGCGGAACTCCGCCGGCCATGGTGTGAGCGATCAGGACCTTGGCGCCATCGGGAATTTGCTTTTGCAACTCGACCAGATATTGCTGCACGCGCACGCGAAAATTTTCGCGGCCGGCTTTGCGCGACTCTTCCACCTGCGCAAGATCAACCGTGGCCTTGTCCCACTCGCTGAGTTTTAAACCCTTGAGCTGGTCGCATGGGCTGAGACCCTTGCTCGATTTTGCCAGATCGAATCCGCATTCCAAGGGAACGTTGACCAGCGGCTGGTCTTTCTCGGCCAACTCTTCCGCTGTCAAAGGCCGCAGCTGCTCATTTTCATCGCGGCGTCCGACCGTGCCATAGATGACTGTCATCCCGGCCTTCTTGGCTTCATCGATCAGGCCGTTGACGTAACCTCGGGCAAAGACCTCGCCGAAAATGACCAGAACGTCGTTTTTGCCATAGCCTGAAACGGGGTTGACCTGACGAAGCGGTTCGAACTTTTGCACGCGGATATCCTTGGCTGGAGAGGTTCTTCGAATACTAACAAATTGACCGGTACCAAGTACATCGGTTCCATCCTGAACCCAAGCATGAACCCAAGTATCGATACGCTGTCGATACGCGCCGTGCTGGCATTCCCCATACCCGGAGGGTATAATTTGAGGGAATTTGGCGATGGTACGAATGTCGATTTTTACAGGCAGATTAGGTCTCGCGCTCGTCCTGGCGGCGCTCTGTCTGGGCGGGCGGACGGCCCATGCCCAGGCCGCCCCCGTGCCATATTGGAGCCCGAGTTGGCCCCTCGGCTTTGGCGGGACCCTGCCCTCCGACCAGGACTCCCCGACGCGCTACAATTTCCAGAACGGCATGTTTATCAGCGGCACCAGCATTCCTGCGGGAATGAACTGGAACGGCATCAACCAGGCTGGAGCGTTCGGCAATTTCGGCTCGCTCCGTTACGAGGGTATGCAGGCCGGCTACAATTTCGGAAGCCCGGGCGGGTTACCCGTTTCGCTCTATGCCGGGTTCGAAACCTTGAAATACGATAGCGGCATCGGCGGTCCGTTTGCGGCGTTCGACAAGAAGTCCGGCACATTGCCGGGCTATCGCGCGAATGCCGGCATCGAATTTCAGCCGGCGCCGAATCTTAGCCTGTCACTCGGATTCGGCTACACCCAGCGGTCCGGGAGCATCCCCATCGACAGCGAAATCAATTCGCTGCCCGGCGCTTCGATTATCCCCAGCGCTCCCCGCTGACGCAGGGCTTCCGGCCAACTCCGGTCGTCGCCATCAGAGCGGACCGAGGATGCCCCATCGACGATCGCAATATTCCTTGATGGCCGCGGCGACACCGCTGCTGATGATGTCCCGGCGTTCGGCTGAGTCCATCTGGAGCTCTTCGTCCCGGTTGATGATCGAGCCCGCCTCCAGCAGCACGGCAGCCATCCTGGTCTTTTTCAGCACGATGAGCTTGTCATAGCTGTAGACACCGGTTTCCTTGTTCAGCAGCGGATGCTGGTAGCGGCCCATGATGGGCTGCGAATATTGCTCGGCATATTTCAGGCCCTGGGCCTTCATTTCCTTCGCCAGCAGCTCGGCGATCGAGAGGCTCGCCTTGTATTCCGGGTTGTTGCTGGAAACGAAAACGGAATAGCCGCTGAAGCGGTCGCTGAAACGGCTTTTCCTGCCGCCGAATTCCCAGTCCTCCAGGAATTTCTTGGGCACCGAGTCATGGTGGATCGACAGGAACAGATTCGCGGGCAGATTGTTCGCTGCGGCGACGCGCTTGACCAGGCTGGCCCTCGCCTTGCCTTCGGTCAGCAGTAACTTCGTCTCGGTAAAGCCTTCGGCCTTCAGTTTCTCTTCGATCCGCTGCGTCAGCCGCAGATTGTAGACGAACTCGGAAACGTTGCGGGCGCTGATCGCGCCTTCCGATTGGGCGGTATGCCCCACATCCAGAACGATCCGGAACTTTGACGGTTCGCAGGTGGTTGCGACCGTCTTCGAAACCGACGGCTTGGCCGTCGCCTTTGGGGCAACAGCCTTCGCCGTGCGGTGCTTGGGCGCGGCGGCAGGCTTCGCTACCCTGGCAGGCTTTGCAGCGGCCGGCTTTGGCGCGGCGGCGCGCTTTGGCGATGGACTCTGCTTTGGCGCCTGACGCTTTGGCGATTGAGCCTGCTTTGACGTGCCCTTGAAGACGTCCGACAGCCAGCCGGCATGGCTGACCTCGACCGGCAGAAGCAGCAAGGCGACCATCGCGGCGGCGGTGGTGCGGCGGCGGGGCCAACCGCCAAAGCCTGACTGGTCGAATGTTTTCCCTGACGACGGCAATCCCCACTCTCCCCCAGAGTGACTTCTATGCGCGCTTCATGACCGCATCGGACAGCATCGGCCGGGAGTATGAAGCATGAGTTACCGGTTGCAAGGTTCCACCGGCCGGCTTCAAACCTTTTGCCCCGCCTTGATCTCCTTGAACACGGCAAGCGCCTGTTCGAATTTGGCATTGAACAGCCACATCGCATCGAGGATTTCGCGCATGGTTGCAGACGTCCGCGCCCTGTCGGCCTGTCCAAAGGTGAAAACGCTGTTGTTCCGCAAGAATCCCATGATGACAGGATCGGAAATCCGGTAGTTGAGTAAATTGCCCGACTTAAGCGCGGATTTGGTCGGCGCGGGAATAATCTGGATCAGCTCGAACAGCTTCATCTGATCGATCGGATCCGGCAGCGTTTTCACGATTGCCGGCACCTGCGGAAAAACTTCCGCATGCGCGTTCATCAGGGCATCCCGCACCGAGGTCCAGTGGTTGAACCGGTGATCCATATTGCCGGCCCGCGCCTCCTCTTTGTCGTCGCGCTGGATCAGCGCAGGATCGAAAGCTGCGATCGACGGTTTTATCGCCGCCCACTTCCTGCGGCCGTTCAGATCTTCCGATGTGCCCGTTTGCAGGCTGCCCTTGTATTTGTTCGAGCGCGCATTGCCGATGGTTTGATTGCCATTGGTCTCGGCAAAGAACAGCCCGAGGCTGATCCGGCCTGCCGCCTCGGCATTGACAGCATCGAGGCCTTTGGCGCGAGCAATCGCCGTTCCCAGATCGACGACGTCCTTGAACGGGATATCTGATTTTTGCGCGTTGGCGGGCGGCGCCTGCATCACATCGAAAAGCTTCCGGTACTCGTCGAGCAGCGGCTCGGTAGCCACGTTGAAATAGGCCGGCGGGATTTCGTATTTGTTGGGCCCACCGATTTTGGACGGCAGCACGTCGGTGAGATCCTTGTAGGCGCTCAGCATCTTGTTGCGCGCCAGATAGAGCGCCTGTCCCGGCAGGTTCGGCAGCGGTTGCTTCGCATTGATCTGCGCGCGCCGCTGTACGAGGATCGCCTCGAAGTTCTTTACCGCATCATTGTACGCATTGAGCGCGTCCGATTGCGTCTTCGTGAGCGTACCCTGCGCCATCACGGTGCCTGTGAAACCGATGGCCATCGGCAGCGCCAACAACAGCGCGAACGCAAGCGCCGCCACGGGCACGCCGCTAAAACTTTTGATCCCCATGGCCGTCTCCCAACGCCCGCTATGCCGGCCGGTTCATCGTCAGCCGCAGATCCGATCCCAGCGGCATCAGCTCATAGGGCGGCTTCCAGCCCGGCAGCGCCGCAAGGCGCTTCCGCCAGGCATCCAGCGCCGGATAATCCGCTGCGATGTCGAAGCCTGTCTCTTCCGGCGGATAATAGACATACCCGGCCAGCGAGAAATCCACGATGGTCGGCCGGTCGCCCAGCATGAAGGCGCGATCCCTGAGGTGTTTGTCGGCGATTGCAAAACTCGACTCGGTCCGCGCGCGCAGGAACGAAAGGATCGCCGGATGCACCGGCTCCGGCATGAAAGATCGCTGAAACCGGTGCATTGCATGGTTGTTGGTGAACTTGTGATTATCAAACATGATCCAGCGCAAGGCTTCGTATCGCTCGTCGGCGGCGGGCGCGAAATGGCCGGTGGTTTCCGCAAGCCAGACCAGGATCGCACCCGATTGCGACATCAACTGCCCGTCGACTTCGAGCACGGGCACCTCGCCCATCGCATTGGTGCCGGCGCGCCAGTTCGGATCGCGGGTCGCACCGCCCGCGAAATCGACCCCGACCGGCTCCCAGTCGAGGCCGGCGCAGTTCATGTACAGCGCCAGCTTGTAGGAATTGCCCGAGGCGCCGATGCAATGCAGCTTGTAGCGGGCCATTGGCTCACGCGAACTTCGGTTGTGCGGCCTGAGCCAGCAGCCGCGCCCGCTCGCTGTTAGGCCACAGCAGCAGCAGGCCGAGCAGTCCCGACGACACCATAACGACCGCGTTGATGGTGAAGCCGGTCAGATAGCCGTCGAGCGGCGTTGCCGCGTGCTTGATGACGCTTCCCATCACCAGGGGAGCGATAATGCCCGCCAGCGTGTAGATCGCGCCATAGATCGCAATCACGGCGCCGCGCTGCTGCACCGGCGTGAACTCGCCGAGCATCGGCGGACAGACCACGTAGATCGAACCGCTCAACCCGGTACCGACCACGAGCAGCGCAACCATCACTCCGCCCGGCGCGGAATAGGGCATCATCGCGAGAATCAGGCCGCCGATGATCAGCGGCACCGATCCCAGCACGCCGCGCGCGCCGCGGGTGGTAAAGCCCCGCGTCAGCATCACCTGCGAAATCCAGCCGGTGAGCAGCACGATCACCGCGCCGAACACCCAGGGCAGCACCGAAACCCAACCCGCATCCTTTTGCGAGAAGCCGAGCCCCTGCACGATGAAGGGCGTGAACCAGGTGAGGCCGAGCGACAGCGCCCAATACGCCCCGAAGGTCGCGGCACAGCAGCCGATGAAGGTGCGCGAGGTCAGGAGCTGGAAATAGGGAACGCGCGGATCGTTGGCGGCCATCGTTACCGTCTGCACCAGCGGGCCTTCCTTGCCCATGATCAGCCACGCCACCACCCACATCAGGCCGACCACGCCGAGCGCGCCGAACGCATAGTGCCAGCTGTGATTGACGATGATCCAGTTCAGCGCGGGCACCGCGAGGATCACGCCGAAGGCGGAACCCTGCGACAGGATCGCGGTCGGCAGGGTGCGCTTCTCGTCCGGAAACCATTTGTAGATCGCATGCACCGCTACCGCGAACGCCGGGCCCTCGCCGGCGCCGAGAATGATGCGGCAGATCAAGAGCGTGGTGAAGCTGACGGTACCGACCATCGGGAATTGCGCCACCGACCAGATCACCGCCATCGCCAGCAGAACCCAGCGGGTCTGGACGCTATTGACGATGAAGCCGACGACGATCGCCGAGATCGAAAACAGCAGGAAGAACGAGGATCCGAGTGTGCCGAACTGCTCCGCGTCGAGCTTCAACTCGGTCATGATCGGCACGCCGGCGAGGCCGACCACGATCTTGTCGGCAAAATTGACCAGCATGAACAGAAACAGCAGAAATGTGATTTTCCAGGCGCCCTTGGGCGTCACATGTTCGGTCATGGCTGCTACCCCAAGTTTATCGTTGCCGATTCAGTGACTTCGGCATGCGATGCTAGCCATGGCCTCCCCGGCAACGCAACTGCGCATTTTGACCGGAGGCGCGGCCCTGCAACTTTGCGCCGCCTGATCGCACCGTTGCAACCGGATCACGATCCCGTCGTCCCCGATATTGAGGCCGTGATCTGGTATCGCGGTCCTGATATGTTGCACGGCATCACGCCAAGGGAATTTCATGGTCAGTTCGATCTATCGCCACATCGATTTTGGCCACGCCGGCTTTCCCCACGCGCCGGAAGCTCGCGTGACCAGCGCATGACCAACGGCGAATCAATCGTGCTCACCGTGAACGGCCTGACCAAGAGCTACCGCGCCGCCGGCGAGGAAGTCGCGGTGCTGCGCGGCGTCAACCTGTCCGTCGCGGCCGGCGAGAGTGTCGCGCTAACTGGTGAATCCGGCAGCGGCAAGAGCACGCTGCTGCACCTGATCGCCGGCCTCGATGCCGCCGATGGCGGCGCGATCAGGCTCGACAACGCGCTGGTCTCCGAACTCTCGGATGCCGGCCGCGCCGAACTGCGCCGCGATCGCCTCGGGCTCGTATTCCAGCAATTCAATTTGATCCCGAGCCTGACCGTCGAGGACAATCTGGTGTTCCAGTCGCGCATCGCCGGACGCCACGATGATGCCTGGCATCAGGAACTGGTGGAGCGTCTGGGCCTGAAGAATTTCCTCAAGCGCTATCCCGAGCAATTGTCCGGCGGTCAGCAGCAGCGCGTTGCGATCGGCCGCGCGCTGGCAACAAAGCCGCTGCTGCTGCTCGCGGACGAGCCGACCGGCAATCTCGATGAAGCCACCGCCGACGAAGTGCTGGCGCTGGCCCGCGACCTCGTGGCGCGCAGCGGCTGCGGCTTCCTGATGGTGACGCACAGCGCGCGGCTCGCCGCCACGCTGGACCGCCAGGTCAATCTGCACGCCGGGGTGATCGCGTGAGGCGCGCGCTCTGGACGCTCGCCGTGCTCTTGAGCCATTGGCGGCGCCATCCGATGCAGCTCGCGACCTTGCTGATCGGCCTGATTTCGGCGACCGCGCTATGGAGCGGCGTGCAGGCACTCAATCAGCAGGCGCGCACGTCCTATGACCGCGCCGCCGCCACATTCGGCGGCACGCGGACCGCGATGTTGGTCGGCCGCGATGCGCCAACCTTCCCGCAACAGCTCTTCGTCGACCTGCGCCGCGCCGGCTGGCCGGTATCGCCGGCACTCGAAGGCCGCATCCAGATCGGTGGACGCTCGTTCCGCCTGCTCGGCATCGAGCCTGTGACGTTGCCGCGCGAGGTCGGCAGCGCGCCCGGGGTCGAAACCGCCAATCTGCAAGCCTTCATGACGCCGCCCGGCCAAATGCTGGTGGCGCCGGAAACGCTTTCCGATCTCAAGCTCACCGAGGGCGCTACAGCTGTCACCAATGGCGGCGTGGCATTACCGCCGCTGCGCGTGCAGGCGCAGCTGGTGCCGGGCGTGCTGGTGGTCGACATCGGCATCGCGCAGACTCTTTTGAAAACGCCGGATCAATTGTCCCGCCTGCTGATCGGCAAGGCCAAGGGCAAACCTGCGCCGTTGGAAAATGTCGTCGGCGACAAATTGCGTCTGGTTGCACCGGATGCCGAAACCGATCTCGAACGGCTTACCGACAGCTTCCATCTCAACCTCACCGCATTCGGACTGCTGTCGTTCTTCGTCGGCCTGTTCATCGTCAATTCCGCGATCGGCCTTGCCTTCGAGCAGCGCCTGCCCACCTTGCGCACGCTGCGCGCCTGCGGCGTGTCGGCGCGGATGTTGAACAGCGTGATGGTGATCGAACTGGTGTCGCTGGCGCTCTTCGCAGGCCTGATCGGCCTCGTCTGCGGCTACCTGATCGCGGCGACATTGCTGCCTGACGTCGCCGCATCCCTGCGCGGGCTATACGGCGCGCAGATCCCGGGACAGTTGACGCTGAAGCGCGAATGGTGGCTCGCCGGCATCGCCATCAGCATTCTGGGCGCGCTCGCCGCCGCGGCGACCAGCCTGACCAAGGCGCTTCGTTTGCCGCTGCTCGCCACCGCGCAGCCCTATGCCTGGCAACAGGCGCAGCGCCGCTGGCTGATGTTCCAGAGCGCGGTGGCGCTCAGCGTATTCGCCGCCGCCGGCGCGTTCTTGCTGTTCGGCGATTCCCTGGTGTCGGGCTTTGCCGTGCTCGCGGCCCTGCTGCTCGGCGCGGCGCTGATCCTGCCGATGCTGCTGGAAGTCGTGCTCGCGTTCGGCCAGCGGCATGCGCGCGGCCCGCTCAGCACCTGGTTCTGGGCCGACAGCCGCCAGCAGCTTTCGGGCTTGTCGCTGGCGCTGATGGCGCTGCTGCTGGCGCTCGCGGTCAATGTCGGCGTCGGCACCATGGTCGGCAGCTTCAATCGCACGTTCCTGGTCTGGCTCGACGGAAGGCTGGCGGCGGATGTCTATATCAGCGCGTCCGGCAATGCGCAGGCGACCGAGATCAGGAATTGGCTGCGCGAACGGCCCGAGGTCGAGGCGATCCTGCCCGGCGGCCGCGCCGACACGCAATTGGCAGGCGCGCCGCTCGAAGTGCTGGGCCTGCCCGATCACACCACCTATCGCGACAGCTGGCCACTGCTGGATCAGGCGCCGAACGCCTGGACCAGACTTCGTCCCGGCACGACCTGCCTCGTCAGCGAACAATTGGCGCGGCGCCTGAAGCTTTCGATCGGCGATCGCATCGACATTCCGGCGCCGGGCGGCAACTGGACGCTGGAAATCGTCGGCATCTATGCCGACTACGGCAATCCCAAGAGCCAGATCGCGGTCAACTATGCCGCGCTGACGCGACGTTTTCCGGAAGTTCCCCTGACACGGATGGGCTTGCGCGTCGCACCCGGCCAGATTCCGGCGCTGATCACGGCCTTGCAGGAAAAGTTCGGGCTCGACGACCGCAACGTCGCCGATCAGGCGACGATGAAGGCGGAATCGAAACGCATCTTCAACCGCACCTTCTCGGTGACTGCGGCGCTCAACGCCTTCACGCTCGGCGTCGCCGGCATCGCGCTCCTCACCAGCCTGCTGACGCTGAGCAATTCGCGGCTGCCGCAGCTGGCGCCGCTATGGGCGATCGGCATTACCAGGCGCAGGCTGGCCGCGATCGAGCTTCTCAAGACGATGTCGGTCGCGTTGATCACCGCGCTGTTCGCGCTGCCGCTGGGCCTCCTGGTGGCGTGGTGCCTGCTCGCGATCGTGAACGTAAAGGCCTTTGGCTGGCGTCTGCCGTTCCACGTCTTCCCGGCGCAATTGCTGTGGCTCGTCGGCGTCGCGATGGCGGCGGCCTTTTGTGCGGCAGCGCTTCCGGTCATGCGACTGGCGCGGATGCAGCCGGCGAGCCTGATCAGGATCTTTGCCAATGAGCGCTAGCGGCCTGATATCCCGCCGCAGTTTTGCCGGCGGCTTGTTGATCGCCTCGCTCGGCAGCAAGGTGTTGGCGCAGGGCTTTGCCGGCTTAGGCGAAAGCGCCAGTGGTTATGCCGCCGTCATCCCCGGCCGGGCATTTTCATTTCCCGCCGATCATGGCCCGCATCCGGAATTTCGGATCGAGTGGTGGTACGTCACGGCGAATCTCGCCGATGCCAACGGTGTCCCTTATGGCGCGCAGTGGACCCTGTTCCGGCAGGCGACAAAGCCGGGCACGCAACAGGAAGGCTGGGCCAATCAGCAGCTCTGGATGGGCCATGCCGCGGTGACGCGCGCCGACACCCATCGCACCAGCGAGACCTTTGCCCGCGGCGGCGTCGGTCAGGCTGGCGCTGACGCCGATCCATTTCTCGCCTGGATCGATTCCTGGGAAATGCGCGGGCTTGGCGCCGTCAATCCGGCAAACATGGCGCCGCTCGAACTCAAAGCCTCAGGCGCCGATTTCAACTATGCGCTGCGCCTCGATGCCGACCGGCCGCTGGTGCTGCAGGGCGAGGCCGGCTACAGCCGCAAATCGCTGCGCGAACAGGCCTCCTATTACTACAGCCAGCCGCACTTCTCGGCGAAAGGCAGCATCACCATCGACGACAAAACTGTCGATGCCACCGGACAGGCCTGGCTCGACCGCGAATGGAGCAGCCAGCCGCTGGCCTCCGACCAGAGCGGCTGGGACTGGCTGTCGCTGCATTTCAAGACCGGCGAAAAGCTGATGCTGTACCGGATGCGCCAGACCGACGGCCAGCATTACGGCTCGGGCAAATGGGTCGCCCGCGACGGCAACACTGAGCCGCTCGCTTCAGCAGATATCAGCTTCACGCCGCAGGCTTACACGGAGATAGCGAACCGCAAGATCCCGACCTCATGGCGCATCGCCATTCCCAAACTCGCCGTCACGATCGACTGCACGCCGCTCAATGCGAAGAGCTGGATGGGAACGAATTTTCCTTATTGGGAAGGCCCGATCAGCTTTGGCGGGAGTCACACGGGATTAGGCTATCTGGAAATGACGGGGTACTGAAACGTCATTCCGGGGCGATGCGAAGCATCGAACTACGATGTGCTATTGCACATCTGAGAATCTCGAGATTCCCCGGTGCGCAATTGCGCACCTGTGGTCAGGTGCTAATGCACCATCCCGGAATGACGGCCAGGACCGTTCGCAAAGAGGAATCACTCGCCAATGTACCACTTCACCGCTCTCGTCACCTGCCTTGCCATTCTGTTCTACTTCTTCACCTCGATTCAGGTTTCGAAAGCGCGCAGCGCGTTCGGCGTCAAGGTACCGGCGACGTCAGGCCATCCGGATTTCGAGCGCGTGTTTCGCGTGCAGATGAACACACTGGAATGGATGCCGATCTTCCTGCCGTCGCTGTGGCTGTTCGCGGTCTATATCAGCGACCCCTTCGCGGCAGGGCTCGGCCTGGTCTGGATCGCCGGCCGCCTCCTCTACATGTTCGGCTATTCGCAGGCCGCCGCCAAGCGCGGCCGCGGCTTTGGCATCCAGGCGTTAGCTGCGATCGTGCTCTGGGTCGGCGCGTCGGGCGCGATCGTGTGGCGGATCGTACAGGGGTGAGCACCGCGCAACTCCCTCCCCACGTCGTCCCGGCGTTCGCCGGAACCCATACGCCGTGCAGTCGCGGTAAGGTAAGCTGGCAGACACCTTCTGCAAACAACAGCCGCCGGTGGTTATGGGTCCCGGCGTTCGCCGGGACGACGATGGTGAGAGACGTGCCTCACTTCGTCAGCGGGCAGCCCGAATCCTTGGCGCTCGGAAACGCCTTGTCGCCGGGCACCACGGCGAGCTGCTTGTAATAGTCCCACGGCTTCTTCGACTCCGACGGCTTCTTGACCTCGAACAGATAGAGGTCGTGCACCATGCGGCCGTTCTCGAGCACCTTGCCTTGCGCGAAGAGATCGTCGACCGGCAGTTCCTTCAGCTTCTTGGCGACGGCCTCGGTGTCCTTGGTGCCGGCCGCCTTGACCGCTTTCAGATATTGCAGCGTCGCGGAGTAAGTGCCGGCCTGGATCATGTTCGGCATCCGGCCGGTGCGCTTGAAGAAACGGTTGGCGAGGTCGCGGCTCCTGTCGTCGCGATCCCAGTAATAGCCTTCCGTCAGCACCAGGCCTTGCGCCGCTTCCAGTCCGAGGCCGTGGACTTCGGCGAGCGTCAGCAACAGGCCGGCCAGCTTCTGTCCGCCCCTGACGATGCCGAATTCGGCCGCCTGCTTGATCGAGTTGGTGGTGTCGAGACCGGCATTGGCGAGCCCGATGATTTTCGCCTTCGAACTTTGCGCCTGCAGCAGGAACGACGAAAAATCCGACGAGTTCAGGGGAATGCGGACCGCGCCCAGCACCTTGCCGCCCATTTCCTTGACGAGGTCGCCGGTGTCTTTTTCCAGCGCATGGCCGAACGCGTAGTCGGCGGTCAGGAAGAACCAGCTGTCGCCGCCGGATTGCACCAGCGCGCCGCCGGTGCCGACCGCCAGCGCGTGGGTGTCGTAGGCCCAGTGGAACCCGTAAGGCTGGCAGGCGTCGCCGGTGAGCCGCGAGGTGGCCGCACCGACGACGATGTCGATCTTCTTCATCTGCTTCGACAGATCATGAATCGCGAGCGCGACCGAGGAGGTCGTCAGCTCCGTGATCATGTCGACGTTCTCGACCTCATACCAGCGCCGCGCGATCGCAGTGCCGAGATCGGGCTTGTTCTGGTGGTCGGCGGAGACGATCTCGATCTTGTGGCCGAGCACCTCGCCGCCGAAATCCTCGATCGCCATCTTGGCGGCCTCGAACGACCATTTGCCGCCGTAATCGGCATAGACCCCGGACTGATCGTTCAGGATGCCGATCTTGACGCCCTGCGCCGCCGCCGGTGCGGCGAGCAAAAGGCCGCTCAATGCTACGGCTATCAACAAACCCGATTTCATATCTGTCTCCCGGCAGTTCTTGGTTTTGGAAATTTCAGGGCAGTAATATTCTATAACCCTGCGGCGGCCCAGCTATTCAAGTCAGCCAATAGTCTTGGGCTGGTCGGCGATCCGATCTCTCCCTCCGTCATTCCGGGGCGCGCGAAGCGCGAACCCGGAATCCATTAGGCGGCAAGTTTCGTAGATGAATGGATTCCACGATGTGCAATTGCACATCGGGGAATGACCATGGAGCAACAAGCTCACCCGCGATCACACCGCGGCGACATCCTTCGGCTTCTTCGGATCTGCCAGCCCACGAACGATCATGTAGAAGATCGGCGTGAAGATCAGGCCGAACACCGTAACGCCGATCATGCCGAAGAACACCGCGACCCCGACCGCCTGGCGCATTTCCGATCCCGAGCCGGACGAGATCACCAGCGGCAGCACACCGAGAATGAAGGCGAACGACGTCATCAGGATCGGCCGCAGCCGCAACCGGCAGGCTTCGATCACCGCCTCCAGCCGCGGCTTGCCTTCAAGCTCGATGTCGCGCGCGAACTCGACGATCAGGATCGCGTTTTTCGCCGCCAGCCCCACCAGCACCACGAAGCCGATCTGGGTCAGGATGTTGACGTCCTGCCCCATGATCCGCACGCCGATGGTGGCGGCGAGCAGGCACATCGGCACGATCAGGATCACCGCGAACGGCAAGCTCCAGCTGCCATATTGCGCCGCCAGCACCAGGAACACGAACAGCACGCAGATCGGGAACACGTAGAGACCCGCATTGCCGCCGGTGACCTGCTGATAGGACAGGTCGGTCCATTCATAGGCGAAGCCGCTCGGCAGCGTCTCTTCCGCCAGCTTCTTCATGGTGTCGATGGCGGTCGCCGAACTGGTGCCCGGCAGCGTGTCGCCCTGCAGCTCCGACGCCGGATAGAGATTATAGCGCGCGACGCGGTCCGGCCCTGAGATGTCCTTGAAATCCACGACGCTGCCGAGCATCACCATGTCGCCGGCGGCGTTGCGGGTGCGCAGCCGCGCCAGATCGGAGGTTTCCTTCCGGAACGGCAGATCGGCCTGCGCCGTGACGTGATAGGTGCGGCCGAACAGGTTGAAGTCGTTGACGTAGATCGAACCGAAATAGGACTGGATGGCCTCGGTGACGCTCGAAATCGGCACGCCAAGTTTCTGCGCCTTGACCCGGTCGATGTCGACGAACACCTGCGGCGTGTTGGCGGTGAACGGCGAAAACACCGAGGTCAGGCCGGGCGCCTTGCGCGCCGCGCCAACCAGCTCGTCGGTCGCAGCGGCAAGCATTTCCGGTCCGCGGCCCTGGCGATCCTGAACGCGCATGGCGAAACCACCACCGGTGCCGATGCCCGGCACCGCGGGCGGCGGGATCACGATGATGAAGGCGTCTTCGATCGCAGCGAGCCGCTTGCGTAAATCGTTGGTGATGACAGCCGCGGTCAATCCCTTCTTGATCCGATGTTCCGGATCCTCGAACACCGGGAACAGGGCCGCGGCATTGCCCGCCTGCGTTCGGGTCGCGCCCGAGAAGCCGGCGAACGCAGCTACCCTGATGATGCCCGGCGTATCGAGCGCGATCTTTTCGATCTCCCGGACCACTTCGGTGGTACGCGCCAGCGACGCCGCGCCGGGCAACTGCACGGATACGATGATGTAGCCGCGATCCTGCGCCGGAATGAAGCCTTGCGGCGTGGTGTAAAGCAGCCATCCGGCGCTGCCGATCAGCGCGGCATACAGCAGCAGCATGACGGCCGAATGCCGGATCACGAAATTGGCCGCGCTGGCGTAACCATGCGCCAGCCGGTCGAAGGTGCGATTGAACACCCCGGTGAAGGCGTCCCAGCCGCGCCCGATGAAATTCCAACTGGCCGGCGGCTTCTTTTCCGCGTGCGGTACCAGGATCAACGAGGCCAGCGCGGGCGACAGTGTCAGCGAGCAGAAACAGGAGATCGCGGTTGCCACCGCGATGGTGACGGCGAATTGCTGGAAGAACTGCCCGGAAATGCCGCCGAGGAACGCGGTCGGCACGAACACCGCGCACAGCACCAGCGCGATCGAGACCAGGGCTGCACCCACCTCTTCCATCGTCTTCAGTGCCGCGTCGCGCCGGCTCATGCCGTGTTCGAGATGCCGCTCGACGTTTTCGACCACGACGATCGCGTCATCGACCACGATGCCGACCGCGAGCACCAGCCCGAACAAAGTGAGGTTGTTGATCGAGAATCCCAGCGCCGCCATCACGGCGAAGGTGCCGACCAGCGACACCGGGATCGCGATGATGGGAATGATCGCCGGACGCCAGCCCTGCAGGAACACCAGCACCACGATGACGACGAGGATCATCGCCTCGTAGATCGTCTTGATCAGCTCGCTGACGGATTGCGCGATGAACTCGGTCGGATTGTAGCCGATATTGTAGTCGAGGCCCTTGGGAAAGTCGGCCTTCAGCTTCGTCATCGTATCGGAGATGTTCTTGGCGGTAGCGAGCGCATTCGAGCCGGGTCGCTGGGTCACCAGCAGTGCGACGGCCGATTTCCGCAGCAGGAAGCTGTTGGTCGTATAGGACAAGGCCCCCAGTTCGACCCTTGCCACGTCGCGCAATCGCACCGTGCGGCCGTCGGAGCCGGATCTGACGACGATGTCCTCGAATTGCTTGATATCCTTCAGCCGGCCGGTGAAGGTGAGATTGGGCTGGAAAGCCCGGTCGGCGATCGGCGGCTCCGCGATCTGCCCGCCCGTGATCTGCAGGTTTTGCGCACGGATCGCCGCCAGCACTTCGCCGGCGGTCATGCCGAGCGTGGCGATCCGGTCCGGATCGAGCCACAGCCGCATCGAGTAGTCGCGCGCGCCGAACATCTGGATGTCGCCGATGCCGTCGACGCGAAGCAACTGATCGCGCACCTGCAGCAGCGCATAGTTGCTGATATAGAGCTGGTCGAAGCTGTCGTCGGGCGACAGCATGAACACGACCATCAGGATGTCGGGGCTGTTCTTGCGGGTGACGACGCCGTTGCGCTGCACCTCTTCCGGCAATCTCGGCTGGGCGATGGCGACGCGGTTCTGGACCAGCACCTGGGCCTTGTCCAGATCAGTACCGAGCTTGAACGTCACCGTGATCGTCAACTGCCCGCTCGAGGTGGCCTGGCTGTAGAGATACAGCATGTCCTCGACGCCGTTGATCTCCTGCTCGATGGGGGCTGCGACCGTATCGGAGACGGTCTGCGCGGTCGCGCCGGGATATTGCGTGGTGACCACCACGGTCGGCGGCACCACTTGCGGATATTCCGACACCGGCAGCGTGGTGTAGGCGATCGCGCCGATAATCAGCAGCACGATCGACAGCACCATCGCCAGGATGGGCTGATTGATGGAGAGCCGGCCGAGGTTCATTTCTTGTCACCGGCAGGCGCTGGAGTGGGAGCGGGATTCGGCGTGACTTTCGCGCCGACGCGGGCGCGCTGCAGGCCGGCGACGATCACGCGATCTTCGGCCTTGAGGCCTTCGCGGATTACGCGCAGGCCTTCGTCGAGCGGGCCGAGGGTTACCGGCTTCGCCTCGACGGTATTGTCGTCCTTGACGACGAAAACGATTTTTCGCGATTGATCGGTGGCGATCGCGGTATCCGGCAGCAGCAGCGCTTCATACGGCGCACTGCCGATCAGCCGCACGCGGCCGAACTGCCCGGGCAGGATCGACATGTCCTTGTTCGGAATCACGGCGCGGCTGCGCAACGTACCGGTCGAGACGTCGAGGCGGTTATCGATGAAATCCATCTTGCCGTCATGCGACGGCTTGGTCTCCCCGGTCAGCGTCACCTGCACCGGGTTCGGGGTATCACGCGAACTCGGCCGCCGGCCCTCAAACCACAGGCGGTTGTTCCTCAAATAGGTCGTCTCGTCCACGTCGAAATAGATGTAGATCGGATCGAGCGAGACGATCGAGGTGAGCAGGGTCGAGGCGCCATCGCTGCCCTGCACCAGATTGCCGGGGGTCACGAGATGACGGCTGACGCGGCCCGCGATCGGCGCCATCACATGGGCGAATTCGATGTTGAGCCTGGCTGCCTTGAGCGCGCCTTCGGCCTGCATCTCGGCCGCACGTGCCGCCTGCAGGGTCTGCCGGCGCTGATCGACGATGGAATCGGAGACCGCTTGGGTCAGGTTCAAGGTCAAGGCGCGATCGAGTTCGCGTTTGGCGAGTTCGCCCTTGGCGCGCGCATCGGAAAGCTGGCCGTCGGCTTGGTCTGCGACCGCTTCAAAGGGGCGGGCATCGATTACATAGAGAAGATCGCCGGCCTTGACGAAGGCGCCGTCGCGGAACTCGACGCTGTTCACGAAGCCGCCTACGCGGGCGCGAACCTGGACTTCCTGGACCGCCTCGAACCGCCCGGTGAATTCGTCCCAATCCGTGACGGTGCGCTTCACCGGCTGCGCGACCGTTACCGGCGGCGCCGCGGCCGCGGCTGGCTGCGGGGGCTTGTCGCCACATCCGGACAGCGCCAGCGCGGACACCAGGATCAGCGGCGAGAGGCTGCGAAGCGAAGGGAAGAAGACGTGACGGCCTTCCGGCTGAACCGGACAATCCCGTTTTTCAGTCGCGCTCAATTCCATCTGCTCCATCTCCCCTGGCACTTCCCGACATCTCGATCGATGGAGGCGGCTGCCGCTCCCCGGCGGAGGTCACAGATGTGACTGGTTCCCAGTCTGTTCAAGAAGGCGATGGGATCAAGCACAATCGTTATGCATGGCGGACGATCACGCCTTGCGCCGGTGCGGGTACTGGGCTGGCACGAATGGGTCAAAAGTGCTGGCCTGAAGGAAAATCGCCGGATTGCGCCATCGCGGTCACCGCGCCGAACATGACGAAAACGTGACATCACACAATTGTCGTCGGCCGCGTCGCCCAAAGTTCCATTTAGGAGAAGCGGACGACCGGCAGCGCCTCCGCGTCGACGTTACGGCCCACGCCCATATGGTTAATAATCCGAGAACATTGACTCCAGGTTGTGCACTCGGCTACGATCATGGTTGCTAAAGTCTTAATTTTTATCCAGCCGCATTTATTGAACATTGATTACCCCCTTTTCGTTGCGGCGTAAGTGAGTGAGGCATTTCGGAGTGACGAGCGAGATTTCTGTCGCTGGTAACAGGTCTCCCCGAATTGCGTTTGCAGTCCTCCGTTCATCGGGCGGACCGGGCTGCTGCAACATCGCGCACACCATCCATCAAAACATTCGACGTGTTCACGCATCGCGCTAGCCGCGCGATTGGCTGCGTGACGCGGACAAGAAACTTGCGTTGGGAGTACGAATAATGGCGAACGATTTGCCCCCCGGTTCGATGCCGCCGCCCGCGACCGGCGGCACACCTCCCGGCGTGAATCCGCCGCCGCCCGGCCCCGGCACGCCTCCCGGTGGCCCCGGCACGGTCATCGTTGGCCCCGGACCACCGCCGCCGACAGCCAACACGCCGCCATCGACCGCGACCGACGTCAACGCCGCGGCCAACAATGTCGTCGAAGGCGCCGCCGTCAATACGCTGGTCGGCGTGACCGCCCGCTCGACGGACGCCGAAGGTCAGACCATTACCTACACGCTGGCGTCGGACAGTTCCGGCGGCGGCTTCAAGATCGACGCGGCCACCGGCGTGGTGACGGTCGCCAACCCCGCCAAGATCAACTTCGAGACCGCGGCGGGCCACGCCTACACCATCACGGTGAATTCGTTCGACGGTTTCTCCACCTCGTCGCAGAGCTTCACCATCAACGTGTCAGACATCGCGCCCTCGACCCCGGTCGACAGCAATGCCGGCGCCAACACCGTGGCGGAAGGCGCCGCCGCCAACACGCTGGTCGGCATCACCGCCTCCTCTACCGACATCAACGGCCCGGGCGTCACCTACAGCCTGAGCAACAGCGCCAACGGCGCCTTCAAGATCGATACCGCCACAGGCGTGGTGTCGGTCGCCGATCCCAGCAAGATCGATTTCGAAAGCACCGCTCCCGGCCATACCCTCAATATCACCGCGGTCGCCAGTGACGGCACGCTGTCGAGTTCGCAGAACTTCACCATCAACGTGTCAGACATTGCGCTGGCGACGCCGGTCGACGGCAATGGCGCCGCCAACAGCGTCGCGGAGGGCGCCGCCAACGGTTCGACCGTCGGCCTCACCGCGTTCGCTGTTGACCCGAACGGCCCGGCGACGACCTATTCGCTGATCGGCGACACGTCCCTCGGCGGCTTCACCATCGACGCCACGACCGGAATCGTCACCGTCGCCGACGGCACCAAGATCGATTTCGAGACTGCGGCCGGTCACGCCTATTTCGTCGTCGTGCAGGCGTCTAACGGCGCACTGAATATGGCGCAAACCTTCATGATCGGCGTGACGGATGTCGCACCGGCAACGCCGACCGACAGCGATGCAGCGGCCAACACGGTGCTGGAGGGTGTCGCGAACGGCACCGTCGTCGGCATCACCGCCGCCTCGAGCGACATCAATGGCGGAGCCGTGACCTATTCGCTGACCGGCGATACGTCCGGCGGCGGCTTCACCATCGACGCCGCGACCGGCATCGTCACCGTCGCCGATTCGAGCAGGATCGATTTTGAAACGTCCGGCGGCAGCTACACCGTCACCGCGCAAGCCAGCGACGGCACCCTCACCAGTTCGCAGACCTTCACCATCGGCGTGACCAATATCGCACCATCGATCCCGGTCGACACCAATGCCGGCGCCAACTCGGTGATCGAAGGCGCTGCCAATGGTTCAACCGTCGGCATCACCGCTTCCTCGACAGATATCAATGGACCCGGCGTAGTTTATAGCCTCGCCGACAGCGCCGGCGGCCGTTTCACCATCGATGCCGCCACCGGCGTCGTCACCGTCGCCAACTCCAGCGCCATCGACTTCGAGAGCGCGCCGGGCAACAGCTATACGATCGTGGCGCGGGCCACCGACAGCGGCGGATTATTCAGCCAGCAGTCCTACACCATCGCCGTCACCGACGCGGCGCCTTCGACGCCCGTCGACGGCGATGCCGCAGCCAACACCGTCGCCGAGGGTGCCGCCAACGGCTCGACCGTCGGCGTCACCGCGTCTTCGACCGACGTCAACGGCCCGGGCGTGACTTACACGTTGACCGGCGATACCTCCCTCGGCGGCTTCACCGTCAATGCGGCGACCGGTGTCGTCACCGTCGCCGATTTCACCAGGATCGATTTCGAAACCTCGGGCGCCAGCTATACCGTCACAGTGCAGGCCAGCGACGGCACGCTGGCCTCTTCGCAAGCCTTCGTCATCGCCGTATCGGACATCGCGCCCTCGACGCCTGTCGACAGCAACGGCGCGGCCAACCAGGTCGTCGTCGGTTCTGCAGCCGGCGCCACGGTCGGCGTCACCGCGTCTTCCACCGACGTCAACGGCCCGGGCGTGACTTACACGCTGATCGGCGATACGTCGGGCGGCGGCTTCACGGTCAATGCCGCGACCGGCGTCGTCACCGTCGCCGATCCGAGCAAGATCCTCCTCGCCGATCCCAGCTATGACATCACCGTCGATTCCAGCGACGGCACGCTGCACAGCCAGCAGACATTCACGGTCAATGTCGTCACCAACCTGGCGCCGGCCATCGACTCCGACGGCGGCGGCGCCGTCTTCGCCAAATCGATCGCGGAGAACACCACGGCTGTAACCACCGTCCACGCCACCGACCCGGATGCCGGCCCCTCGCCGGTCACCTATTCGATCGTCCCCGGTGACGACGGCGGCAAGTTCGCGATCGATGCGAACACCGGCGTTGTCACTTTCATCACCGCGCCCGATTTCGAGAATCCGACCGATACCGCGACCAGCGGCAACAACACTTATGTTGTCACCGTCCGCGCCTTTGACGGCCTCTCGTCCGACGACCAGACCATCACCGTCACCGTCACCGACGTCAATGACGCACCGGTCATCACCTCGAGCGCTTCGATCAACGTCAACGAGAACCAGACCGCAGTCACCACGGTCACCTCGTCAGATCAGGACAGTCCGGCGCAGACACTGACCTACTCGCTCGCCGGCGGCGTCGACGCGGGCAAGTTCTCGATCGACCCCGGCACCGGTGTACTCACCTTCCAATCCGCACCGAACTTCGAGGTCCCGACCGACATCGGCACTGACAACAACTATGATGTCATCGTTCGCGTCACCGACAACGGCGCGCCGAACCTGCACACCGATCAGGCCGTCACCGTTCACGTCCAGGACGTCAACGAGGCGCCCAATACCAACGCCATCATCGCGACCGGCAACGAAGACCCGGCCGGGCCGGCCTATATTCCGATCACGATCACCGGCACCGACGTGGACTCCGGCGACTCCGTTGCGTCGTTCCACATCAGCGGTTTGCCGGGCGGCGCGCAGGGCACGCTCTACAGCGACGCCGGCCTGACCACGGTCGTGACCGAGGGCGCCGACGTGGCGGCCTCAGGCAACGCCGCGACGTTGTATTTCGTCCCGGCCGCAAATTTCAACGGCGCGGTGACGTTCAACGCGGCTGCGACTGACAGCCATGGCCTCACCGACGCGACCGCGGCGGTCGAGACCATCAACGTAACGGCGGTCAATGACGCGCCGGTCAATACCGGCGTGCCGGGTCCCTTCACGGTGATGTCCGGATCCACCCATACCATCACCGGTCTGTCGGTATCTGATATCGACGCCAATGAGGCCGGCGTTGCCACCGACATCACGACGACGCTGACATCGGCCGGCGGCGGCGCGGTGACGATCGGTGCCGTCGGCGGCGGCGCGGCCATCGGCGGCAACGGCACCGGTACGGTGACGCTGACCGGCTCGATCGCAGAGATCAACGCTTCACTCGCGGGCAGCGTGGTCTACACCGCGGCGGACGGCGCCACCGGTTCATCGCTGACGACGCTGACGATTGCCACCAACGACCATGGCCACACCGGCATCCCCGGCGCCATCACCGACACCGACATCATCCAGGTCGGCGTCACGCCGCAGGTCTGGTTCATCAACGGCGACCAAAGCGCCATCGACGGGGCCGCGCCGCGCGGTTCACAGACCAATCCATTCACCGACGTCACCGAATTCAACGGGTCCAGCGGACCTGGCGTCAACGACTACATCTACGTCAAGGCCGGCACCTATACCGGCCCCGGCATCAACCTGAAGGACGGGCAGACCCTGCTCGGCGACGACCAGCCGCTCTCGCTCACCGATCCGTTCGGCGGCCCGGCCATCGTCATCGAAACCGCCAGCGGCGCGCGGCCGACCATCAATGTCACCAGTGCCGGCGACCAGGGCATCGACCTCGCCCAGAACAACACCATCCACGGCATCAACATCACGACCGCAGCGGGCACCACCGGCCTCGACGACGGCCAGGGCGGCGGCGGCAACGCGGTCGGCAGCCTGACCATCGACCAGATGCAGATTTCGGGCGCCGGCCAGGCGGTCGACATCGACCAGGGCGGCGCGCTCAACGTCACCATCGACACGTTGAGTTCATCCGGCGGCGCCTATGGCGTTCAGCTCGGCGGTGCGCTGACCGGTACCTTCACCGGCACCACTGGCACGCTGTCCGGCCACACCACTGCGGAATTCGACATCAACGGCGGCACCGGCAACATCAGTTATGGCGGTGCGATCGGCAATGGCACCGGCCTGTCAGCTTCGGTCGCCAGCCACACCGGCGGTACGATTGCCTTCTCCGGCGCCGTCACCGACAGCAACGATGCCGGTGGCGGCATCTCGCTCACCAGCAATACCGGCGGCACCATCAATTTCACCGGCGGCATGACGCTGGATACCGGCGCCTCGAACGCCTTCGTGGCGACCGGCGGCGGCACGGTCAACGTGACCGGCACCAACCACCTCGCCAGCAGCACCGGCACCGCGCTCAACATCACCAGCACCACGATCGGCGCAAGCAACGTCACCTTCCAGGACATCTCGTCCAACGGCGCGGTCAACGGCATCGTACTCAACACCACCGGCACCAGCGGACATCTGGTCGTCACCGGCACCGGCACGACGGACGGCACCGGCGGCACCATCCAGAACACTACCGGCCACGCCATCAGCCTGACCAATACGCAGGACGTCACCCTGCGCAACATGAACATCACCGGCGCCGACGGCAACGGCATCAACGGCAACACAATCAACGGCCTGGTGTTGAGCAACCTCAACATTTCCGGCAGCGGCGACTCCACCGCGGGCAATGGCGAAGGCAATATCTATCTGTTCGAACTGACCGGCAACGCCAGCCACGTGACCACCTTCGACGACCTCAACGTCACCAATTCCTATGTCCACAACGTCTTTATCGAGAACACCGGCGGCACGCTCGCGGATCTGGTGGTGACCGATAGCACCTTCTCCAACAACGGCGCCTCGACGTTCGCCGGCAGTCAGTTCGTGGTCAACCTCGCCTCCGGCGGCGTCGCGGGAACGCCAACCGCGACGGTTCACGCCACGCACAATACGTTCAGCGGCAATCTGTCGACGCCGTCGACCTTCACCGCGACCGGCTTCCAGGGCTCGTCCAACGACGGCACGCTCAACGTCCACATCGGCGACGGCACAGCCGGCGGCCTCAACACCTTCAATACCAACAATTCCGGCATCACCCTCAGCAGCGCGCTCGCCGGCAACCTCAATTTCGACGTCAACAACAACACGGTCACGAATAACCGCGCGGTCGGCATTGCCGTCAACCATTTTGGCACCGGCACCGTCACCGGCTTCCTGCAAAACACCACGATCGGCACCCAGGGCGTGGCAGGTTCCGGCGCGCAGATCGGCAACGGCCTCGACCTCCACGACGAGGCCGCCAGCGGCACCATGACGCTGAGCGTCACCAACAACATCATTCAGAGCGTCGGCGGCGGCGGCCTGGGGTTCGAGGGCATCGTCGCCCAGGTCGGCGTCGGTGCCCAGAACTCGGCGAGCACCTTCAATCTCACCCTGACCGGCAACACCATCCGCGACATCATCGATGACCGTGGCCTCTTCGTGAATAATTTCAATAACGCCGGCCTCAGCGTCATCAACGCGAATATCAGCGGCAACACGTTCTCCAACGCCAACGCAAGCGGCGCCAACACCACCGCGCGCGTCGGCGGCGCACCCGGAGGGTCCGATCACGTCAACGTCACCCAGGCCAGCGCCGCGGCGCTGGCTGCGGCCAACGGCCTGACCGCAAGCGGCGCACCCGGCAACACGATGCGGGTCGACACCAACGTGTTCTTCAGCCAGCCCGCCCCGCCGTCGCCGCCGGCGACGCCGCAGATGGCGCTGAACGGCCAGGGGCCGGGCAGTTCGGACGTCCTCACGATGGACGCGCTGGCGCCGCTGCTCGCGGTGGCGATTGCCCATTGGGCCGCTGCCGGCGCGTCAGCCGCGCAGATCGCGCAAATGCAGAATGCCCAGATCCGCATCGCGGACCTGCCCAATTCCGGCTTCCTAGCCAACAGCGACGAGCATGGAATCACGATCGACAGCAACGGCGCAGGCTGGGGTTGGTTCGTCGATCCGACGCCGGCCAATAACAGCGAATTCGATACCGCGACTGCGCCGAACCAGCTGACGGCAACCAGCGGGAGCGCCGCCGGTCGTATCGATCTGCTGACGGTGATCGAGCACGAACTCGGTCACGTGATCGGCCTGGAGCATTCGGACATCGCCGGCCTCATGAATGTCGTTCTCGATACCGGCGAACGCAGGTTGCCCGACACGATCGACGTCGCGCTGGCCCCGACCACGACCTTGACGCCGACGATCTCGCTCGGACCTGTGACACCCACCGCGTCTACGGGAGCTGCCGCAAATCCCGGCAACGACACCATCGACGCCGGTACCGGTGGCGGCTTCCTGTTCGGCGGCGGCGGCGCGGACAATTTCGTGTTCGCCAATGTCGACGTCCATGCGGCGACGGCGCCGCCGGTCACGCATGTCGTGGATTACAGCTACGCCGAGGGCGACCGGTTCGACTTCTCCGCGCTGACCTCGCAATTCCACGCGACCGGTTTCAGCGACGGGATGATCGTGCGCGCGGTCGAGGATGGCAGCGGCCAGTTCGCGACACTGCAGGTGAACGCGACGAACCCCTTTGGCCCGCCCGCCGCGCCGCACTGGGTGAGCGTCGCGCAAATCGACGGCGCGCATTCGGGCGATGCCCTGAACGTGCTGATCGACAGTCATTCGGGCGTTCATCTCACCCAAATCCACGTCGGTTTGCTGGTCTAGAACCAGCAAACTGCGTTTGCCCGCTGACGCCGCAATGGCGTGCTCCGGTTCTCGCTGATGCGGCGCTGTCCATACGGATAAATGGCCGCGCCCCTCCCGCGCGCGTCGCTGCAGATTCATCTCGACGGCGAAGATGAGATCGGTTAATACCTAAGGTAGATTGACTGGAAGCAAGGGGAGAGAGCGTGGGTCAACCTTATCTGGGTGAAATCAAGCTTATTTCCTGGAATTTTGCGCCGAAGAACTGGGCGTTCTGCAACGGGCAGCTTCTGCCGATCAATCAGAATCAGGCCTTGTTTTCGATACTCCAGACATTCTATGGCGGCGATGGGCGGACCACCTTCGCGCTCCCCGATCTGCGCGGACGAACCGGGCTTCATCAAGCCCCGGGCTTTACCATCGGCCAGAAAACCGGCGAGGAGTTTCACACGCTGATTACCGGTGAAATGGCCGCACATAATCATGGACTGCTCGCATCCGACACGCAGGGCAACGTCAACACGGTGCAGGGCAACATCCTCGCACGTGAGGTCGGCATCCCCTACGGGGGCCTCACCTCTCCAACGACATTGCATCCCACGACCGTATCGAACGTTGGCGGTGGCCAGGCTCACGAGAACCGCCAGCCATTTCTCGTGGTCAATTTCATCATTTCCCTGGCGGGCATCTACCCGTCGCGAAACTAGAGATTTCCCATGAGCAATCCCTATATCGGCGAAATTCGAATGTTCGGCGGCAACTTTGCACCAGCCGGCTGGGCGTTCTGCGACGGATCGCTGATTGCGATCTCGGAGAACGACGCGCTCTTCACCCTGATCGGCACGACCTATGGCGGAGACGGCCAGTCTACTTTCGCCCTGCCCGATTTGCGGGGCCGCCTCCCGCTCCATCAGGGACAGGGACCCGGTATCGTGCAATCCTACACCATCGGCCAAACTGGCGGCGTCGAAACGGTGACGCTCACGACCCAACAGATTCCGATCCACAATCATGCGTTCATGGCCTCGACCGCGATCGCGACGAACCCAAGCCCCAGCGGCAATGTGCTGGCGACCTCGCCAACCATCAGCCCCTTCGTGATCGATGTGGCGGGCCCGCAGTTGGTCGCCACCGCCGTCCAAGGCACCGGCTCCAACCATCCACACGACAACATGATGCCCTTCCTGACCGTCAGCTACATCATTTCGCTGTACGGCGTGTTTCCGACGCAAAGCTAGAGGCCATCCATGTCAGACCCGTTCCTTGCGGAGATCAGGATATTCGGCGGCGACTTTGCGCCGACAGGATGGGCGTTATGCAACGGCCAGCTCCTGCCGATCTCGCAGAACACGGCCTTGTTTTCGATACTCGGGACCTATTACGGCGGCGACGGCAAATCGACCTTTGCGCTCCCCAACCTGATGGGCTCAGGCGCCATCAGCCAGGGACAAGGGACCGGACTGAGCGATCGCTATCTAGGCGAACCCGGCGGCGTCCAGACCGTAACCCTGTTGCAGGGGAACTTGCCGCTCCACAACCATTTTATCCAGGGCTCGACCGAGAACGCCACGCTCAAGGAGCCCACACCTACCGAATTCCTCTCGCGATCCAAGGCGGGCACCATCTATCAGTCCAACATCGCCAATCTCGTCCAGATGAATGCGCAGACACTGGCTCTTACCGGCAGCTCGCATCCTCATAACAACATGCAGCCGTATCTGACGCTGACCTACATCATCGCCTTGCAGGGCGTTTTCCCGCCGCGCGGATGAACCTGCGGGCCGCCGACATCTCGCCAGTTTCGTTCGGCTGGTTGCGCGCAGCCGGCGCAGGTCTCGGTTTTCGCCGCATCGCCGACACCGATCTGGCGTTCCTCGCCCGGCTGTATGCCTCGACCCGCACCAGCGAACTCGCGGCTTTTCCGTGGAGCGAGGACGAAAAGGCGGCGTTCCTCGACATGCAGTTCCGTGCGCAGCACACGCATTACCAGAGTCAGCATCCCGAAGCCGACCGGCTGGTGGCGATGCGAGCCGGAGAAGACATCGGCCGTCTCTACATCGAACGCTGGCCGAGCCAGCATTGCATCATCGACATTGCGTTCCTCCCCGAACATCGCGGCAAAGGGCTTGGCGAAGCCCTGCTGCGCGACCTGCTGGACGAGGCCGCCGCCGCCGGCAAGGACGTGTCGATCCATGTCGAGAAGTTCAATCCGGCGATGCGGCTTTACCGGCGTCTCGGCTTTGTCACCGAGGAGGACAAGGGCGTCTACGACTTGATGCGGTGGCGGGCGGAGACTGCGGTGGTGCGTACTGCGTAGGGTGGGTTAGCGAAGCGTAACCCACCATTTTTTCCCATGTCTCTGAAGCTCGTCATGCCCGGCCTTGTGCCGGGCATCCACGTCTTTGCGGCAAAAAAGTAAGACGTGGATGGCCGGGTCAAGCCCGGCCATGACGGTGAATCGTGTCTAAGCAAATATCGCCTGATAACCGCTGCCGCCTTGCAGCGGACCGATCGGCACCAGAAATATTTCCATCACCCCGAGCGCAGGATGCGTCACCGGGTAGATCGCCTGCGACAGCGACGTGCCGGCAGGAGCTGTGAACAGCAGCGAGAACGCCGCGCCTTCCCTTCCGCCCGCGCCAGTCGGATCGGCCTTCACCAGCTTCAGCGGCAACACGCCGCCGGTCGTCTGCAACTCGAAGTCAGCATCGAGATGGGATGCGAAGTCGTCGAGCTTGAGCGTCGCAAGGTCCGGCGATGAAGCCATCAAAATATCCCCTTCGGTTGTGCCAAGCCTCTAACATATCGCAGCACGACGCGCCCGGATTTTTTGCGCGTGGGTAAAGCGTCATTCCGGGGCGCGCGCAGCGCGAACCCGGAATCTCGAGATTCCCCGGTGCATCGCGCACCAGAGGTCTGGTCCTTCGGACCATCCCGGAATGACCGCTTGATTTAGACGCCGTCCTCTCCCCGTCATTGCGAGGAAGCAATCCATATTGCGCCAGACCGAGGCGTGAATTACTTCGCGGAACCTGTCATCGGGCGCGCATTCGCGCGACCCGGTGGCTCGCAATGACGGCTGGGTGCGACATAGTAGCCCGACGGGCAAATCAGTTCTGATATTCGGAAATCATGTCAAGTCCGATATTTCCGAAAATCAAAAATATTTCCCTTTCCTTCGACCCAAATCACCGGCACATTCTCGCCCATCCCGTCCCACTCAGAGGGGCGTCGGCCGTCGTCATGACGAGGGGCGGGGATGCGGTGGACGTTGACGTTGCGATTGACGGTCGCTGCTGATGCGTACGGCGAAAGCGTGTGGTCCTGGCGCCCGTAACGGCGTCAAGCTCTGAAGAGGCTAACGCTTCCGAGGGGTGACGGTGGCAATAGAGGCCGCCTCACCGGGGAGAGCGCGTTATAAGCCGTAAAGCCACTGCGCAGGGAATGTCGGATGTTCTCCGCTGCCCTGTATGCTCGTGTGCAGCTTTCTTTGCACTATTCGCACACGAGACCGCGGGTGCAGCGCGCATCCGGCATTCCCTGCGCCCTCTCTTTTTCGAGAGGTGCGACGTTACGTACAAACCTTGAGCGCATCGCGCTGCGGGATCGTAAATCTGCGTCCGTTGCGATGCGTTCATTGAAAAGTATGCAGGACTGCCAGCTATGCGCCGCCGGCGAACTCTTCATTCTCGGCCTCTTCGGCAAGGCCATCCCGGACCATCAAGATCGTCTCGCGTATTGAACGGCCGGCATGTCGGACAATGACGCGGCGTCCTATCTGCGTGGCGCAGCCGTCTGAACCGGAGAAGATGACATGTCAGCGACGACCATCCGGCCGGCCACCATGAAGGGGTCCGCAATTTTTCCGGCGCAGTTCATCGGCGATGATCAGCCGTTTGACAGCTTCGATGCCATCTGCGGCTGGGCGGCAGGACTAGGGTACAAGGGCGTTCAGGTCCCGACCTCCGATCCACGCCTGATCGATCTCGACAAGGCCGCCGCCTCTGAGCATGCTTCGCGTCTTGCGGTTCAGACCGTCCCGCGTCCACGCGTAACCCCAACACCATTCCGTGGTGATGCGCTGAAAGCGCCATCATGAAGTCGTCAGCCTTGGCAAGGCTTCCGTCGACATACTCGGCGCCCTACACGGCGCGCCGGACCTCAAGGCCTTTTTCGAATTGTGCGTTCTCGCTCATGGTGTTCCTTCTCCTTGGTTCGATGGTCCCGATGGGTGTGGGCTTGGCTATTGTCGAATGTTTGCGTCAATTATAGAGCGAGCTTTCACCGAGGACGGATTGCCTGAAGCGGGTGGTGAGGATGCCGCCGTCGGCGGGCGGCAGCACGAAGTAAAGCGCTTCCGGATTGATCTTGACCTGCGCGAACACGGGCCCGTTTCCATGGTGCGCCAGCTCGCGGATCTCGGTTACCTCAGCCATGGTCCTGACGATCCGCGATGTCCTGAAGCCGGCGGCCGCAGCTATCCCGGCGAGGTCGACACCGCCTGCCGTATGCGTCTTCTGCATTCCGGTCTCACCGAAGCGCTCGTTGTCGAGCACGGCGATAGTGAGATTCGCCGGGTTTTGCACGGCGATCGTGGCAAGCGCGCCGAGGCTCATCAGCATTTCGCCGTCGCCGGTGATGACGAGCACGCGGCGCTTGGGCTGCGCGATAGCGAGACCAAAGCCCATCATGGCGGCCGCGCCCATCGCGCCCCAGAGCGGGAAGTTGTTCGGGCTGTCGCCCGCAGCCGAGATATCCCAGTTGGGCGCGCCGAGCCCGGCAACGACCAGGAGATCGCTCCGGTCGCGCAGCAATTCATTGACGACGTCGCGGCGATGCAGCAGTTCGTTGGGAACGTTCATTTGCGGGCAAGCTCCTTGAAATTCTTGGCACCGAGCACGCGCTGTCCGATCAGGACGGCGGCAGGCCGCCAGGTGTTGAAGGCAAGGTTGGCCGCGCCGGAAACGGTCGAGGCGACCAGAAGCGGCTCATCGGCGCGGGTCACGATCACGCCCATGGCTTCGAGCACGGCCCTGGTGCCCTGGCCCATCGGGACCTGCCACGGGTTGAACTCCCCCCATTCGCCGCGCATCGTCACCAGCATCAAGAGCGGCATGCGGCAGATCATCGGCAGCGACAGCATGTTGATGCAATTGCCGACGCCGCTCGATTGCAGCAGCAGGACGCCCCGTTCTCCGCCGAGCCAGGCACCTGCCAGCATGGCGATCCCTTCCTCTTCAGTGGTCAGGGTGATGACGCGGGCTTGAGGATCCGCCTCGAATGCGCGGATGAGGCGGCTGTGGCCTGCATCCGGCACCATTCCGACCTGGCGCACGTCAGCGTCCTTGAGGACGCGGTACACTTCGTCGGGCCAGGTCGGCAGTGCGACCGGCTCGTTTCGGGCCGGCTCTTGTTTCTGCGGATCCGCCATGGAGAAGCTCCCCCCTTTTTTATCGGGCTCGAACGAACCCCGTTGAGGGATAGTACGCCGCCGTTTCGAAAAGAAGGTCAAAAATCGATATGACTTCTATTGCAGAATTGAAGTGCTGCCGGACGCGCGCCAGGCCCGGTGACTTATGATCACCACTGGCGAATCGTCGCTGTTCTTCTCATTCTCGCGCCAGCTCCGGCAGCACGTGGTAGCGGGCGATCTCATGCGGAAACTCGCCGCGGTTGGCGAGCAGGACGATGCCGGTCTTGTGTGCCGGCACCAGGCCGACATAGGCCGAGGCGTTGTTAAGTCCGCCCGGCTTGTCGACGACGACCTCGTCGTTCAAGTGGATGTTTTCCCAGGCCATCGCCTGTCCGAACTTCTCGGTCACGTGAAATGCCTCGCGCTGCGTCATCTGCAACGCTTGCCGCAACTGCGGATCGATCGCATGGCCATCGATAAAGGCAGCCAGAAAGGTGGCCAGGTCGCGCGCCGAGGTGAACATCTGACCAGTCCCCGGAAAATCGTAGTAACTCTGCTGATCTCCGCGTGGACCAATCGCCATGCCCGTATCAGAGTAGCCCTGCACGACACGTTTCATCAGCTCCGGAGCCATGATGGCGCGATGGTCTGGCCCGCGCTCGGGGAGGAATGTCTGGTTCATGCCGAGCGGTTTCAGGATGCGCGCCTCGATAAGATCACCGATCGGTCGACCGTAGCGACGTTCGAGCGCGAGCTGCAGCAGCACATACCCCGCATGCGTGTAGATGCGCTGCTTGCCCGGCTGCTCGCCCGATTGCGGCGTCCATGCGTTGAGCGCCTCGAAGAACTGCGGCAGCGTAAACGAATCGTTTGGCCATGGCGGGTGGTCGGTCGGCAGCAGGAGTCCGGACGTATGCGTTGCCAGTTCACCGATCGTCACGCTCTTGATGTAGTCGCCGCGCAGCTCGGGGACATACCTGCTCACGGGGTCATCGAGACGGAGTTCGCCGCGAAGCGTACCCAGCGCGACCAGGATTGCTTCAAACGGTTTGCGCACTGACGCTACGTTGAACAACGTGTCTGAAGTGATCGGCTGCCTTGTCGATTCGTCGGCGACTCCGTAGTTGAAAAACTCGGTGTGACCCGCAGCGTAGACGGCCACAGCGAGACCGCCCGGCTTCCCCACGGTCTCCGGCGCCAGATAGGCCGTGACGACGTGCTGAATCTTGGCGTCCATGCCGATATCCGCGACCGACCCGCCCGCCAGCGCGAGCAGCAGAACGGGGAAAATGATCAGGCCTGTCGATCGACGATATCGCCACCAGCGCATGGAACTTGTCACCATACTGAGCCATCGTCTCGTTGCCGCCGATGGACCTTTTTGCCGGCACGATTCCGGCGCTTATCGGGAAGCGCCCGTCAACTTGCCGTGAAGTGGTCGAATTCCGCCGGCCTGCGGACCTGCTGCGTCGAGCGCTCTCGCGCAACGCGGGACGTCCTGCGCAGCCTCGCCGTCGCGGTCGACCATAAGCTCACAAGACGCTGCGCTCCACGCATCGGCTGCGTCTTGTGCGGTGGGGTTCAAGAGATCGCAATGATCTCGAGCTCGTGACCGGATACGCCGACGACATCGCCGACAGCTTTACCCATCAGGGACCTTGCCACCGGGGACACGAAGGAAATGGAGCCGGCCTTCGGGTCCGCTTCGTCCTCTCCCACGATATGATACTTCTGCACGCGCCCATCCTCGCGCCTGAAGGTCACCGTACTCCCGAAAGCAACGGTATCAGTGGACGCAGGAGGGGTGATTAGCTGAGCCGTCCGAACTCTCGCCGCAAAGTAGCGCGCATCGCGCAAGGGGGTCGCCGCTTGCCGCCGCCGCTCATTCACGTCTTCGATCTTCTGCGCCGTCTCGTACGCTTCGCGAGCCTGTTGCAGCTGAAATTCCAGCGCCTTCAATCCCGCTTCCGTAACCAGGTTCGGATGAGGCGAAATCGGGCGATCGGGGAGCAGCGTCTCCGATGCGGTTTCGGCACTGTCTTCCTTGGTGAAGGCAACGCTCAACTCGGCCTCCTTTCGAGTGGGATACGCCAGGAAATGGAATTGTAACACAACGCTCGGCGGTTTTTGCGTATCACATATCGCGGAGCGGATGGAACCTGGTTGCCTCTTTTGGGGTACCGCTTCTTCTGGAGGTCGCTCGATCCTGGCGCGAAGCGGATGCCAGCCGTGGAAACATCCCAACAGCCCTTAGCGCCACCCGAGAGCGGGAGCCACGTGCGTCAGAATCGATTCAATGACATGGGCATTGTAGGCAACGCCGAGCTGGTTCGGGACGGTCAACAGTAACGTGTCGGCCTCATTGATCGCCTCGTCCTTCCTCAGCTGCTCGATCAGGACGTCCGGCTCGGCAGCATAGCTGCGGCCGAAGATCGCCTGGGTCTCCGGAGAGATGAAGCCGATCTGGTCATCCTCGTCTCCACCGCGGCCGAAGTAAGCGCGATCACGATCACCCATGATGGCGATGATGCTGCGGCTGACGGACACCCGTGGCTCGCGCGCATGGCCTGCCTCCTTCCACGCCGAGCGATAGGCCCTGATCTGGGCAGCCTGCTGGATGTGGAAAGCCTCGCCGGTTTCGTCGTTCTTGAGCGTCGAACTCTGCAGGTTCATGCCCAGCTTCGCTGCCCATATTGCCGTGGCGTTCGAGCCGGCTCCCCACCAGATGCGATCACGCAGTCCTTGGGAATGCGGTTCAAGACGCAGCAACCCCGGCGGATTTGGAAACATCGGACGTGGATTGGGCTGCGCGAAGCCATGGCCGCGCAGCACGTCGAGAAAGACCTTGGCATGACGCCGGCCCATGTCGGCTTCGGTCTCGCCTTCGGCCGGTTGATAGCCGAAATACCGCCATCCATCGATGACCTGTTCGGGCGATCCTCGGCTAATACCAAGTTGCAGGCGCCCGCCCGAGATGAGATCGGCCGCGCCGGCGTCTTCGGCCATGTAGAGCGGGTTCTCATAGCGCATGTCGATAACGGCCGTGCCGATCTCGATGCGGCTGGTTTTCGCGCCGACCGCTGCCAGCAACGGGAAAGGCGAGGCGAGTTGGCGGGCGAAGTGATGAACGCGAAAATAGGCGCCGTCGGCGCCCAATTCCTCAGCCGCGATGGCCAGATCGATCGATTGCAGCAGCGCGTCCGCCGCCGAGCGGGTCTGCGATTGCGTAGAGGGCGTCCAGTGCCCGAACGAAAGGAATCCTATGCTTTTCATGCAGCTTATCTAGGCTCTCCCTGTCGATTTGCCACCGCTTACTGTGAGCGGGACTGCCCTTGCACCGAACGTGGAATCGTTCGCGGTCGTGAGGGGCGATGCCGATCTTCGGCGGACGATCGCTTTCGGCGCAATGCAGAACTTCGACAAACCGGCGATGGTCCGCCTTCGATCGCGTCGTTGAGCGCGGCCCCTTCGCGCAGCACCACGAACAGAGGCCAGGTGAACAATGATGGAAGTGCCAGCTCGCAGGCTGGACCGAAAGTGTCCTTGGATGGTACAGGATTCCGGGACAAGCCCAGTCGACCATTGAAACTTTTTTTCGGCACGCTGAAACGGTGATCAGGACAGCCAGCATGCCCGTCGGCGAACTCTTCATTCTCGGCTTCTTCGGCAAAACCATCCCGGCATGGCTGCGGGAATTTGCAACCAACTACGGCTTGGGCGGCGTGATCCTGTTCGACTATTCCTGCCAAACGCAGAAATACGACAACAACATTGAATCGCCGGAGCAGGTGCAGTCTCTCTGTGAAGAGATTTCCTGCCTGCCGTCGCGCCCGATGGTGTTCATCGACCAGGAGGGCGGGCTGGTGCGGCGGCTCAAGGAGAGCAAGGGGTTCAAACCGCTGCCGAGCGCGAAGGAATTCAACCATCTCGCCTTGAGCGAGAAGCGGGAAGTACTCGCCGCCAGTTTCGCCGAAATGCGCCGCCTCGGCATTCACTACGACTTCGCGCCCGTCATCGACGTCGATTACAATCCCGACAATCCGAACATCGGCAAAATCAAGCGTTCCTGGTCCGCCGATATCGGCGAGGTGGAGGCCAATGCGCTGCTGGTGAGCGAGGTCGCGCGCGAGACGGGCATCGGGCTTTGTCTGAAGCATTTCCCCGGCATCGGCGGCGCGGTGGTGGACTCGCATCAGGAGTTCATGGACATTTCCGACAGTTTGCGCACCGAGCAGGAAGAGCTGTTCTATTCGCTGGCGCCGAAAATGTTCGGCGATGCCGTGCTGGTCAGCCACGCCATCGTCAGGCAATGGGACCGCGACAATCCGATGACCCTGTCTGCCGCTGGCCTTGCCCGGTTGCGCCAGCGGCTTCCCGATACGCTCCTGATCACCGACGACATGCAAATGCAGGGTCTGCAGAAGGCGTTGGGCACCAGGCAGGCCAGCCTTCAATCGCTGAGGGCCGGTATCGACATGCTCTGCATCGGCAACAATCTGTTCGATCAGGAGCGGGAAATGGCCGGAATCGCCCAGTCCATTGAACAGGGCCTGCACGAGGGGGCCCTGGTGGGTTCCGCCATTAGGGGTTCGATCGCCCGGGTAGCCCGGCGAAAGGCGCTTTTGGCTGCCTGACGGGCCCCGGAGACTGCGCTATGCGTACCGGCGCGCCGGTTCCCCGCCAATGGCGGGTTGCCTTGCGAGACCGTTGAGACTACAAGCCTTTTTTCCAACGGGAAGACAGGCGATGGCCCACAATTACGCAATCAATGACGACGTGCACCACCAGCTGCAGGGGCCGCAGGGCCGCGCCACCGTCAAGGAACGCAGCATCTACACCATCGTCACCTGCCTGCCGATCGAAGCCGACGGCCGCCCGCGCTACCGCATCAAGAGCAAGACCGAAAACGTCGAGCGCGTCGTGACCGAGGAGCAGATCAGCCGGCTTGGCTGATCCGCCGCCATTCTTCATTTGGACGGAAGCTTGTTTGGACGGTTGGCGCGCGCCCGCATCGCCTTGCCGTGCGCGGCGATGTCGGCATCGCCGTCTGCCTTCTCTTGATTTCGTTATTGTTGATGTCGCGCGTCGGTCATCGCGCGGCCGCCGGGACCTGCACCTCGCAAATCGGTGAAGCCGTGGTCGCCTGCGATCACAGTGTTTCTACGGCTCTTTGTGAAGCAAGTCACACGCGGGTGCCGGCACGGGCGTTAACGACGGCGCATGACAACGCGGCGGATAGCATATTGGTGGTTCAGGCTCGTTGCCTCGGGACGCTTCCTCGAAAAGTTCCTGAGGCTCCCGCGCAACTGACCCGCGTCGAGGCTACGTCCGATCCGTCGTAACGGAAACGGGTCGATTATTTCATGGAAGCCGCGCCTATGAATTGCCGGTGAGGTCCGTCACACGCGGCTTGTTGCGTTGCCGCGTGGCTGCCTGGGTTTAAATAGTCCGGCGGACGGGGACCATAACGAATCAAATTGAATGCATTAGAGAAGCAAATACTCATAAGGCGGAATTATGAGGGATTAGGCGCGGGGCCAACGCATTTCTACGGGCCGTAAAACTACGGAGTCCTGACCTGGTGACATCCTACTTCCTCGATTGAAGGCCAAAACCCTTCCCGTTGGTTCAGTTTCCGGTCCACTTGCCGGTTCCCCGTATTCTTACTGGTTAAAAAATTAACCACCGGCGGCAATGGAATCGATAAATTAGTTATATGTCGCAGCAAGACCATCGAGCCGGTGATTCGCACTTCCCGAAGTGGATGGAAACCGTCACGCCTCTCGAGAGCAATCTTGAAATCGTCCAATTGTCCGTCGCGCGCGCTCGCGCAACGGAAGAAGCGGAAGCGTCGATCGCTCGCCAGTTGAACGGGCCGCTGACGGCGCTGCTGCTCTACATGAACGAGATCAAGCAGCACAGCCACCAGTTCTCCGAGGCGCCCGGCAATCGCGTATACCTGCAACAGGTCGTGGACAACGCGGTTCAACAACTCGAACGCGTCTGCGTCGTGGTGAAGCAGATGTCGGACAAGCATCCCGCCTTTGCTTCCGAATCCGATCGCAAGCAGGGGCGGGAGAGCCAGGCCAGCCGCACCAAGGATGGCGGTCGCACGCCGGGGGTGATGTTCGCCTCGGAGTCCGGTCAGAAGCCGCTGACCAAGCGCGAGCGCGAGGTGCTGAGCCTGATCAGTGAAGGCTGCTCCAACAAGCAAGGCGCCTTGCGGATGAACATCAGCCCGAGGACGTTCGAGAGCCATCGCGCCGAGGCCATGCGCAAGCTCGGCGCCCGCAACACCGCGGATCTCGTCCGCAAGGCGTTGTTGCAGCCAGCCTGATTTCATTTGCTCAAAAATGAAGGCGAAGCGCACTGCGCCTGCAGTGAAAGCGCCGCAATGCTGCAAGCTCACAAAGGCCGATTGTAACGCGACAGGGCCGACGAGGCCGGACCAGGGCGTGATCCGGAACAGCGGGAGCCCGCTTTCCGAGAAGATCGCGCCAGGTTGCCGCTCAGCAGAAGTCTTCCGCGAAAGAGCGCATACGGGGCGCGGGCCGGGTCGCGATAACAGGTTTTGGCTCTTCCGGGATGATGGTGATCACCCAGGCCGCCGGAACACTCGACTTGCTTTCCACGATCGATCGAACGTGGCCGGTGACGGCCGAGCCGGCCGAGCGGAAGGTTGCGGTTCTGCCGTTGAACTGGGCGATACGAAAACGCCGCACTTCTTTCTGATCGCTCGTTTCGAACGTGAACATGAGGGGGCTCCTTGGTCCACGCGACTATCGCGATTCAACGTTATCCGTCTGTGAAAATCGCAAACCGTAGTAGTACGGCAAGCCGCGAGTGCGGCGCGCGGGGCCGTCCCGTCCGGACACGGCGAAACAGGTCGGATGCCGCCTCGGCGTTCGCCGATCCCGCTCTGCGTCTGATGGTCGCGAGGATAGAAGGCGGGGCGGCGATGGATGGCGGCCTTCAGCCTGGTGCGGCGCGCCCGGGCACGATGCTATTCGGCCGCGCTGGGGAACACGGCTTCCATCTTGGTCTTCAGCGTCGCCGCGTTGAACGGCTTGACGATGTAGTTGCTGACGCCGGCCTTCTTCGCGGCGATGACGTTCTCTGTCTTCGATTCCGCTGTTATCATGATGAAGGGCGTGTTTGAGAATTCCGGGCTCGCGCGGACTTCCTTCAGCAGGTCGTAGCCCGTCATGGGCTCCATGTTCCAGTCGGAGATCACGAGGCCGTATCGCTTGCCCTGCATCTTGGCGAGCGCCGCCGAGCCGTCGCTGGCATCGTCGACGTTCTCGAATCCGAGCTGCTTGAGGAGGTTGCGGATGATGCGGATCATGGTGCTGTAGTCATCGACCACCAGGATCGGCATCGACAAATCAAAAGCCATGTCTTTACTCCGCGCAGCTAGCAAACCGCCGAACACGGGTGAACTCGCGTGGCATTCGAAATCGTCTCGATGCTCTTTCCCGAACCTGCACCCGTCAGCACCGTGACAAGTATCAGGGGTCATTGAACAGCGCGTTAATTCCCGGCCGAATAAATCCCGGGCAAATGCCAAGCCGGCCGTAATTATACGGTGAGTTCCCGCGGGCCGGATCGCAGGGCGCAATCTTCACGCGCATCGCCGGGCCGGCGACTATCAATGGGTTCGGGCACCCGCCCGCCCATGGACAGCGGCCGAGGGGTCACGCTGCCGCGCAATGGATGCGCGGATGCAGCAGGCGGTCGTACTGGGTCTTGACCGTCGCGTAGCACTCGCAGGAGGTCCTGATCAGGCCGTCCAGATTGGTGATCTCGATATGTCCGCGGCTGTAATGGATGAAATTCGCCTGCTGCAGTGTGTTGGCCACCAGCGAAACGCTGTTGCGGCGCGCGCCGATCATCTGTGCCATCGCTTCCTGGGTCAGTACGAGCTTGTCGCTGCCGGACAGGTCGCGGGTATGTAACAGGCAGCGCGCCAGGCGGGACTCTACCGTGTGCGAGGCGTTGCAGCCCGCAGTCTGCTGGATTTGCGCGTAGACCGCCAATCCGTGCCGTGCCAGCAAAGTGCGGAGCGTCACGCTCTGGTCGGCAGCCGCCCGAAGCTGATCGAGGTCGATCGTCGAGGCCACGCCGGGGACCAGCACCAGCGCGCTGTTCAGCGCGGTTGGATCGCCGAGGGCGGAGAATGCGCCGAAGATGCTGTCGCGGCCGACCATCGCGATCTGAACGTGCTCGCCTCGCGCGAGCTTGACCACGAGCGAGATCACGCCTCGGTGCGGCAGGTAGGCGCGCTTGAGCGTCTCGTCGACTTCCACCAGCACCAGGTCCTGGGTGAGGTCGGCGGAGCGCAAATGCGGGCGGATCAGTTCAAAATCGTCCGCAGTCAGCGAGGACAAAAATCCATTCGGGGAACGAGGGGCTGAATCCAAAGCAGTCTCCTGCCTTACGGTCAAAGCCGGTCTCAGGGTGCCAGGCACCAAAAATATGCAATATCCGCCGTCAAAAATGTCCGTTCATCTTGCCATGAATCGCCGGCGGGAAATATCGGCAAATAGCCGCACTCTGACGGCGGCAAAGCCGTCGCGGCTCACGATTCCGTACCTCCCGTCGGGTAGCTTTGGAGCCCTGTGAGGCAGGTAGGCCTGCGGCAGAGGCGCGCCGGCCTTGCTCGGGACGGCCCCTTGGCAGTTCGAAGGTCTCGAGGCACGGATGGAACTCCGCTGGCCCGATGACCCAAAGGTTGTGGAACCCACCCTATACACTGTGGAGGGCAGACAGACTCGCCAATTTGCGACGGAATTGCGAATAGCGCGCTGATTCGCAAGGCAAAACTGCTCGCGGAGAAGCCTTGATGCGCTGTTGGGGTGCCTGGCCAGGCGTGTCCTGTCGGGCGGGCTTGTCGTTTTGTGTCTTCTTGCAGCGCGTCCGATACGGCGGAGGAGGCCGTCATGCGTCGTATTCTGGTTGTCGATGACGACCTTCATACCCGCCTTGCTATGCGCGCCTGGCTCAAGCACTGCGGTTTCAGGGTCGCGATCGCGGACGGCGGGCCCAACGGCCTCGCGGCGCTCGACGACGCAACGTTCGACCTGATGATCGTCGATATTTTCATGCCGAACATGCGCGGTTTCGAGTCGATCAGGATATTTCACCAGCGCGCCCTTACGGTACCGTTGATCGCAATTTCCGGTTACGCGTTCTCCGGTCCGGAAACGGACAATGTTGCTTGCCTAAAAATGGCTCTCAGCCACGGTGCGACCAGGTGCCTGCACAAACCCTTCCGGCCGGCGACGTTGCTCAGCGTGATCGACGAACGTCTGTCGGAAGCCGAGCCGCACCGAAGACACGCCGCAACCCTTGCCGCGGTCACAACCGCGCCGTCGGAACTGCAAGGCGCAACGACATCGTCAGATACTTCGAAAGAGAGGATCGCTACGGGCTGAGCTGCCAGCAAGACGTAACAACTTTGCGTCGAACCAGAAAAGGGTGGCGGGCACCCATTGCGACTGAGGAGCGATTGAAAGCAGATATCTTGCTTCGGGGGCTGAAATGACACGGGTACTGGTTGTCGATGACGATTCAATGGTCTGCACGGCCATTGAAATCTATCTGGAGCGTCACGGCTTCGAAGTGACGATAGCCAATGGCGGCGAAGCCGGGCTTCGCGCTCTCGAAGACGCCAGCTTCGACCTGATGATCGTCGATATCTTCATGCCGCATATGCGCGGTTTCGAATCGATCCGGATATTCCACGAGCGCGCGCCGGCGATTCCGCTGGTCGCGATGTCGGGATATGCGTTTGCGAATCTTGAATCGCCGGCGCCGGATTTTCTGCGAATGGCGCTCGAACTCGGCGCGGCGCGCTGCCTGCGCAAGCCGTTCACGCCGGCGGCGCTGCTGGCGGTGATTGACGAATGCCTCTCCGAAGCGCGGGCACGCTATGCGGGCGTCGCCGAATCCAGATAGCGCTTTCGGATGCGGCAATTTCAGGTCGCGATCGCGATGATGTCTACGCTGCCATTGCCGGGTCGATTGGACCCCGTCTGGGATGCTGGTTCGCCTCATATCCGAGAACCATCGCAGAACTGATCGAGAGGGCGCAGCTTGGACGCAAAGCCGACATTGCTGACGTGATCGAACCAGCTGCAGCATTGGTAGGAGTCTGTTTACCAGAAATGATAATGCCGCGGCTTTCCCGGTCTAAGCCGGCCAAGCGGCTCCTCGTCCATGAAATCATCAGCCGGATTTCCGTGGCTAACCGCCGGCGGATTTTCAAGGCGCCAGCCAGCGGCGTTTTGCCGGTGCAATCTATCTGTGCAGCATTTTACGACAATTTATTTGGGTTATCCGTATTTACACGGACAGTGAAATTAACGTGGTCGTGAAATCAGAAAGGCTATGCCTAACAGACGACCGTTACATCGATAGTTGAAGGGCGCGCTCTGATGGATGATCTTTTGCGGGAATTCCTGACAGAGACCAACGAGAGCCTGGATACGGTCGACAATCAGTTGGTGCGGTTCGAGCAGGATCCGAGCGACGCGAAGATTCTGGATAACATCTTTCGCCTGGTACACACGATCAAGGGCACCTGCGGCTTCCTCGGCCTGCCGAGGCTGGAAGCGCTGGCCCATGCCGGCGAGACCCTGATGGGCAAATTCCGCGACGGCATGCCGGTCACCGCCGGCGCCGTCACGCTGATTCTGTCCTCGATCGATCGCATCAAGGAAATCCTCGCAGGGCTTGAAGCCACCGAGACTGAGCCGGAAGGCAGCGACGAGGACCTGATCGAGAAGCTGCATCTGTTGGCGGAAGGCGGGGCGCACGATGCGCCGGCGGAAGCCGTTGCCGAACCCGCCCCCGTGATCGCTTCACCCCCGGTTCAGCCCCAGGCTCCCAAAGAGGCTCAAGTGGCTCACGGCACGCTGGTGGATCAGGTGCTGGAACGGCCGCTGCGTCCGGGCGAAGTCTCGCTCGACGATCTCGAACGCGCCTTCCGCGAGACCGCGATCGAAGTCGTACCCGCGCCCGCAGTTGCTGCCAAAGCCGCGGCTCCCGCGGTGCCGGAAGCCGCCCCTGCGCCGCAGGCGGCAAAGGAAGTAAAGGCAAAACCGGTCCGCAAGGCGGCCGCCGCCTCCGATGTCGGCGACGTGCAGGAAGCCGACAAGGTCGCCAACCAGTCGATCCGCGTCAACGTGGACACGCTGGAACACCTGATGACCATGGTCTCCGAGCTGGTGCTGACCCGCAACCAGCTTTTGGAGATCTCCCGCCGCAACGAGGACACCGAGTTCAAGGTGCCGCTGCAGCGCCTCTCCAACGTCACCGCCGAACTGCAGGAAGGCGTCATGAAGACGCGGATGCAGCCGATCGGCAATGCCTGGCAGAAGCTGCCAAGGATCGTCCGCGATCTCTCCGGCGAACTCGGCAAGCAGATTGAACTCGAGATGCACGGCGCCGACACCGAACTCGACCGCCAGGTGCTCGACCTGATCAAGGACCCGCTCACCCATATGGTGCGCAACTCCGCCGATCATGGCCTGGAGACCCCGGCCGAGCGGGCCGCCTCCGGCAAGCCCGAGCAGGGCACCATTCGTCTGTCCGCCTATCACGAGGGCGGCCACATCATCATCTGCATCGCCGACAATGGCCGCGGGCTGAACACCGAGCGGATCAAGGCCAAGGCACTGCAGAACGGGCTCGTCTCCGAGGCTGAACTGGAGAAGATGACCGAAGCCCAGATCCACAAGTTCATCTTCGCGCCGGGCTTCTCCACCGCCGCCACCGTCACCTCGGTCTCCGGCCGCGGCGTCGGCATGGACGTGGTGCGCACCAATATCGACCAGATCGGCGGCACCATCGACATCAAGTCGGTGGCCGGCGAGGGCTCAAGCGTCACCATCAAGATCCCGCTGACGCTCGCCATCGTCTCGGCCCTGATCGTGGAAGCCGGCGGCGACCGCTTTGCGATACCCCAATTGTCTGTTGTCGAACTGGTCCGCGCCCGCGCCAACTCCGAACACCGCATCGAGCGCATCAAGGACACCGCGGTGCTGCGGCTGCGCAACAAGCTGCTGCCGCTGATGCACCTGAAGAAGCTCCTCAAGATCGACGACGGCTCCTCCTCCGACCCCGAGAACGGCTTCATCGTCGTCACGCAAGTCGGCAGCCAGACCTTCGGCATCGTGGTCGACGGCGTGTTCCACACCGAAGAGATCGTGGTCAAGCCGATGTCCACAAAGCTGCGTCACATCGACATGTTCTCCGGCAACACCATCCTGGGCGATGGCGCCGTGATCATGATCATCGACCCCAACGGCTTTGCCAAGGCGCTCGGCGCCGCCGGCTCCTCCGCCCAGGGGATGGCGGACGAGAACGCGGCGGCCCATGCCAACACCGGCGAACAGCTGACCTCGCTGCTGGTGTTCCGCGCCGGCTCGACCCAGCCCAAGGCGGTGCCGCTCGGCCTCGTCACCCGGCTGGAAGAGATCGCCACCGACAAGATCGAACTCTCCAACGGCCGCTACATGGTGCAGTACCGCGAGCAGCTGATGCCGCTGGTGCAGATGACCGGGGTCAACGTCCAGACCTCGGGCGCCCAACCGATCCTGGTGTTCGCCGACGACGGCCGCTCGATGGGGCTGGTGGTCGACGAGATCATCGACATCGTCGAGGAACGGCTGCACATCGAGGTCGCCGGTTCCAGTGAAGGCATTCTGGGTTCGGCCGTGATCAAGGGCCAGGCCACCGAAGTGATCGACGTCGGCCATTTCCTCCCGATGGCGTTTGCCGACTGGTTCTCCCGCAAGGAGATGCGACCCTCGGTATCCGCGCAGTCGGTGCTCTTGGTCGACGACTCAGCCTTCTTCCGCAACATGCTGGCGCCGGTGCTCAAAGCCGCCGGCTACCGGGTGCGGGTCGCCCCCAATGCGCAGGAAGGCCTCACCGCGCTGCGTTCGGGCCAGACCTTCGACGTGGTGCTGACCGACATCGAGATGCCCGACATGAACGGGTTCGAGTTTGCCGAGACGATCCGGGCTGACCAGCACTTAAGCGCAATGCCGATCATCGCGCTGTCCTCGATGGTCTCTCCGGCGGCGATCGAGCGCGGCCGGCAGGCCGGCTTCCACGATTACGTCGCCAAGTTCGACCGTCCCGGCCTGATCGCGGCGCTGAAGGAACAGACCGCCGGCGAAACCAGGCGCGCGGCGTAGGAATCAAGGATCGCACACGATGACAACCAAGACCGATACCATTGAGGGCACCGTGGTCGAATACGTCACCGCCGTGATCGGCGGGCAATTGTTCGGCCTGCCGATCTCCCGCGTCCAGGACGTGTTCATGCCGGAGCGGCTGACCCGCGTTCCCCTGTCCTCGGCCGAGATCGCCGGCGTGCTCAATCTGCGCGGCCGCATCGTCACGGTCGTCGACATGCGCGCCCGGCTCGGGCTGCCCAAAAACGACGACGGCAAGCCGCCGATGGCGGTTGGCGTCGACCTGCGCGGCGAGTCCTACGGCCTCTTGATCGACCAGATCGGCGAGGTGCTCCGGCTGCCCGACGACAGCCGTGAGGAAAACCCCGTCAATCTCGATCCCCGCATGGCCAAGCTCGCCGGCGGCGTCCACCGCCTCGATGGCCAGCTCATGGTCGTCCTCGATGTCGATCGCGTCCTCGAAATCGTACCGGATCTGTTGGCGGCATAAGAAGCAGAAGCAAGGCGAAAGCGTACATAACATTTGGAAACGTCCCCTTTTGGGGAATGGAAGTAGAGGCCGAAAATGAGAACATGTCTCGTCGTCGATGACTCCAGTGTCATTCGAAAGGTCGCACGTCGTATCCTGGAAGGTCTTGATTTCCAGATCATCGAAGCCGAGGACGGCGCGAAAGCGCTGGACGCCTGCAAGCGCGCCATGCCCGAGGCGGTCCTGCTCGACTGGAACATGCCCGTGATGGACGGCTATGAATTCCTCGGCAATCTGCGCCGCATGCCCGGCGGCGATGCGCCCAAGGTGGTGTTCTGCACCACCGAAAACGACGTCGCGCACATCGCACGTGCACTGCACGCCGGCGCCAACGAATACATCATGAAGCCGTTCGACAAGGACATCGTCACCGCGAAGTTCCAGGAAGTCGGCCTGATCTGATCGGTCCAGACGATCCGGCGGCCAGGCGGCCTTCGGCGTTGTTTTCGTAAGCGTGCCGTTCGAGTCGTTCCTGGTGAAGTAATGAGTATTGCGTTGACAAGTGCCGCGGCCCCGACTTCGACACGGCAGGACAAGCTGCGTGTTATGGTGGTCGACGACAGCGTCGTCATCCGCGGGATGATCTCGCGCTGGATCGGAGCCGAGCCGGACATGGAGGTCGTCGCCTCCCTGCGCACCGGCCTCGACGCCGTCAACCAGCTCGAACGCATCAATCCCGACGTCGCCGTGCTCGATATCGAAATGCCGGAGCTCGACGGCATTTCCGCGCTGCCGAAACTGCTGGCGAAGAAGCGTGATCTCATCATCATCATGGCCTCGACGCTGACCCGCCGCAATGCGGAGATCAGCTTCAAGGCGCTCTCGCTTGGCGCCTCCGACTACATTCCAAAGCCCGAAAGCACGCGCGAGGCTTCCGCAGCCGAAACTTTTCGCCACGATCTGATCCAGAAGATCCGTCACCTCGGCGCCAAGATCCGCCGCAACGTGCTCGCGCCCGCGCATGTGACGCCGCCTCTGGCGCCGGTCCACGAGCGGCCGCGTGAAGCTTCGGTCCGAGCGCCGACGGTGGCACCGGCAGCGCAATCGCAATTGGCACGCCGCCCGTTCAGCATGCTGGCGCCGCGCGTGCTCCTGATCGGTTCGTCGACCGGTGGTCCGCAGGCGCTGATGTCGCTGGTCACCGAAATCGGGCCTGTGATCGACCGTTTCCCGGTTCTGATCACGCAGCACATGCCGCCGACCTTCACCACGATTCTCGCCGAGCATCTGGCGCGTTCGAGCCGTCGGCCGGCGCATGAGGCGGTCGATGGCGAAATCGTCAAGGCCGGCCGGATCTATCTCGCGCCGGGCGGCCGTCATATGAAGGTCGTGCGCCATGGCGCGGAGGCGGCGATCGCGCTCGACGACGGACCGCCGGTGAATTTCTGCAAGCCTGCGGTCGATCCGCTGTTCACCTCGGCGATCGACGTCTGGCAGGGCGGCATCATGTCCGTGATCCTGACCGGCATGGGCTCCGACGGCATGCGCGGCGGCAAGGATATTGTCGCGGCCGGCGGCAGCGTGATTGCCCAGGACGAGGCGACGAGTGTGGTGTGGGGCATGCCGGGTGCGGCCGCGAATGCCGGCATTTGCGCCGCGATATTGCCGCTTAATCAGATCGCGCCGAAACTGGTTCGGTTGTTTTCGGGAGATCGTGCGTGACGCCTCAAGACTATGAGTATCTGCGTAAGCTTCTGAAAGAGCGTTCCGGGCTGGACCTGTCCCCCGACAAGCAATATCTCGTCGAGAGCCGTCTGGTGCCGCTGGCGCGCAAGGCGAGCCTTGCCGGTATCCCCGAACTCGTTCAGAAGATAAAAGCCGGTGCCGACGCGCTGACTGCCGAGGTGGTCGAGGCGATGACCACCAACGAGACCTTCTTCTTTCGCGACAAGCTTCCGTTCGATCATCTGAAAGAGGCGGTTCTCCCGGCGCTGGCGCAGGCGCGCGCGGCGCGTCGTTCCCTGCGCATCTGGTGCGCGGCTTCCTCGACCGGGCAGGAGCCGTACTCGATTGCGATGTGCCTGAAGGAGGCCGGCGCCATGCTGGCGGGCTGGCGCACCGAGATCGTCGCGACCGACCTTTCGCTGGCCGTGCTGGAAAAATCCAAGGCCGGCATCTTCAGCCAGTTCGAGGTGCAGCGCGGCCTGCCGATCCAGATGCTGGTGAAATATTTCACGCAGAATGGCGAGCTGTGGCAGCTCAACGCCGACATCCGCAGCATGGTGCAGCACCGTCAGTTGAACCTGCTGCAGGATTTTTCTCACCTCGGCACGTTCGACGTGATCTTCTGCCGCAACGTCCTGATCTACTTCGACCAGGACACCAAAGCCAAAATCTTCGAACGCATCTCGCGGATGCTGGAGCCCGATGGCGTGCTGGCGCTGGGGGCTGCCGAATCCGTGGTCGGAATCACCAATGCCTTCAAGCCCTATCCGGATCGCCGTGGGCTCTATCGTCCAAATGCCGCACCAACCGTTGTGCGCCCCGGGGTAGCGACCCTGGTGCCGCAGGCGCCAAGGTCGGTGGCGTCGGCACGCTGATCTATCGGTCTATCGATCGCTTCTGCTACAGAATCGCGTGCGGTACGAACCGCGACGTGTTGCCGGTGATCGGATTTTCGTCCTCGCGGATCGATAGTCCGCACGGTGTGTGATCGATCAGCCAGCTTCCGAGCACCGGGTATTGGTCGGAAAAGCTCGGCAGGGACGCGAAACCCTGCAGGATGAATCCTTCTGCCCCATATGGGCCTTGCTGTTCCATCAGCGTCGAGCCGGCGCTGACGAGCGTAACATTTGCGCCTTCGCGCGAATAAAGGGGCTTGCGCACGAAGGAAGAGCCGAGCATCGCCGCCTTCGGATCGTCCTCGAAATAGGCCGGCAGCAAATTGGGATGTTTTGGGAACATCTCCCAGAGCAGCGGAAGAATGCCCTTGTTGGACAGGATCGCTTTCCACGGCGGCTCGATCCAGCGCGTCGGCGTGCTCGACAGATTTGCGCCGAACGTGTCTTGAAACATCCATTCCCAGGGGTAGAGCTTGAAGGCAAGCTCAATGCTGCGATCGTCGAGATCGACGAACCGGCCATCGCCCCCCAGTCCGACGTCCTTAATGTCCATCAGCGTGGTCTTCAATCCGGCCTGACTCGCGGTGTCCTGCAGATAGGCCAGCGTGCCGGCGTCCTCGGCATTGTCGGTCATCCCGGTCAGATGCAGGTGCTTTGCGCTGCCGTGTTTTTTCCAGGCGTCGATCAGCCGTTCATGGATCGAGTTGAACTGGTCGGCGCGCTTCGGGATGATGCTGCGCTCGATCGCCTGTTCGAGCCAGGTCCACTGAAAAACCGCCGCTTCGAAAATCGAGGTCGGCGTATCCGCGTTGTACTCCAGCAGTTTCGCCGGACTCCAGCCGTCGTAGCTGAGGTCCAGCCGGCCATAGAGGCTGGCGTCGCGCCGGCGCCAGCTCTCCGACAGCAGCGGCCAGAAGGCTTCCGGTATTTTCAACCGGCGCAGATATTTTTCGTCGTTGATCGCGCGGCCGACCACCTCGAGGCACATCGCCTCGATCTCCCCGGTCGGCGCCTCGATCCGCCGTTCGATCTCGTTCAGCGTGAATGCGTAATAGGCCCGTTCGTCCCAATAGCGCTCGCCGCCGATCGTGTGAAAAGTGAATCCGGCGCTTTCGGCGGTGGCACGCCAGTCGTCGCGTTCGGGGCAGGGGATGCGTTCCATGACATTCAGCCGCCAGAGAAGCCGACGGCGTGCCCGAACGAACCGAAGCCGCCGCGCTGCGCGCTGTGCGAGCCGGAATCGGAGGTGCTGGAGCCCGAATAGTTCGAGGAGGAATTGCTCGAACCCGAAGAACTCGACGAGGAGCCGCCGGAGTAATAGCTGCTGCGTGAGGAGCTTCCGCCACCACCCGAACTGCTGGATGAAGATCCGCGCTGCTGGCATTCGGCGGCACTGCTTTGCAGCAGCGACGGCTGCGCTGTGTTCGGCGACGGTTCGCATTTTCTGCTGGGCATCAACGTGTAGGCGGCACTGCCAACCGCGAGCGTGCCCATCAGAAACAACGCGACGTGGCCGGAACGCTTTGCCGGTGGGCCCGACGACTGCGGCACAGGCGGCACCGATGGTTTGCGCGTCCCGAATTCGCTTGTGCGTTTGGGGGGCTTGTTCGCCATGGTCAGTAGATCATGCTGGCAGCGTTGAGTGCGCCCGCTGCCAGCGAGGCTAGACCAAGCCAGATGGCGGCGGCAAGTTCGCCGCCCGCGATGCGCTGCGACAGGTTCGGCACCGGTATCTTGACGAGGTAAAAGACGATGATCTGCACGATCAGGGCGACGACAGCCCAGATCAGGCAATCCCAGACATTGGCGGAATGGGCGATGGCGCTGACCAAAGGCAGCGCGAAGCCCAGCAGGCTGAGCCCCAATGCGATTGCCGCTGCCGGATTATTGTCGCGGATCAGCAGGAACTCGTCATGCGGCGTGACACGGGTATAGACGAAGAGGTAGGCGGCCACGGCGACCAGCGCCGTGCAGAAATAGACCAGAAACGCCGGTAGCCCGGCGAGGGATTGCAAGATCATTGATAACGCCCCGACTCGATCGGTCCCCACGTTCGCACGATCCATTGGTCGGCGCATCGGAGAGGTCGGTTCAATCCCAAGCAAAAACCCCGCCGTTTCAGGCGGGGTTAGCAAATCTGCCTTGACGCAGCCGGCTATTCCTTGACCTCGATCTTGCCCTTCATCGCCGGGTGCAGGCCGCAGATGTAATCGTAGATTCCGGCATCGGCGAGGGTCAGCTGGGTGGTCTGGCCCTTCAGCGCGATGGACGAGCGCTGCGCTTTGGCGCCGGTGATTGTGACCTGGTGCGGCGAGGAATCGGAATTGTGCCAGGTGATGGTCTGGCCCTTGTTGACGACGACGGTCTCCGGTCCGAATTTGAAGTCGGAGATCGAGACCACCCCGGGGCCCGGCGCGGGTTTTGCCATGGCGCCTTCTGGGGTGCCCTTCAGGCCCGCCAGTGAGATAACAAAATCCTGCCCGGCATGTGGCTTGTGGCAGGCGAAGCAAGCCGTCAAATTGGCCTTGTCGTTGACCTTCCTGTCCGGCCCAAACGCCTGATACTCCCATTCGCCGTTCCGAATGTCGTCCTTGTACTCGGTGCCCCAGCCGTCGCGCTTTTCCATCACCGTGTAGGCGATGAGGTCGCTCTTCTGGAAACGGCCGCTGGCATCCTTGAGAGGCTCGCCGGCCGCATCGAGCTGCGCCTTGTATTGTACCAGCGTCAGCACCGTGCCGCTCGGGATAGGCTGCCCCTTGCGCACGGCATCGACCGCCGCCGGCGTCGCATAGAGCTCGCGATACTGCTTGTTGTCGTAACGGCTGACGATGGCGTAGAGCGTGTCCTTGTCGAAATTCTCCGGGAAGGCGACCTTGTCGCCGCCGGCGAGCGCCGAATAGCCGATGAGCGCGCCCGATGCCGATCCGAGCGCAACCGCGGCAAGCAGCCTGACGTTTTTCATGACTTCCCCCTCGTTTGCGGACAATTCCGTCAGATACGAGACACCGCGAAGCGGGTTTCAATCCGGGGTAAGCGAATTTGTCGCGTGGCCGTTGCCCAAAAACAAAAACCCCGCCATTCGCGGCGGGGTCCAGTCGGGGAGGAGTGAGCCTTGCGGCTCGCCGTAAACCCTGGTCAGGCGGGAATGCGTTCTTCCTGCTCGTGCGGCTCGCGCAGCACGTAGCCGCGGCCCCACACGGTCTCGATGAAGTTGCGGCCTTCGGAAGCGTTGGCGAGCTTCTTGCGCAGCTTGCAGATGAAGACGTCGATGATCTTGAGCTCGGGCTCGTCCATGCCGCCATAGAGGTGGTTGAGGAACATTTCCTTGGTGAGCGTGGTGCCCTTGCGGAGCGAGAGCAGCTCCAGCATCTGGTATTCCTTGCCCGTCAGATGGACGCGCTGGCCACCGACCTCGACCGTCTTGGTGTCGAGATTGACGACGAGGTCGCCGGTCTGGATCACCGACTGGGCATGACCCTTGGAACGGCGCACGATCGCGTGGATGCGGGCGACCAGTTCGTCCTTGTGGAAGGGCTTGGTCATGTAGTCGTCGGCGCCAACGCCGAGACCCTTGACCTTGTCCTCGATGCCGGCGAGGCCGGAGAGGATCAGAATGGGGGTCTTGATCTTCGACACCCGAAGCTGCTTGAGCACGTCGTAACCGGACATGTCGGGCAAATTGAGGTCGAGAAGGATAATGTCGTAATCGTAAAGCTTACCGAGATCGACGCCTTCTTCTCCGAGATCCGTCGTATAGACGTTGAAACTCTCGGATTTAAGCATCAGCTCGATCGACTGCGCGACGGCGCTGTCATCTTCTATCAGCAAAACGCGCATGCCAGTCCCCTATAGTCGCCGCTCCGGGCGTCAGGTCGGCCGCACTTGCGGCACTCAAAACGCCTTTGAACAACTGATTCGGATCCTGACGACATATGGTTAACAAATACTGATTCGTGTTCGCAAGCTCTAACCGTGCAATTTTTATCGAATCGCCGTAAGATATTGCGTCGAAGCAGCTTTTCCTTACCGTTCTCGTTCAAGTTCCACATTAAGAGACGGGCCTAACCGACTCCCGCGACTCATCCTTCTGATGGGCGAGCGCTCTCAGTCACCAAAGACAGTGACGCAATGATTAACGATGCGGGTAAACACGAGGTTAAGCGCCCCTTTCAAACACGCGGAAACTTAAGGTTTTCGCAATGAAGGCGCTCGCGGAACAGATCGGCGACGTCGACGGCGTCAATATATATGGCCGTGTGATCGGCGTGCGCGGGCTGATGGTCGAGATCGCGGGGCCGATCCATGCGATGTCGGTCGGCGCCCGGATCGTGATCGAGACCGGCGGCAGTTTCATTCCGGCCGAGGTGATCGGCTTCTCCGGGAACAATGCGGTGGTGATGCCGTTCGCCGGCCTCGAAGGGGTCAGGCGCGGCTGCCGTGCTGTGATCGCCAATGCTGCGGGGCAGGTGCGGCCCTCGCCATCCTGGCTCGGCCGCGTGCTGAACGCGATGGGGGAACCGATCGACGGCAAGGGACCGCTGACGCAGGGGCCATCGCCGATGCCGTATCGGAATTCGCCGCCGCCGGCGCATTCGCGCCAGCGGGTCGGCGCCCCGCTCGATCTTGGCGTGCGCGCCTTGAATACGTTCCTGACCTGCTGCCGCGGCCAACGGCTCGGCATCTTCGCCGGATCCGGCGTCGGCAAATCGGTGCTGCTGTCGATGCTGGCGCGCAATGTCGATGCGGATATTACCGTCATCGGCTTGATCGGCGAACGCGGCCGCGAGGTGCAGGAATTCCTGCAGGACGACCTTGGCGATGAAGGCCTGGCGCGCTCGGTCGTGGTGGTGGCGACCTCCGACGAGCCGGCCTTGATGCGCCGGCAGGCGGCCTATCTGACGCTCGCGATCTCCGAATATTTTCGCGATGAAGGCAAGGACGTGCTGTGCCTGATGGATTCCGTGACGCGCTTTGCGATGGCGCAGCGCGAGATCGGGCTGTCAGCGGGCGAACCGCCGACCGCCAAGGGGTATACGCCGACGGTGTTCACCGAACTGCCGAAGCTTCTGGAGCGGGCAGGTCCGGGCACCAGCACCGGCACCATCACCGGCATTTTCACCGTGCTGGTCGATGGTGACGATCATAACGAACCGATCGCGGATGCGGTGCGCGGCATTCTCGACGGCCACGTCGTGATGCAGCGATCGATTGCCGAGCGCGGGCGTTTTCCCGCGATCAACGTCCTCAAATCGGTCTCCCGCACCATGCCGAAATCGGCCGATCCGGCCTATCTGCCCGTGATCATGCGGGGCCGTCAGGTGATGGCGACCTACGCCGATATGGAGGAACTGATCCGGCTCGGCGCGTACCGGGCGGGGTCGAGCCCGGAGGTCGACGAGGCGATCCGGCTGCACGAGCCGCTGGAAGGGTTCCTGCGGCAGGGCAAGGGCGAAAAAGCAAGCCTCGCCGACGGCTACCAGCAATTGGCGCAGATCCTGACTGGTTTGGAAACGGAACGCTAACTTTGTCAGGCCATCATCCCCGGCACATGAATAGTCTTGCTGGCGGGGCCCCCGGGGGAAGCCGGCTTTGTCCCGCGTTAAGATTGGGACTTCTGGGGAGTATGAGTCGATGAAGTCACGTGAAACGCTGATCCGCCTGAAGAAGTTTCAGGTCGATGAGAAGCGCCGAAGGGTTACCCAGATCGAAGGCATGATCGCTGATTTCCAGCGCATGTCGGTCGACCTCGAGCGCGAAATCCAGACCGAGCAGGACCGGGCAGGGATCCAGGATCCCTCCCACTTCGCCTATCCGACCTATGCCAAGGCCGCGATCCAGCGGCGCGAGAACCTGACCCGTTCGGCCGACGAACTGCGCATCCAGCTCGAGGATGCCAAGAGCCTCCTCGGCGAAGCCTTCGAGGAGCTCAAGAAGGTCGAACTGCTGGACGAGCGTGACCAGGCGCGCGAACGCGCCGAGGAGAACGCCCGCGAGCAGGCCGACATGGACTCCATCGGGTTGATGCGCGCCCGCCTCGGCGCCATCGCCTGACGCCTTAACCTTCTCTCATCCGATCATCGACAACCCGGGCCGCAAGGTCCGGGTTTTTCTTTGATGATGTCCACAGACAGGCGTCTTGGTGGCTGGTTTGCTGCAAGGTATGCTAGGAGGGTTCTCGATGCCTCCCGGCGTAAAGCGCGATGGGGGATCGCGATTTGGGGGACGCCGAATGCTGACGCCAGCCGAGCTGGTTTGGCTGATTGCCGCTGTTGCGAAGGGGGATGAAGCCGCTTTCGAGCGGCTTTACGCCGCCACGCGCGCGAAACTCTTCGGTGTCGTCCTCCGTATCTTGCGCCGACAGGATCTCGCCGAGGAGGTCATTCAGGAGGCTTACGTCAAGATCTGGAACAGCGCCGGACAATTCAATCCGGCGCTTGCTTCGCCGATCACGTGGATGGCGGCGATCGCGCGCAACCGGGCGATCGACGTCGTGCGCAAGAAGACCGAGGCCTCGATCGAGGAGGAGCCGACCGCGATGGAAGTGGCCGCCGATTCACCCGATCCGCTGGCGCGGCGCGAGATGACGGAAGAGTTGAAGCGGCTGCTGGAATGCGTCGGCCGTCTGGAGCCGGACCGGCAGAAGCTGGTGCTGCTGGCCTATTACAATGGCTGGAGCCGCGAGCAGCTGGCCGCCAAGTTCGAGACGCCGGTGAATACGGTGAAGACGTGGCTGCGCCGCAGCATGATGGATATCCGGGAATGTCTCGGGCTTTGAGTTTTTGGATTTGAGTTCTTTGGAAGCTGTCTTGAAGGGTGTCCTGGACGTTAGATGATGGCCTATAGCGAAGACCATATCGCGCTCGCCGCGGAATATGCGCTCGGCACCCTCGATGCCGACGAACGCGCGCAGGTCGAAACCATGATGGCCGTCGACACGGAATTCACCGCCGTGGTCCAGGCGTGGGAGTACAGGCTCGGCGTCCTCAACCAGATGGTCGGCTCGGTCGAGCCGCGGCCGATCGTCTGGGAGAATATTCAACGCGCGATCGGACATGCCGGACCGCAGGTGCCGCTGGCGCTGCCGGACGCAGCCGCTGCTCCGCCGCCGGAAGCCGCCGCCCCTCCGCCGCCGGCGGATACCCTGATGGCCGAACTGACCGAGGCCGCGGACAATTCGAACGTCGTCCAGTTGTCCGGCCGGGTGAAGCGCTGGCGCAATCTGGCGTCGTTCGCAACGGCTGCCGCCGCGGCGCTGATCGCGATGCTCGGCCTGCAGATCTATTCGCCGGATCTGTTGCCGAATGCCCTTCGTCCCAAGATCCGCACGCAGGTGGTCGAGGTCAAGACGCCGCCGCTGCCGGCGCCGCCGTCGGCGCAATACGTTGCGATCCTGCAGCGGAACGGCGGCTCGCCGGCGTTCATCCTCACGGTCGATGCCGCCACCAGGAATTTCACCGTCCGCAAGGTCAATGCCGATGCCGAAGCCGGCAAGAGCTTCGAGCTCTGGCTGGTCTCCGACAAGCTGCCGCAGCCGCGCTCGCTCGGCGTGATCGGCGGCAGCGAGTTCACCGCGCGTAACGTGCTCGCGTCCTACGACGCCGGCACGATCAACGCCGCGACCTACGCGGTGACGGTCGAGCAGGCCGGCGGATCGCGTGACGGCAAGCCGAACTTGCCGCCGGTCTTCGCCGGCAAGCTGATCGAGACGGTGCCGGCCGGGCCGGCGCGCTGATTTTTTTTGGACCCCCATCATTTGGGACCCCCATAAAGAGAAAACGCCCGTGGGGAGCGGGCGTTTTCGTAGTCGACTTGGGGTAGTGTCAACTTAGGGGTAGTTGGGGTCTTCTAGTACTTCACGTGGCGACTTTGGGGGGCTGTAAAGAGCCGCGTGAATTCGTGAATTCCTTATCTTAGCGTACGACCGAATTGCCCGAGCTCGTGACCACGACCGGCTTGCCGGCCTTCATCACGCGGTTGCTCGCGGTCTGCTGGAAACCTTCGTCCGAAGTGGTGCGCGCCGTGATGCCGAAGGCGGCGACCAGGATGCCCACGACCAAAGCTACGACCACAATCTTGAGATGGGTCGTGCGGTCTGCGCTGTAAATCGAGTGGTTCATGGAAGTCTCCTGCCCGCCTTCCCCTGTGTCGAATTAGACGGCCTCATCGACAAACAGGTTCAACGTCTCGGCACAGGAAACGTAGGAATTCGCTGTTTCGTTCCACAGATGCGATCACAACGCAGTGAAAAGACTTGAACGGCCGCGATTGGAGATCGCGCGGCAGTGTCTCGAAATCAATAATTTATGAATTATTTCAATATGTTAAATGCATATTTCGTGGGTGGTCGCAAAACACCCACGGCGGGGCCGGTTTTTACAAACCGTTTGCCTGTGGCGAAAATGCCTCGCGGCGCCCTTGTCGATTTTCGCGGCGGAACTAAACGCTGCCGACCGTTTTCAGCCGGGCGCGTGGGTGGATTTCGGCCTGCGACAGCACGGTGGTCTGGGCGCGGAACCGTTCCACCAGCGAGCGCACGAACGGGCGGATCGCCGCCGACGTCACCAGCACCGGCGCCTCGCCTTCCTGGGCGGCGCGCTCGAAGCTGACGCGCACCGCGGTCATGAACTCCGACAGCTTTGACGGCTGCATCGCCAGGCTGCGGTCTTCGCCGCTGCCGACGATCGATTCGGCGAACGCCTGCTCCCACCGCGCCGACAGCGCGATCAGCGGCAGATAGCCGTTGTAGGAGGTGTTCTGGGCGCAGATCTGGCGCGCCAGCCGGGCGCGGACGTGCTCGACCATGGTGGCGGGGTTGCGCGAGAACGCCAGCGCGTCGGCAATGCCTTCCAGGATGGTGGAGAGGTCGCGGATCGAGATCCGTTCGGACAACAGCAATTGCAGCACGCGCTGGATGCCCGACATGGTGACCTGGCTCGGCACGATGTCCTTGACCAGTTCGCCCTGTTCCTTCGGCAGGTCCTTGATCAGCTTCTGCACCTCGCCATAGGACAGCAGGTCCGACATGTTGCTCTTCAACAGCTCGGTCAGATGCGTCGACAGCACGGTCGCAGCGTCGACGACGGTATAGCCCTTCAGCGACGCCTCTTCCTTCAGGCTGGCGTCGACCCAGGTCGCGGGCAGCCCAAAAGTCGGCTCGATGGTGTGGATGCCGGGCACGCCGACCTGGTTGCCGGCGGGGTCCATGACCATGAACTGGTTCGGCCAGATCTTGCCGCTGCCGGCGTCGACTTCCTTGATCTTGATCATGTAGGTGTTGGCCTCGAGCTGGACGTTGTCGAGGATGCGCACCGCCGGCATCACAAAGCCCATTTCGACCGCGAGCGAACGGCGCAGCGCCTTGATCTGTTCGGTGAGGCGGTCGGTGCCGTCGGGGCCGTTGACCAGCGGCAGCAGCGCATAGCCGAGCTCGATCTTGAGATCGTCGATCTTGAGCGAATTGGCGATCGGCTCTTCCGCCGCCGCGCTGGCGGCCGCAGCTGCAATATCGGGCGCGGCGAGCTCGGCGGCTTCGGCCGCCCTGGTATTGCGGTTGCGGTTGCGCGCCTTCCAGGCCAGGACAGCGGCGCCGCCGCCGAGCGCCACGAACGGCAGCATCGGAATGCCCGGCAGCAAGGCCAGCACCAGCATCACGCCGGCCGACATGCCGAGCGCCTGCGGATAGCCCGAGAGTTGCTTCATCAGCGCCTTGTCGGCGGCGCCGGTGATGCCGGCCTTGGACACGAGCAGGCCCGCCGCGGTCGAGACGATCAGCGCCGGCACCTGGGTGACCAGGCCGTCGCCGACGGTCAGGATCGTGTAGGTGCGGGCGGCATCGCCAAAGCTCATGCCCTGCTGGGCAACGCCGATGATGATGCCGCCGATGACGTTGATGAAGACGATCAGGAGGCCCGCGATGGCGTCGCCGCGCACGAATTTCGAGGCGCCGTCCATGGCGCCGAAGAAGCCGCTTTCGTCTTCCAGTTCCTTGCGGCGCCGCTTGGCGGTGGCTTCGTCGATCAGGCCGGCGGACAGGTCGGCGTCGATCGCCATCTGCTTGCCGGGCATCGAGTCGAGCTGGAAGCGGGCGGCGACTTCGGCGATGCGGCCCGAACCCTTGGTGATGACGATGAAGTTCACGATGACCAGGATCGCGAACACGATAATTCCGATCACGAAATTACCGCCCATCACGAAATTGCCGAACGCCTCGATGACGTGGCCGGCGGCCGCCGTGCCCTCATGGCCGTGGCTCAGGATCAGCCGGGTCGAGGCCATGTTCAGCGACAGCCGCAGCATGGTCGAGATCAACAGGACGGTCGGAAACGACGAGAATTCCAGCGGCGCCTGGATGAACAGGGCCGTCATCAGGATCAGGATCGACACCGTGATCGAGATCGCCAGGAACAGGTCGAGCACGATCGCGGGCAGGGGGAGGATCAGCACCACCAGGATGGTGAGGACGCCGAAGGCCAGCGCGAGATCGCCGCGCCGGAGGATGGTGCCGATTTCACTGAAGCTGGGGAATCCGCCGCTTGCCCCTGTGCCCTGACCTGCCGTGACGTCGACCATGCTTGCAGCTCCTCGCGAATGGCGGCCGCGGCCGCCAGACGTCTTCGCGGCGGCCGAAGGGCCGCCGCTCCGTAAGTGAGGCACCGCACTGGCGTCCACGGGGTTCCTCCCGTTCTACGCGGCTGACGACACTCGACTTCACTGGGCAAATTTTGCCCGGTGTATGGTTAGCAAAGGGTTAATTTCGGGTGCTTGGGCCGTCGTTTGGCCGCCGGATTTGCCCCTCAAGGACGTCGTCCCGGCGAAGGCCGGGACCCATACGCCGCGGCGCTTGTGTTGAGAGACGCTGTTCGACGACTTTCTTCCAATCATTGACTTCGGTGGCTATGGGTCCCCCGATGCGCAAATGCGCATCTGAGATCGCGTTTCGCTTGTCCGGGACGACGGAGACAGACACACCTCCGCGATCCCGCGACGCAAAGCGCCCGGGTGGTTCAATCCGTTCCTCCCAAAAACAAGGGAGCAGGGAATGCCGGGTGCGCGCTGCACCCGCGGTCTCGTGTGCAATTGTGCAACAAGAGTGCGCACACGAGCATACAGGGCAGCGGAGAGCATCCGACATTCCCTGCGCAATGGCTTTACGGCTTATATCGCGCTCTCCCCGGTGAGACGGTCTCTATTGCCACCGTCGCCCCTCGGAAGCGTTGGCTCCCGAAAGACTTGACGCCGTTACGGGCGTCAGGACCACACGACTTCACCGTACGCCTTTGTCGCGCGCGTCAAGCGCAACATCGACGTCCACCGCATCCCACCCCGCGTCCGGACGATCGCGATACGCCCCTCGTAGAGGGATGAGACGGGATCAATAAATCGGTGAGTCGGGGTGGTCGTCAAGGAAAATTTCTGTAAATCAGAAAATGATTCCTGGGACACCTGGTGTGCCGTCGACCGCGACTTTGAACTGCCACCTTGACCGAGCACCCCGGCCGGGCGCTGGTTCCAAAACAATCCTTTGAACCTTTGCCCGTCCCTGCAGACAGATAGCTACCGGGGGATTGCACTTTCCGGGGCTAGCACAGCGCCACTCAGCATCATTCGGCTTTGGGGCGCTGTTGCGTGAGTGGCCTATTTTGAATCTGCGAGTGGCCTATTTCGGCCACTAGCCGTTCCTCTAAAGGAAAGGCCTATGACCGAAGGGCGACGTTTCAAACAAATCGACCCGCTCGACAAAGGCCTGTTGAAGGAGGCCGAGCGTCGCTGGAGAGAGGCTCGAATGGCTCTGCCCGGGGTGGTGGAGCGCGACAGGCTTGCTCGCGAAGCGCAACTTGCAGAACCGGCCTCTAGCAAGAGGGTTGCGGCACCCCGCCAGAAGGCTCTGACCAAAGCGTAGGGCCGCCATTTTTGTCTTTGGTTCGGACGGCGGATTACGCTGTCGCTAATCCACCCTATGCGCTGCTAACGATTTCGCGATGTGAGCAATATTGATCACTATGTCGGACAGCGGACATGCCAGATTGTCCCGATCACCGCCCGGCCATCGGCTTCTATCGGTGATGAGAACGCCAGTTGCGCTCCCGCCTCCCTCAAGGAATGGAGCAGCGCCCATGCAGCGACGCCGTTTCAAACAGTCCGCACCAGTCCATCAACGTCTATCTCACGAAGCAGAACGCCTCCGTAAAGTAGCCCAAGGCACGCCGCCGGGGATCAAGCGCGACAATCTCATTCGTCAGGTTCGCCAGTTGGAGACCGCCTTGCAGGTCCAAGAGTGGCTAGGCTCGCCGGGCCTGCAAGCGCGCCGCTGATGCCAGAGTATCGCGCTTACATCGTAGGCGAGGACGGGCATTTCATCGGATACGAGCCGATGGTTTGCGCCGATGACAGCGGGGCCACGGAAAAGGCCAAACACCTTTGACGAGATCTGATGGCCGGCCGACACGCTGAAAAAGTCGAAGATTGACCGACCAGGACGACCTCGCGAAAGGCGTTGCTCTTCTATCGAGGAGGGCAGTGACTAGATAGGGAGGGGGCAACCCAAGGAGTTGCCATGAAAAAGCCTCTGACGATACCGGACGAGCCGCAACCCCGTAACATCACACGCGCTGACCTTGTGATGACCGCGGGCTTTGGCCTGGAAGTCGATGGCCGGATGAAGACGGTATTTCCAACACTGGAAGCGGCGCAGAAAAGGGCGAGGGATCTCAAAGCCGAGTTTCCGATGCTCCAGGTCAAGGTATACGACGCTGCGGAAAAGAAGATGCTGGAATTGACGCCGACCAAGTGATGCTATGAGACCATAAAAAGTATTCCGCCATTTTGTCGTTGGTTCGGACGGCGGATTACGCTGTCGCTAATCCACCCTACGCGCTGATTTGAGCTGTTAACATTTCGCGATGTGAGCTGTATTGACCAGATGTCGGCTGCGGGACATGGCAGATTGCACTGGTCACCGCACCGCTCCTGTTGGCCCCTATCGGTGATGAGAACGCGCGGTTTGCGCTCCCGCCTTCCTTTATGGAACGGAGCAGCCCTATGCAGCAGAGGCAGCACGACACACCACCTGAAATCCTGGAGCAACGTCTTGCCGAAGAAGCACACTGCTTGCGCGAGCAAGCCAAATTGCTTCCACCCGGCGCGGTTCGGGAAGCCACAATCCGCAAGGCACGACAAGCCGAGACCGGATCGCACTTGAGCGACTGGCTGCGATCTCCCGGCCTGAAGGTTCCGAACTAATGCACGCATTCAGCGATAACTACACCTTGGGCAAGTTCAACCCTCCCTCATACGCGAACTGGCTCGCCGAACTTCGCGCCCTGTTTCCTGTCCAGGATGAATTCCTTCTAGCGGATGCGATTTTCAGTTTCCCAAACGCATTCAAGGAAGGAAAGACGCCGCAACAGGCTTACGAGTTGTTCGATAGTTTCGTCAGCGCGGAGGCTTGAATTTGAACGACAACAGCCGTAGGCCCGCTGCGGTTGGCGGCCTCTTTGGTTAGAGACCCCTGCCGTCGTCTTTCCGGCTCGTAGTCGAATGGAAGCAACGACCGAACGGCGGATGACGCTGTCGCTAATCCGCCCTTCTGGCTAATTCGGTTTGGAACCTCTGACTTGTCAGAGCGTCTGATTGAAGCTTCCAGCCAGAAAGGTGCCCCCCGACTGCTGGAGGAAAACCCGTACCATTCGGGTTGGCGGCCCCCTCGTTGGGGCCGTTTTAAAAATCCGGAAACCGGTACCATTGCTCGCGGTTATCGCAACGTCTTGGCGTGGCGACCTTGGCCGCAATAATCGGCTTGATGCATCTCACCGACCGGATCGACGTTCGCGAACTCCCGTAGTTCTCCTACCGTGAACGATGTTCCACTCAACGGGCACACGACCGTTCGCCGCCAAACCTAGTTGCGCACCGTTATGGCCTTCTTGTAGGTCGCGCGGTCATCGAGGATCTTGACCATGTACTCGGCCACATCAGCGCGGGTGGCTGTTGAGGTGATGTTCCAGCGCAGATCGGTGCCGGCCTTCAGGTTTCCGCGCGCAGGCTTGAATGTCAGCGTTGCCGGCCGAACGATCGTCCAATCGCAGTCACTCTCCCGAACAGCGGCTTCCTGCTTTTCCTTGTCTGCCATCACCTCCTTGAGTGCGAGCTTGACCAGGAAGCCTGCGCCGAAACTCCCGGTGCGGTAGCTCTCACCGACACTCACCGAACTCTCAACGATGAGCCGGCCCCGGCCTCGAGGCATGGCGGCCAGAATGTTCCTGGTTCCCACCGAGCAAACCGGGACACCGGGCTGGCGTCGACCCCGATCGTCTTTCGCCTGAGGTATCGCCCCCAACGTGCAGATGATTGCATCCGTACCCTGGACCGCAGATGCCACCGAGGCCGGATCCATTGCATCGCCCTTGACGATTCTGAGACTCGGATGCGTCAAGGGCATGCGCTTTGGGTCACGGACAAAGGCAGTGACGACGTGACCCGCGGACAAGGCGGACTCAACGACGAGCCGTCCTGTCGACCCCGTTGCACCAAAGACAACGACGTTCATCAAACCCTCCCGTCGCGCGGCTTCGAAGCGCGATCGCGGTGCGGAGTGGTTTGGTCCGTGAAACCGGAAGCATCTTCGCGAAGATACTCAGGCAGCAACAGCTCGGGGGCCTGCCGGGCACAGTTCAGGCGTTGTTGTTGCGACGACATGATGGAAAGGACTCCTTGGGTTGGCGGCCGCGGCGTCGACAGAATTTACCGCGCTGATCCTCAAGACGAGGCAGCCTGGTCGTTTGTGACAGCCGCCTGGCTCATGTTTGTCCCTGCTGACCGCCGCCGCCTTCACACGGCATCGACGACGCTACGTGGCGGTGCGTTTGCGGTCGATTGGGCCCGAGGGAGAGGGCGAGCCATACCAAGGTGTCGGTCCGCAAGGCGGATCGAGCCGAGCTGTCCACGGTCGCTCAAAGAGCGAAGGCGGAAGGCGTCATCCGCCATTTTGTATTCGGTTCCAGCATGTCCGCGGGAGCCGATTTCGTCACCGAACAGGTCGGCCGGGACGAAACCGTTTTCCCGGGCCGCGAAGTCGTCCTGAAACAGAGCGCCGGTAGGGTGCCCCCGCTCAAAGAAGGGGAAGCTCAAACAAGGGGAACGGTCATGTTAGTCGCCATCCTCAATTCGATTTACCGCCATTTCCTCACGGCTGCCATCGTTGGCATGGCAATGACCCAGGGGAGGCGGCGATGATCGAGCTCGTAGCAGCCCTGTTGGCCTTCCTCAGCATAGGCGTTTTCGTGGCGCACGCGTTGGACGCCTATCGCACCGGCTAGGGCCGGCGGATCAAGCTGAAGGCGTAATCCTCCATTTTGTATTCGCTTCGAACGGCGGATTACGCAGCCGCTAATCCGCCCTGCGCGCTGGCGAAGCGTAGCGGCCCGCTCACTCAGAGCGGCTGGTCCGAGATCGCGAAGCTGCGTGACTGCGGTCACAGTCTGCGGGATAGCGCCACGGCATACTCGCTCCAGATCAACGGCGACATATCGCCAAAACACGGAGCGGGACCATGCACAGCCAGATCTCGATCTTGAGCGATGCCGAACTCGACTTCGTGAGCGGCGGTGACAAAAACGCCAAGGGGCAAACGGTGCCCCACAAGGAACCCAAGCCGCCCGTTGTCAATACACCCGTCGTGCCCGCTCTTTTGATCAAGTTCCATTTCTGACGGACTCCGCTCCGTGCGGGTCACGTCGCGCTTCCTGATTCCGTGATCAGGACCGCCTCCAAAAGTGACTGAACTTGCTTCCCCAGCCCTCCGACCTATCCAGAGGCGTCCGAACTCCCCTCTGCGAGGGTTAGATGGCCGAAGTCGTCGTAGAAGCAATCTGCCACCTTCTCGCGGCGCTGTTCGAACTCGGCCGCTATCTGCCACCGCTCAAACCAAAACCGGGCAAGCCGAGCGTCCCGCAAGTCCCTGCAAAAAGACTGTCCTGATTCAGATTGGCTGATGTCCTCGGCCAGTACCCGACGCCTGGTCCTGGTCTACCTCGGAATTGCCCGGGAGCCGGATTGACCGGCGGTCGCCGATGCGACAGTTTAGTGACATTGATCGAAACGTATTTTTCCCGATTGCGATACTGACATGGATAACAGCGCCGAATATTGGCGGCGGGCGCTAGCGGCCCACGACCAAGCGCGACGGGCCACGAATGAGACGGACAGGGCTGCTTGGCGACGGATCGCCGAGAGCTTTACGACTCTCTTCCGGCAGGTTCAAAGTGAAGAAGCAGAAGAGGCAATGGCCGCTGTAGACTCCGTTGACGCAGCGACAAGCGACGATGTCCTGAAGAACTAGCGCCGGGGCCATGTTGCTTCGAGCCCGGACGGCGGATCACGTTGTCGCTAACACGCCCGACGCGCTTTATTTTTTCTTCCAGAAACGCGCGAGGATTTTGGGCCTGGGTCGCTTCCCGGCAAGTCTGGACCCGCTTGGCGGCGATGCTTGCTTCCTGACCATCCAGCGATGCGTGATATCGCAGCTCGGGCAGTGCAAGGTTTGCAGCTCGAATCCGGGTTGATCTGGCTGCGTGCGAACCAGGGTCATGTCGCTTTGACAGGTAGGGCAATGCGCCGGTTCTCCAGCCTTCATCTTCCCAAGCCTCCCGAGGAAGCGACAGACAGTTAGGGTGTAAACGATAAGAAATTTGTGGCCACATCAAGAAAGGGCATTCAAGGGCCAGCCGACTTGTCCGCCGTATCTCAAGGAGAAGGCGGAAGGCGTCATCGCCATTTTTGTCTATGGACGGTGGATTGCGCTGCCGCCGCCTTACGCACTGATTTGCGCTGTGTGCACAAGTGGACAGAACTAACAGTACCGGCAGCGTATTGTCGTGGCATCACCGCCCGGCCAGTGGCTTCCATCGGTGATGGACCGCCGGTTGCGCTCCCGCCTCCCTCAGGAATGGAGCAGCGCCATGCAGCGACGCAGTTTCAAACAGACCGCCCCGCTGGATCAACGCTTGACGGAAGAGGCAGAACGCCTGCGCAAGGAAGCGCGAGGCACCCCGCCGGGAGTTGCGCGCGACAAGCTCATTCGTCGGGCCCGACAGGCCGAGACAGCTTCGCACATGCAGGAATGGCTGGCGTCACCGGGCCTGCAGGCCCCACGGTGACGCCCGAAGCCTGCGTCGATCAAGCCACGGCCTGTCTTGCAGAAGCCAACGCCGATCCTGCGCGCCTAACGCAGCCCCCGGCGTCCAATGTGCACTTTTGAACATCATTTCGGAACCAATCATTCCAGCGTCACTTGCCCTGCCGGAGGACTGCAACACTGCAGCAGGGAGCGTTTGAAGTGGATCGTGCGGTTACGATACTGGTCGTCGAGGACGACCAGCTCATTCAGGCCATGGTCGAAGATGCGCTTGCAGACGGCGGGTTCAAATCAGCCATCACAACATCCGGCGAGGAAGCCATTGCGCTTCTCCAGGGTGATGAAACTCAATACCGGGCGGTCGTGACCGACATCAATCTGCTCGGAAGACTGAACGGATGGCAAGTCGCTCGCGCTGCCAGAGAGGCCGATCCGGCGATGCCCGTCATCTATGTGACCGGCACTCACGAAGGGGAGTGGGCATCCAAGGGCGTTCCCAACAGTGTCCTGCTCGCCAAACCCTTTGCCGCGGCGCAGCTTGTGACCGCCATTTCCAATCTGCTCAATACCGGCACGCCGCCGTCGTAGGCGATGTGCCGCGGAAGCGGATCGATCTGCGCATCCATGGCGCGCGGTATCGACAAGGAAGACAAGGCAGCGGCCGGTTGAGCGAACGCGGCGGGCAGGGCCGGATCACATTCCCGGCGGATCAAGCCGCGACGGATTGCGGTTCCGGCCTGGCCGCCACCACGCCGGCGCGCCTGATATTCAGAATCTGCCACTTCGAAGTATCGAAACAATCGGCGGCTTTGGTCTCCGCGGCGGCGGCATCCGGTGCCTGGATGGCGATGTGGAATTTCCTCGCACCGTCACTCAGCGTCATTCTGAAAACCTGCATTCTTGGCTGTCCTCCATCTGATGAAAAGGTGGCGCGAGCAGGGTTAATTTTTCGTTACCGAAGTTTGGCCTGTCGCTAATCCGTCCCACGCGCTGTATGGCATTTCCGGCCAACACGGGAAGGAGATGCGGAAATGACCCTGGACGCGCAGGCCCTGAAAGCCAGAATGCGTGACGATCTGCGCGCCGCCATGAAAGAAGGGCGCACCGATGAAGTTAAGCTCATTCGGGCGCTGGTTGCGGCAATCGACAATGCCGAGGCGCCGCCGCTTGACGCTGATCGGAAGGCTGCCGATCAGCACCGGTTCAAGGAGGGCACGGCAGAAATTGATCGGCTCGCTCTCGGACATGCGCAATTGCAGGTGATCTTGGCTGCGGAAATAAGCGAACGTGAGCACGCAGCGGATGAGATGATCCGTATCGAAAGAGCAGATCGCGCCGCAGCCTTGCGTACCGAAGCGGCGATGGCAAAGCGCTATCTTGGGCTTGTGGAATGAAGTTGAGGCCGCCTTTGTTGGCGGCCTCTTTACTTGCCGTTAAGTCCCCGGCGCGACGATATTCGAATGAGGGTGTTGGCGGCCACGATCGTTGCTCTCCTTGTGCTCCAATTTGTGGACGAGCATTTTCATGGCTCGCACTATTCCCGCAGTGCGAAGGCCGTCATTTCTCACATGGCGAGATCGTCCGGCTAGGCCGCCTCAGGTCCTGTGAAGTTCGTCCCGGCTCCGGCGTCATCCGCCCTTTGGTGTTCGGGTCGGGCCGCGAAATGCGCTTTGGTACATGCGCCCCAAGAGTTCCGGAAATGAAACTCCGCGCGATAGGCTGGCAGCGGAACAAAGCCGCTCCGTCGGCGTAAAATCCGGATGGACGATTTGGAAAAGCACAAGGAAGAGGCTCTCGTCGTGATGTCACTGAGCACCGCGACGCTGATCGCGTGCTTTGGTATCGCGCTTGCGTTGCTCTAGGGCCGCGCGCCTCCACCGTATCCTTCTCACAACCCACGAACAGGCCAGAGCGGAACCGCTGGCCTATTCGGCCTGAGCGGTCGACTTCATCCCCGTGCCCGTTAAGTTGCCTAAAGGACAGACGAAGGCCGTAAATGTCGGTTAGATGACATTATCACCGCGCCGTCCTAGGCATCTTTCGGTGACTGAGAGTTCGTCGCGCTCCCGCCTTTTCCGGAGAGAGCGCCATGCGCGGTCATCGCGAAAATCAACTTCTGTCCCGGCTCGATCGCGCCACGTTCGCGCAGCTCGAGCCGCACCTCACCATCGCAGAACTGCGCCACGGTTTTGCGATCGCGGAAACCCATGCGCATGTCCAGAGGGTATACTTCCCGCATGGCGGCATCATTTCCTGCGTCGTCGAGTTGTCCAACGGAGGGCGGATCGAAACCGGCATGATCGGCAAGGACGGTCAGTACGGCGCAGGCCCCGCGATGGATCACAAGATCTCCCTGAACCATGTCGTGATGCTGGTTGCAGGGTCCGCTTCGGTTGTCGATGCCGATCGGCTGCGCGATCTCACCCAGCAGAATCCTAAACTTCGGAAGATGCTGATGCACTATGAACAGTTCTTCCTCGCACAGGTGCAACAGACCTGTGCGTGCAACGCGGTTCATGACGTCTATTCCCGCACCTGCAAATGGCTCCTGAGGATGCAACAACTCGTCGGCGACGACATGCCGTTGACGCAGGAATTTCTCGCCCAAATGATCGGCGTCCGCCGAACCAGCGTCACGGCAGTGGCGGGAAAATTACAGGACGCCGGATTGATCTCCTATTCGCGCGGCCGGGTTCACATCCTCGACATTGCCAAGATTCAGCAGCGCGCGTGCGAGTGCGATGCAGCCGTCAATTCTCACTACGCGCGCATCTTCGACAGCTGATCAAAGAGCACGCCTCGTTCGGCCGCCTCCAGCGCCCTGACCGCAGTCCCATTTTCCCGATGCCATGCCAGCGCAACACGTCGCAAGCCTCGCGCAGGCGAGCCAATGCCGGCAACGGGCCGGGCGGTGCGAGGGTTTGAAATGTCAGAAACCGGGCAGACGATCCGAGCGACGGCGGTATAAAATCGGGCATTGGCAGTTTTTGTGAGGTAGAATGCCATGGCTCAGACGAGGAGGAGGCGGGTCAAGCACACGGCCACTTTTGAGGAGCGGCTGGCGGAGGAGGCCCTGCGATTCAAGGAAGCGGCGGAAGAGCAACCTGCCGGCAGCATGGCTCGGGAGCTGCTTTTGCGCCGGGCGCAACAGGCTGAAACAGCTTCACGCATGAACCGGTGGCTGTCGTCGCCAGCGCTGGCATCGCGCAAGTGAATGGGCACCGCGCGTCCTGCAGCGTAACAGAAAGCTGCCGGCATAGCAGGCAACGGGCGGCCCGGCCGGCTGTGCCCGGCGCGTGGCGTTACCCGGTCGTGAGTTCTACGGTGAGGATTGTTCGCCCGGTGCCGTCGGGGCCGTCCGTGACCCACGCCTTCCAGGGATCGCCGGACCAGAGGCCGTCGGTTTTGCCGAGGTTCAGCAACTCCCGGTCGGCGCGAACGGCTTCCTCCTGGACCGCGCCCAAATCCGCAAGGTCAAGGCCGGTCGGGTCCAGGTTGTGGCGCCATTCGCCAAGTGGAAATAATGCCGCGCCATAGTTGTGCTCCGGGGAAGGCGGGAGCGTCGCTCTGTCACCGATATATACCTGGGGAATCGGGCGATGATGTCCGCACGCTAACTGCCCCTTCGCCGTTGGTCTGCTCGCTAAGCAACGTTGGGACGGAAAACTTGCAAGACTCTGTAACCATTGTTCGCTGACCGACAGAGCAACCTATTGCGAATGTGTAGGTTGAGTAGCGTGTTCGCCTTGGTGGTTGAGAACCAGCATGCCGCGATATTATTTTCACATCGATGAGCTGGACACCGATCCTGACGGCACCGAACTGCCCGACCTCGAAGCCGCGCGCCGGGAAGCGCTGCTGGCGGCGCGCGAATTGCTTGCCGAGTGGATCGTCCTCGCTGCCGACGGCATGCCGATGAGGATTCTGATCGCGGACGAGGCAGGAAACGTGCTGGATACCGTCCATCTGCACGACGCGCTGCCGCGAGCGCTGCGGGAGAAATAGAACCAGCGTCTCATTGCGGCCTTTTCATTGGGCCTTGTCAGGTCCGTCATCATTGCCAGGGAGGGCAGGGGCTGGCCTGATGGCCTTGAAAGCTTCGCGCCTGCCAGCGCGGCCACCCGTTCGGCTGTGGCGCACGAATTTCATCGTGCGGCCGGATGCAGAACCGTGGTATGTTGAGAGATTAGCGCGACCGGCATTGATTGCAGACAAGTATCGAATTTTTTCCGATGGAATACCGCGGCAAGAATTATCTGGTTTTCGAAGGCGATCAGCCCAATTCGTGGCGATGGGCGGTGACGCTTGACGACCACACCACCAAAACCGGCGAAACGAAAACGCGCAGCGAGGCCATCACGCAGGTGGTACTGGCCGTCGACCGGGCCCTTTCAAAATCGGGCAGCCGATGAATAGGGCCGCCAACGGGCCTGCTGGACCGGCTCAGTAGCCCCGGCGATAACGCCGCTCGCTTTGTCTCGGCGCTGCCGCATGAGCGTAAAACGGGTTGAGGAGGCACTGCGCAGCGCGGCCGGAAGCCGATGCCGCGCATTGGGCCATCGTATAGTAGGTGCAATCTTCGAAAGAACCGCCTCTCGGTGGAACGACATGCGCACAAACTGGAAACGCCGGGTCATAGGTCTGCGCCGGAGCTTGTTCGGCTGCGGTAACCAGACCAATCGTCAGAAACGCCAAAGCCAAAATGCGCATCGGAACATCCCTCGAAGTCGCCAACCAGAACAGCCTCGCGGGTTTATTGTTGAAGCCCGCTTGCCGGAGCGAACGTCTGCCGCCAAAGCACGGCACAGACGCGCAACACGGTCACTGATACTAGCGCGCCTTCTCCCGCCGCACGCCCTCGAATTTAGCCGCCTCGGTCATCCCTGCCGGCTTTTTCAGGTACATGGGGTGAAAATCCGTGATGGGTCAGAAGGTTCCGAGCGGCCGAGGCTTCGTTACAAGGCTTCGTTATTAGGCTTGGTGATAGGCTTGAGCATCAACACAGATAAGGCCGCTTCAGTTGGGCGCCCTTTGTGATTCCGATCACATTCCTGCAAAAACAGCCTCGGCACACTCGCTCCAGATCAACGGCGAGCTCCTCGCCAAACACCGAGCGGGACGATGCGCAAGATAGTCGGTTTCGTGCTTCTCGCCCTGCTCGCTGCGGCGGCGATGCACCCCAACAACAGATATCATCCGCCGGCAGCGACCAGCCACGTCATGAACGCCTCGAACATGACCAGGAATTAATTCGCCCCGGGGGTTTGAACTTTTGGAGGGGCTGGCCCGTCTATCTATCGAAAGCAATTCATAGCAATTCGAGGAGTTTCGACCATGCGCCGCAATGTTTCCCTTGCCATTCTGGCAGCCGTTTCCGCCTTGACCGTCGTCGGATCGATGTCGCCAGCACCCGCAGCCGAGCGCATCCAGGATCGCTATTGCCTGCAAGGCCGCCAGTGGGGCTATCCCGGCAATTGCCAGTTCTCCAGCTACCAGCAGTGCATGGCGACCGCGTACGGGACCGACGCCTATTGTGGCATCAACCCCATGCACGCCTACGCCTACTATCCGCGCGGCCGTTACTACGACCGGTACTGATCTGCGCGCGGCCTGTTTCGGCCAGGGCCATAGGGCGGAAAGAGCCCGACGGGTCGCGCAAGGCGTGGCCCGATGAACAGGTGGCGGCGCAGTCCGCCATCCTGTCTTGGGTTCGAACGGCGGATGGCGCTCCAGCTCATCCGCCTTGAGCGCTAGGACGCGTACTCATAAATTTCCGATGTCCGCTATGCCACCAATAGCGACTAGAAAACGGACAATGCTGGATGTCCGAGAAGTACCCATGAGCTGACATGCCCACCCCAAATTTACCGTGACCCGACCAAAAAACCACCTTGAAGCCCGCTTTCCGCATTAACGTCGAAGCGATAGGTTGCGGCGGTACGCACAGGCATTGCGAAAAGTTTGTTCAAGGGGATCTGCGATGACGATTGTTTTCGTTCACGGAAATCCTGAAACAGAGGCAGTATGGGACGGCCTAGTCCCGCATTTGCGCAACCACGACGTTGTTCGTCTGTCTCCACCCGGGTTTGGCTCCGCAATCCCTTCGGGCTTTGACTGTTCCACCGACGCTTATCGCGACTGGCTCGCCGTCGAACTTGGAAAGTTGGCACAACCCATCGATCTTGTGGGACATGATTGGGGTGGCGGACATGTCGTCCGCATCGCGATGGACCGTCCAGATCTGATACGGTCCTGGGCAAGTGATATTTTGGGCGCCTTCGACCCTGATTACGTCTGGCACGACATGGCACAGGCTTGGCAGACGGCAGAAATCGGCGAGCAGGCGCTTGCACAGATGGCCAGCATGCCGGCAGAGGCCCGAGTCGAGCGGTACGTGAGCCTGGGCATGACCAAGGCAATCGCTCAGAAAGTGATCGCAGGTGCGAACGCGGACCTGGGTCGAGCGATTTTGTCGCTGTACAGATCAGCCGCTCAACCGGTGATGCGCGATCTCGGTGCGAGCTTGCCGCGAGCCGTTGCCAAACCCGGCCTAGCGATTATCGCTACGGAAGATACCTTTGTTGGCGGAGAAACGCTCGCGCGCCGTTCTGCCGAGCGCGCCGGCGCAAAAGTCGCAGTGCTGGAAGGAGCGGGTCATTGGTGGATGTGCCAGCAGCCCAAACAAGGAGCGGATGCGATAAACGCGTTCTTGGCAAACCTCAGCTAGGTCAGGTCTTTATCAACGTTGCTTGCCGACCGTGGCTATGACGCCGATTGGATCAGGGGGCTCGCCATGAGGCGAGGCGCATGGGCCAACATCCCGCCAAAACGCAATCGCAACGATCCGATCTGCTGCAGCCCTTATCTCTGCCGCGAGCGCAACCGGATCGAGCGTTTCTTCAACCCGATCAAGCGCCGTCGGGTTGCGACGCGCTACGACGAGCTGGCTGCCAACTACCTTGCCTTCGTGCAACTTGCGTCAATCAGGCTATGGCTCCGCGCTTATGAGTCCACGCGCTAGTTCGTCAGCCGTATCGGCGACGCCGCCACAAAAAGCTTTGTGAACGCCGATTGGATCGAGGCGACGTCTGACGCCACCGTAAAATACTTGCCCGCGCACGCCGACAAGGCGATCGGAATATCGTCCACGCGGGTCGCGCCGCCGAGGCTGCCGGGCTGGCCGAGCGTCGCGTTGTAACCCCAGTCCCAGGTCATCGGGTAATAGGGCGTATTGATGATCGCAACGGTGACGCCCTTGCTCTTGAACGTGCTGCAGAAGGCCGTATCGAACACCTTGACCTGGGATCGAAGCGATGGCTCCGAGACCCAGGCGCGTGTCGGATCGTTGACGCCGTCGGTGGCAATGATCACCATTTTCTGCGGACTCGACGCTGAGCTGCCGTCACCGGCGGGGCCGACATCGCTGATGAATTTCGATATCAGGCTGTTGAAGGGCGTTGCCGCCGATGCGTCGGTGTTGGCAAGCGCAGGCGCCGGGAAATTGCCGGATACCATCGAATAGGTGTAGGTCGGAGCCGTCAGTTGCGTCAGGTTGTCGTCGAACGACCACAGCCCGACCTTGACGTGGGATTTCAGGCTGGAATTGCTGTTGAGGTGTGTCAGCAGATTCTGGACGCCCTGATTGACGACCTGGTAGCGCAATTCGATTCCCTTGTTCAGGGCCCAGGCATATGAATCGGTGCCGTTGGCCTTGTCATGACAGGCCAGCGCGCAGCCGCCCTGGCCGTTCATCATCTGCGTGATGCCCGCACTGGTCGATGGCAACAGCATCGATGCGGAGATGTCGATCAGGAGGTAGACGTTCAGGTAAGGTTGGGCCGTCGAGCTCGACTGCGAGGCCGTCGACAATTGCGTGGTCGGATGGCCGGCCACCTTCATGAAGGAGTTGGAAACGGTGCCCGTCGCCGTTCCCTTTCCTGCAAGCGTGAGGCCGTTCATCGTGAAGGTGGTACTGATGCTGGCCGAGATGCCCGATGTTATATTGGCGGAGAAGAAATTGGCGGCAGCGGCATTGGCTGCCGCAATCGCCGCGGTGCTGCTGGCGCCGGAATCGAGCGCTTGTTTGCCGGCGATCGAGCCGGCCAGGATCGCGGCATCGAGCGCCGACTGCATCTTGGTGCGCTGATTGTTCGCCACCGAATAGTCGATGGCGCAGCCGACGGCGATCAGCAGGGGCACCAGGACAATCCCGAACAGGACCGCGATATTGCCCGAGCTGTTTTTTCCAAAGCGGGCGACGCACTCGATCGCGCCGATCCTCGTCGAATTGGCAACGTTGGCCAGAGCCCGAAAAAATTGAAGATGCACGGTTGGGCTCGCCCTCGGATCTATGTCAGCCGGTAATGGTCGGTGCCGGGCTTGATAGACGGCAAACACTAAAGTTCCATTGAACGATCCCCGCGATTTCCCGCAAGGCGCTGCTTTGGCGGTGCGCGATTTCCGTACTTCTACGGATTTGTTGCCGTTATGCTTTCAATTTGGGCAGGCGGATCAAGCTGTCGCCGGTCCGTCCTGGGCGACGTCCGTGTCTGCCCCCGGTGGCCCAAGTTGATTTCGGAGTGGCCTGGCTAGAAATTTCGCCGTTCTTGTCGGGGGACGTCATTTGCAGATATTTGACCTGCGGGAGCGGCCTGAGTTCTTCGATACCGTCGCTGACCGGGTGTGGCGTGCCTGGTGGGACCCCTCCGGCCACCCATACTCCACGGTATCGAACGGCTTGCTCGATATGATGAAGGGCGATCCCATCCCCTTTGCTGTCGTCGCGGCGGACGGAGATCGGTATCTGGGGTCGACACTGGGCATCGCGTGCGATCTTCCCGAACGCAGGCAGTACGCGCCGTGGGTAGCCGCCGTGTGGGTTGAGCCGGAGCACAGGCGGCAAGAGGTTGGACGCGCGCTGGTGCGGCATGCGGCGCAATGCTGTTTCGAACGCAGCTTCCCGCGCGCCTATCTGTGCTCATCGCTGGAGCGATTGGCATCTACACGCGGATGGGATGGACCCCCATCGAGCACGGGGTGGGGGAGCATAACCAGACGGTCTATGTGCTGGAACGATAAGGCCGCCTCGGTTGGCGGCCTTTTTCATTGCCTGCGCGCTGGTTTCAATCCTCAGAAACCTCACACAGTCCCCTCCGGATGGTGCATAATGTCTCATGGCAAAAGCAAAAGTGACCTTCAAGACCGTCCGGATCGCAGATGACGACTGGACTATCCAGGCAGATTATCCTGGCAGCGAACAACGCGAGATCACCGGGCTGACCAGCAAGGCAGATGCCGACGACTGGATGAACGGAAACCGCAAGGTCGCGTGGCTCCGATCCCAGGGCTACGCCAAGTGACCCGGTAGGGCCGGCGGCCGGATTAGCCAACGGGTCCCGCGCAAGGCGCGGCCCGATATCCTGAATTCATCGACTCGCAGGCGATTGCCGGCAACCACGATCGGTTTTTTTGCGCACCAGCGGGGCTGTCGGCTACTTGGCCGGGATGGCCGGCTGAACCGGTGCCGGGCCGGGCGGCGTCGGCTTGATCGCAGATTCAGGCCGGGTCGGATTAACCGTCGCGCCGGCGTCATTCACCGTATTGAATGTCGTGCCGGGAGGCGTCTGGGGTGGCCGTCGGTCAATGATCAGGTTGGTGTGATCTACCAGGATGATGGTGGTAATCGAGACGGCCGCGACAATCACGGCAATGATCACGGGTTTTCGCAAAACGGTTGCCATACACGTCAACGCCGTCCAGGCCGCGGGGTTCCAGCGCCGGCAGCGCTGGCTGATCCGCGAAACGTCGCAGCAGCATTCAAGCTGCCGTCGTGCTCCATCCGGCTATGAAATGCTTCTGCGCAGAGCGGGCATTGTCCCGGGCCGCAGTGGTCTGTTATCACCGACAAGCCATCCGTTGAAAAGCCAGCCCAGCGAAAGATCATGAGTTTCTTCGAGCGATTGAAGACCGCAGCATCCGCCGAGTGGCGCGCCTACACCGAGCATGCCTTTACGAACGCCATGGCGGACGGCTCGCTCGCCGAGGCGGCGTTTCGTCACTATCTCGTTCAGGATTATCTGTTCCTGATCGAGTTTGCGCGCGCCTACGCGCTCGCGGTCTACAAGGCGCCTCAGCTGGCGGACATGCGCGAGGCGGCGGCCGGCCTTTCGGCGATTCTCGACGTCGAGATGGACCTGCACGTCAAACTCTGCGCCGGCTGGGGGCTGTCGCCCGGCGATCTCGAACAAGCCCCTCCGGCGGTCGAGATGCTGGCCTATACCCGCTATGTGCTCGACGCTGGGATGCGCGGCGACCTGCTGTCGCTCAAGGTGGCGCTGGCGCCTTGCGTGATCGGTTACGCCGAGATCGCAACCAGGCTCGCCGCGCACCCGAACGCGCTGCTCGCAACCAACCCATATCGTGTCTGGATCGCCGAATATGCCGGTGCGCCCTATCAGGAAGTCGCGGCGAACGCGCGGGCGCATCTGGAATCCCTTGCCGATCGCTACGCGACGCCGGCCCGCGAGGCCGAGCTGATCGCGACCTTCAAGGAAGCAACCCGGCTCGAAGCCGACTTCTGGGAAATGGGCTGGCGCGTGGGCAAGTCTTGATAGGTCGCTAGCAGGTCCGGGGTCGCGGCAGGCTTACGATCGGGCCAGCATGCCATCGCGAGCCACAAGTTTTCCATTCTTGTAGACCGATCGCCCGCGCGGGATCGCCACCACTGCCTCCGGCACATGTTGCGCATTCAAGGTCACGAAATCGGCCTTGTCGCCGACCTCAAGCCCATAGCCCTTAAGCCGCAGCGCTTTCGCGCCGGTCCTGGTCACGACGTCAAAGGCGATCCCCAATTCGTCGTCGGTGTTGAAGCCGGAGCGGTAGCCGATCATGTTGGCGCGGCCCAGCATGTCGCCATCGCCGTAAGGCCACCAGGAATCCCGGATATTGTCGCTGCCGCCGAATACGGTGACTCCGGCCTCGCGCAGAAGGGCGACGGGCGGAAAGGGCCGGCGTCCAGGCGCGTTGGTCATGATCGCAATGTCGCTTTCCGCCAGAACGTCGGCCGTGCGTTTGGCGATGTCCGTGGCGACATCGCCGAGCGCATAGGCGTGGCTGATCGCGACAAGGCGGCCCATGCCGAGCGCGCGCGACCGCGCCGCAATCTGTTCGATTTCGAAGATTCCGAGCGTGCCATTATCGTGCAGATGTATGTCGACGCCGACGCCACGTTTCTCGGCAACACCGAATACGATGTCGAGATGCTTTTCGACATCGCGATCAAAGCTTGCGGGATCGATGCCGCCGACGAGATCAGCGCCCATCGCCACCGCTTCATCGAGCAGTTCAGCTGTCCCGGGGCTTTGCAGGATGCCGCTCTGCGGGAACGCGACGAGCTGGATATCGATGATATTCCGGTAGGCTTCACGCACCGCCAGAATCTTCTCCAGCGATCTGAGCCCGATGGTGCCGTCCACCGTGACATGGCTGCGCATATGCGTCGAACCATGGCCGATGCAAAGCTCGAGCTGATTTCGGGCGCGGACTTCCACGGGAGCGGCTTCGGCGAAATTTTGCGCCTGAAAGGCGACGCGTTCATGGACATTGAAGCCGTTGGTATAGGGCTTGTGGGGCTTCCAGTCGTCGCCGTAGAAGCTGGTGTCGAGGTGGATGTGTCCTTCGACAAACCCGGGAACGATTAGCGCGCCGCCGAGATCGCGTGTCGGCGCACCCACGGAGATTTGGGTTCCCGCCCTCGAAACGGAGCTGATGCGTCCGTTCGCAACGGCGACATCATTGAGCGAACCGTCAGCGAATTTTGCGTTGGTGAACAGCGTATCGATCGGGCTCACGCGACGTCTCCCAGCCTGAGTAGCTACGGGAGTTCATATTGGCCCTGGGCCTTTGGCAAGGGCTTTGAACCTCGGCGCGCCCCTCCGGCACTAAAGGACTGGCACATCCGTGCCGCCGGATGAGAGGATGCTGAGACCATGTACGCGCGAGGCAAGAAGGCAGGGTTTATCGTCGCCTTCATGCTGGCGTCCGCCGCGTGTTCGGCGGTGGCCGCGCCGCGCGCGACGTCCGATGACGCGCAGGCGGTCGACAAGATGCGCGCGACGATTGCGGCCAATGCCGAGCAGGCGCTGGCCAGGCAAGGCGGCTCCAAGATTCTGTTCAAGGTCGATAGCGCCGCGTTGCGCGAAGCAGTCGTGACGGAGCTGCGCGATGATTTGTATCGGACCGTGCGGGAAGGGCGCATTCCGTTTTCCGGTCTGGCGATGCGCGACGGCGGCGTCGAGGTCCGGATTGCCGAGCCCAAGGACCGGCAACGCGTGCTGGCCAAGCTGGTGCCATCCACGAAAGAATTGCCTTACAGCGCACAGACGATCAGCGTCACCGACAGCGGTGACGGGCTGATCCGCCTGATGCCGACGGAAGCCGGGTTCGCCGAGCGCCTGCGCGAACTGGTCAGGCAATCCGGCGAGATGATCGACCAACGCCTGCGCAACGCAGGCATCAGGGACGCCAGCCAGCAGCCCGACGGGGCCGACCGGCTTCGTGTGCTGCTGCCGGGCGTCAGGGATCCCGAACGCGTGAGCGCGCTGCTCGGCAAGCGAGGGCGGGTGACGTTTCGCCTGGTCGATGTGTCCGTGATCGCCGCGCTGGCTCAGAAAGGTCCGCTGCCACCGACATCCGAAATTCTTTACCACTTCAAGACCAGGGAGCCTTCTGTGGTCCTGAAGGAGGTCGCAATGGAGGGCGACGATATCATCGACGCGTCGCCCTTGATCGACCCGCGAACGCAGCAGCCGATCGCGTCGTTCCGCTTGAATGCGCGCGGCGCCCGGCGCTTCGCCACCATCACGCAGGAGAATATCACAAAGCCGTTCGCGATCGTCGTTGACGACCAGGTGCTGTCGGAGTCGATTATCAGCGAGCCGATCACCGGCCGCTCGGCGATCATATCGGGCAACTTTACGATCGAAGACGCCAACAACGTCGCGATGCTGGTACGTTCAGGGGCGCTGCCGGGGCGCCTGAGCGTCGTCGATCAGCAGGTCGTCGAACCGGTCGCGACCGCCGGCAAACAGTAGCGAGACCACGTCAGGCAGCTTCGCGCCGCTTTCCGGATTCATCGAGCAGACCTGCAGCCACCAGCGCCTCGCGAATCCGCGCGATCTCCGGCTCGCTGATCTTGACCAATGGCGGCCGCACCACGGCGCGCGGCAGGCGGCCGAGAAGAACCAGCGCCTCCTTCATGCGGTTGTGCATGTCGACAAAGGGATCGGCGTAGAACACGCCCATCAGCGGATGGATGCGATCGTTCAGCCGCCGCGCCTCGGCAAGGTCGCAGGCTTCGACCGCGCGGAACAGCCGGGCCTGCAGATCGGCGATCACGCTGCCGCTTCCCGACAATAGTCCGTTGCAGCCGAGCACGAGCGAACTCAAGAGCCAGGCGCTGTTCGTGGAGAGCACATTGACCGGCTGCTTTCGCGATTGCAGCATCCTTACATGCGCCTCGTGCTGAGGCACGCTTTGCGACCAGTCCTTGATGGCACGGATGGTGGGGATTTCGTCGAGCAGGCGGGTCAGCGTCGCCGCGGGATAACCTTGTCCGGTCGCCAGCGGATACTGGAAGACGATCAGCGGCAGATCGGAGGCCACCGCGATTGTGCTGAAGTGCGCGAGCGCCATGTCAGCGGTCTGGCCGAGCGTGAAGGGCGCCGGCGGAAACACCAGCAGCGCCGAAGCGCCGCCGGCCTGCGCGCGCTTTGCGATCCGCGCCGCCTCGAGGCTGCCGTCCGCCCAGATGCCGTGGATCAACGGCAGCCGATCGCCGATCTCGTCGCCTGCGATGTCAAGCACCCGGCTCTGCTCATCGGATGTGCACGAGGCCACTTCGGTCGAATGCGCATTGATCGTTACTGCCGACAGGCCCTCGACAGCAGCGACGTCACGCAGATGGCTGCGGAAGCTCGACTCGTCGATGGCGAGATCGTCGTGGAACGGCAGCAGCACCGCGGGGATCACCCCCTGGGGTACGAAGTCCTTGAAGCGCGCCGCTTTGAAGTGGGCTTCTTTGGGGTAAGCCATGGCGATCTCCCGTCACGTTTTTTTTCAAACTTGACCGTTTCGCAGTAACTATCACGGCCAGGAGACGCGAACCAGTCGCGATCAACAACGCGGCCATGCGTCCGCGATGCGCGGCGGTCCTGGCGCGCGATCATTGTCGCGGACGGACAATCAGCGGGAAGTTAGGCCGCCAAAGGAGCCGGCCTGCGCTTTATTTCACGTACCAGTAGGTGCCGGAGCAGGTGGAGGTCGCCCAGATCACCAGCACCTGGCCGCCGAACGGTATGCTCACTTCCATCCTGGGCGGACCGTGGTTACAAGTCCGGCCGCCCGCGATCGTGTCGAGTTCGGTTTCCCTGAGCGGTCTGGTTTTGATTTGCCCGGATTCCATATCTGTCTCCTGTCGTGGGACGAAGGGACCATCCGCATCGTCAGACAGGGCAGGCTAGGTTCGCGCGAGCGACGTGCCGTGAGGTAAGTCACGGTTTGAAGCATCGGCCTCATCCGCACCGGTCATTCCGGCTCATGTGACGATCGTCACGGTGATCCGCGATCGGCAAGCCTAGTGTTGCGTCATGACGAGCACTAACGCTCTTCACCTCATTCTTAACCGATGGAGAAATGTGATGACCAAGCGCAATACCGAAAACCGTGAACTGGCGATCGAGGAACTGGAGATCGTGGCCGGCGGCGTGATCGAAGGTGGCTGCATCCGTTTTCCCGACATCCTGAAAGTGCTGTTCCCGAAGCCGCTGCAGCCGACCCCGTGGAAGGACATCTTCCCGATCCGCTGATCGAACGTTTAGTACCGGCCGGTACATCCAGTTGGGGGAAACAACATGACTAGTCTTGTGCACGAATTGTCAGCAACCGAGCTCGACCGGGTGTGTGGCGGCGAGCTGGATATGATCAGTCTGCAAAGCATGATGGCTCAGCGGCATATGGCCGTGCAGCTGACCACCACCATGCTCCGCGCCATGAACGATACGACCAGCACAATCATCAGAAATATCGGCAAGTAATCTCGACAAGTAAGCCTGGCCTGCTGCCGGGTTCGATCGGCTGCAGGCTGGCCTCTCTCGACGGTGCGATGTAGCGTCGGGGTTTCCGGATCGGGCATGCGCGGCTTGTCCGAGAGGAACTACCGGCACCCGCGCGGGGTTATCCCGGCAGCGGGCAATTCTGCCATCGAAGGAGTTCTGATGCGCATTCTGACGTTGGCTGCATTGGCGATTGCTGCGGCTGTTGCAGCGCCGTCGGCGCACGCCCAGACCTATGATCCGAAATATCCCGTCTGCCTTCAGGTCTACACAGGCCGGAACGATTTCTACTTCGAATGCGGCTATACCTCGATCCCACAGTGCAATATGTCGGCATCCGGCCGCGCCGCACAATGCGTCGTCAATCCCTATTACGAGGGCGGAAAGCGCAAGCCTCGCCGCGACTATTGAGGACTGTTGGGTTCGATCCGCCCTGCTATTGGGGGCGCGGCATCTGACCGGGCGACGGGCAGGGCGTAGCGCCTGACCCACCAGCGGAACGAAGGCGAATATGCAAAAGCCCGGCACACCGGCCGGGCCCTAGTTTGAAAATTCTTTCGTGATGAAACTCAGACATTCATAGCGAAATACGCTGGTGCGTCTGTTCAATATAGCACAATGGAGCCACAATTTGCCTCCGTATGACTGCGGAGACCCCACGCATGCGCATGGTCGCGCACAGGCGTGAGCATCCCCAAAGATTTCTTGAGACAAGAACTGTCGAGACAAGATGAAGTCGAGGACTGTGTGGCATGAAAAAGCCGGCGCGTTGCGCCGGCTTCTCCATGCGCTGTTTCGCGTCGTGCCGAACGGCTCAGCCCGGGCCGGCGCCCTGGGTCGCCGTGTACACGGCGTAGAGCGACTGGCTCGCGGCCATGAACAGGCGGTTCCGCTTCGGCCCGCCGAAACAGACGTTGCCGCACACTTCGGGCAGGCGGATCCGGCCGATCAACTTGCCGTCCGGTGACCATATCGTCACGCCGCTATAGCCGACGGCGCGGCCGGCATTGCTGGAAGCCCAGACATTGCCGTTGACGTCGCAGCGCACGCCGTCCGGTCCGCATTTGACGCCATCTACCATGAAGTCGCTGAACCGCTTGTGGTTCGACAGTTTGTTGTCGGTGCCGACATCGAACACGAACATGTCGCCCTTGCCGCCCGGCCCGGTATCGCCGGGCCCCTTGCCGGTGCTGGCGACGTAGAGCTTCTTGTAATCGGGCGAGAAACAGAGGCCGTTGGGATCGGGCACCTGCTCCTCGGTCACGACCAGGTCGACGCGGCCTGAGGGGTCGATGCGATAGCAATTGGTCGGCAGCTCGCGCTTGCCAGGCACGAAGCCGGCCGGCTGGCCGATCCGAGGGTTGAGCTTGCCGGCTGGATTGCTGGGGCCTCCCGCAACGTCCGGTTCGCCCTCATAGAGCTGGCCGCCATAGGGCGGGTCGGTGAACCAGTAGCTGCCATCGGGATGGGCGACGACGTCGTTCGGCGAGTTGAGTTTCTTGCCGCCGAAATTATCGGCGAGCACGGTCGCGGTGCCGTCGTGCTCGTAGCGCACCACCCGGCGGGTGAGATGCTCGCAGGACAGCTGCCGACCCTGGAAGTCGAACGAGTTGCCGTTGGAATTGTTGGACGGGGTGCGGAATACGCTGACGCGGCCGTCATCCTCGGTCCATCGCATCTGGCGATTATTGGGAATGTCGCTCCACAGGAGATAGCGGCCCTGCGAGCTCCACGCCGGGCCTTCGGCCCACAGCAGTCCGGTATGGAGACGCTGGATTGGCGCGTTGGGCTGGGCGAGGTCGTTGAACGACGGATCGACCGCGATGATATCGGGGTCCCAGAAATAGGTGGTCGGCGCGCCGCGGGGACTGAAATCGCGCGGCGGGGTGGTGACCACGGATGGCGGCCCCACCGCGCCGCCCTGCTGGGCCAGCGCGGTGCCGGCCCCCGCCACGGTGGCCCCGGCGGCGAGCGCCAGGCCGTGGACGAGCGTTCGTCGTGAAATCATGGATTGCGGATCGCGCTGCACGTCGCGTGTCATCACTTCCTCCCAGGATATGTGCCGGCCGGTTGATCCGGCCAAGCGGGTGCAAGGCTATGCCGGCCCGGCCTCGGTTGCGAGCACCTTTCGGCGCAGCCCGGGGCTGAAGGATGCAGTGCAAGATGGCTTACCCTGTTGATCTCTGTCCGCCGGAAGGCGGCGGCGCGCCGGGCGGTTCGCCAGGATGCTGGCGCTCCGCTGGTCCGCTCGCAGATCAGGAGGGCTCAATCCGCCGGAGGATTCCCGGCAGGTTTGGTTGCCGCGCGGTAGCGCTTCCAGTTTTCGATGGTCGCTTCGTAGCGGACCGGCTTCCTTGCAGCGGGGACTGGCTCCGGCTTCGCGGCGACCATGCCCACGGTTTCAGCCTGTCCGGCTTTGGATACATGTGCTGGCTTCGGATAAAAGGCGACGAAGCCCAGCAGGCCCGCGATCACCAATCCAACAGGGATAGCGATCGCCCAATCATTATGTGTACGCTGAGTGACATCATGGCGCAGGACTCTCGTTAAGTCTCTTGGCATGTTCAGCTCCCACGTTGCATTGGCTTTTGTAAGTCGAGACGCGCTGCGGCAATCGTGAGCTGCTTCACTATTGCTGCTCACGAAACCGTTAGAAGCGGCCGGCGGTGGCCCCGAGCCCGCGCGCAGCCTGAACGATCCGCGCCTTCGAAAAAGTGATCCGGATCACGGAAATGCCGATGGAAATGCGCCTTTCCCGTTCGATCGCCGTTCAGCCTCGCGGCACATTTTGCGATTGCACCGCGCCTGTTCGCATCGATCGCTTTTGAATCAATCGATTGGCGAAGCTCATTGGTCGGCCGCGCAAGCCTCGACACGCGGCCTCTCCGCCCATAACCTCCGCCGCGCAATTGGAGGAGAAACGAATTGGCCAAGAGAGTTGTGAAGCGCGCTTGGAAAAAGACGCCCGCGAAAAAACCGACCAAAAAAACTTCTGTCCGCGCCAGCAAGGCCGCGAAGGTGGCCAGCAAGACCGGGAAAGCAAAGGCCAAGAGCGCTCCTTCGCGCAAGCCGGCCACGCCCAAGGGGCCGGTCTGGCAATGGTCGGCGCTGGAGACCGCGGCAGCCATCCGGTCCGGCGCGATTTCTTCGGTCGAGGTTACGGAGGCTCACGTCGCGCGGATGCGCGCGGTCAATCCAAAGCTCAACGCGGTTGTGGTCGATCTCTCCGACGAAGCGCTCAAGGCTGCCAGGGCGGCGGACCAGGCGCGTGCGAAAGGCGGCGAACTCGGCCTGCTGCATGGCGTGCCGATCACGATCAAGGAAAACGTCGATTACGAAGGCAGGCCCAATCCCAACGGCGTGCCTTCGCAAATGAACATCATCGCCCCATCAGACGCGCCTGTGGTGCGCAATCTCCGGAAGGCCGGCGCTGTCGTGCTGGGACTGACCAACACGCCCGAATTCTCGTTCCGCGGCTTCACGGATAATCCGCTGCACGGCCTGACGCTCAACCCGTGGGATCCCGAGATCACCTGCGGCGGATCATCGGGCGGCGCCGGCTCGGCGGTCGCGGCCGGCATCGGCACGATCGCGCATGGCAACGACATCGGCGGCTCGCTGCGCTGGCCGGCGCATTGCAACGGCGTCGCCACCATCAAGCCGACGCAAGGCCGTATCCCCGCCTTCAATCAAAGCGCCACAGCCGAGCGGCCGATGCTCGCGCATCTGATGTCGGCGCAGGGACCGCTGGCGCGCAGCGTCGGCGACGTCAGGCTCGGCCTTGAAGTGATGTGCCAGCGCGATCCGCGTGATCCCTGGTGGGTGCCGGCGCCGCTGGCGGGTCCGAAACCGAAAGGACCGATCAAGGTCGCGCTGGCGAAACTGCCCGCCGACATGAACGTCGATCCATCGGTGCGCGCGGCGCTGAAGCAGGCCGCCGACCATCTGGAGCGCGGGGGCTATCGCGTCAGCGAAGTCGAGGTCCCTGATATCAATGGCGTCTGGCAGACCTGGTGCGACATCATCGTCAATGAAGTCGCCGTGCTGCAGGAAGCCGGGATGCTGGCGGTAGCCTCGGAGCATTTCCACACGGCGTGGGGCGGCATCAAGCTAAAGGCGAACACGCTCGATCTGCCGGGCTGGATGCGTGCGACAGCCGCGCGCAGCGGTCATATTCGCGCCTGGCAAGCCTTCTTTGAGGATTATCCGGTCGTGCTGGCGCCGACGACGGTCATGCCGACGCCCGGGCCGCGCGCGGATACGACCAGCCTGGAACGCGTGGCCGAGATGTTCTTCAACGATTTGCGGTTCATTTCCGCCATCAATGTACTGGGCCTGCCGTCCGCGGTGGTGCCCGTCGCGCTGCACGAGGGCAAGCCGATCGGCGTGCAACTGATCGCGGGACGCTATCGCGAGGACCTGGCGCTGGATGCCGCGGCGTCGATCGAGAAACGCGCCGGCGTGCTGGTGCAAAAATTGTGGCAGCAGATGGCGTGAGCTAGAGCGTTTTCCAGCGAAGTGGACACCGGTTCGCGTCAAGAAAACGCGTCAAGACGAGAATCCAGAGCCCGTGCCGATTCCATCGGAACGGGCTCTGGCGCGCGTGTTGGGGGTGGCGCTTTTTACCACCCCCTCCACATCTGCATGCCCAATATCGCGCCATTGTGGCTTGACCTCTAGGCAATTGCGCTAGAAGTTGCGCCCGCCGTGGTTATTTCTTCTGAATTCATTCGAGATTCCGAACTGTTCGTTCCCGACTCGCGCCGAGCCTGGGCCCGGCTTGCCGTGGCCGTGCTGATCGGCTCGCTCGGCAGCGTCGGCATGTGGTCGGTGGTGGTCGCGCTGCCGGTGGTGCAGCAGGATTTCGGCGCCACCAGGGGCACGGCGTCACTGGCCTTCACCATGATGATGCTCGGTTTCGGTTTGGGCCAGGTGATAACAGGCAAAATATCCGACCGCTACGGTATCGTCACCGCGATCGGGCTTGGCATCAGCATTCTGGGCCTCGGCTATATCGTCGCCGGCATGTCATGGTCGATCTGGCCGTACATTCTCGTGCATTTTGCCATCGGGCTTTCTTCGGCGGCGACCTTCGGGCCGCTGATGGCGGAAGCCTCGCACTGGTTCGAACGCTACCGCGGGCTGGCGGTCGCGATCGCCGCCAGCGGCAACTACATCGGCGGCGCGGTCTGGCCGTCGCTGGTGAACTGGGGCATGCAGACCTATGACTGGCGCACCACCCATATCGCGCTCGGCATCTTCACGGCCGTGGCGATGACGCTGGCGCTTGTCGGTCTGAGGCTCCTGATGGGAGCAGGGGGGCGCCGCAGTCATGTCAACGCGCCGCCGCCGCGCCTCGACCTGAAACTATCCGCCAATGCACTCACCGTGATCCTGGGGCTCGCCAGCATCTCCTGCTGCGTGGCGATGTCGATGCCGCAGGTTCACATCGTCGCCTATTGCAGCGATCTCGGCTATGGCGTGGCGCGCGGCGCCGAAATGCTGTCGCTGATGCTGGGCCTCGGCATCATCAGCCGCATCGGCTCTGGTTTCCTGGCCGACAAGATCGGCGGCATCCCGACGCTCCTGATCGGTTCGATCGCGCAAGGCACGGCGCTGCTGTTTTATCTGTTCTTCGACGGCCTGACCTCGCTTTTCCTGATCTCTGCGATGTTCGGGCTGTTCCAGGGTGGCATCGTGCCGAGCTACGCCATCATCGTGCGCGAGACGATGCCGGCTTCGGAGGCAGCTACACGCGTCGGGTTCGTGATCCTGGCTTCGGTGTTCGGCATGTCCTTCGGCGGCTGGATCTCGGGCGTCATCTTCGACGCCACCGGCTCCTACGCCGCCGCGTTCACCAACGGCGTTGCCTGGAACCTGGTCAACATCGCCATCATGGTGCTGCTGTTGATGCGCGCGCGGCAGCGGATGGCGATGGCCTAGATCGGGATGACGTTTCTTCGAACCGTCATCCCGCTCCATCTTTTTGTGTGAGCATGATCTGCGCGCAAACGCCTTCCGCGTTTGTCGCGAGGGAAAACCGGTGCCCGCTTTGCGCTAACGCGGCCCTGCGGGTCCGGATCATGCTCGCGCCAATTATCCCTTCTCGACTTCGCCGCCGGCCTCCAGCCAGCCCTTGAAGCCGCCAAGGTTGCGGACGTTATTGTATCCCATGTCTTTCAGGGTCTTGCCGACCAGCGCCGAGCGCCCGCCGGACGCGCAGTAGGCGACCACCGTCTTGGATCGATCGAACGCCGCGTCGTGTAGCGCGGAAGCTGGATCGGCACGAAATTCCACAAGTCCTCGCGGAATGGCGAGCGCGCCCGGGACCTTGCCCGATGCTGCGACCTCGGCCGGTTCACGGACGTCGAGAAACAGCACGTCAGCCCGGCCAACCAGTTTCTTCGCTTCATCCGGACTGATACGCGGCACCTCGGCTTCGGCCTCGGCCAGCATCGTCTGTACTGTTTTCATTTTTGTTTCCTCCGGGATCAAGACGCGGTTGCGTCCATTGGGGCGAGTAAGGCGCAAACCCCCGGCGGTTGCAATGGCAAAGGACTGCGTGCGAATTCTGATGTCGAGGCGGCCCTCTGTCGCAACGTATGTCTCACACCGCTTGGCCGGCCTTCAACAGCGAGCAGCCCGTGATCTTGAAGCTGCCGTCGGGCTGCTGCTCCAGCGTATACAACGCCTCCCATGCCTCGCCATTGGCATCGACGATGTGGACGCGCTGGGCAATCCGGCCACCCGCCGCGCGGGCTTCGCCGAATTCAAAACTCTTGTGGCGGTAGACCGGCGGATAGGCCTGCCGGACCATCTGCATGAAGATATCGGCTTCCGGAAAAATCTGCTGGATCGACGGCGCCGCGTGAGAATAGGCGGCGGCGGAATCGTCGCGGCCAAAAGCCTGCTCCTGCGCGCGGATCACGCTTTGCGCGGCGGCGACATCGTCGGCGAAGGCCGGCGATCCAAATCCGATCAGGAAAACGACAAGCAGAGCAAGAGCGCGCATGCGGATGTTCCCTGGCTAGAGCCTCTTCCGTTTCGATGAAATCGAAACGGGGCTCCAGATTCTCGACTTGACGCGTTTTCTTAACGCGAACCGGTCTCCACTTCGCTTGAAAACGCTCTGATGCAGCGAGTTACGGCCAAGTCGGCCGAAAGTTGCATCCATCTCGCCAGCGGTGCAAGCGGCTCCAGGGATTGAGGTGGCTATTGGCCGCTCGCCAGGCGCCGCAGGCCGGACGCGGTCAAGCCGAGTTCGCCGAGCCGCCGCACTGCGTAGCCGAGGCCGACCAGCCGTTCCCAGTGCAACTGGGGAATTTCACGCTGCGCATCCCCCTTGCTGACTTCGCGCAAGGAGGCGAATTCGTCGGCGCTGAGGGCAGGGTGTGGTTCGCTCATGCGGCGACCTCGTCGGTCCACACCTTGAAGCTCGCCAGCGTGTTCGGGCCGAAGGTCTGGGTGATCGGCACGTCGGAGGCATCGCGCCCCTGTGCGATCAGGACGCGGCCGATCCGCGGCACGTTGTTGCGCGGATCGAACATGTGCCAGCGCCCGCCGATATAGGCTTCGAACCAGCCGGCGAAATCCCCCACGGCCCAGGGCTTGGGCGTGCCGATGTCGCTGAGATAGCCGGTGCAATAGCGCGCCGGAATGTTCATGCAGCGGCAGAACGTGATGGCCAGATGAGCATAGTCGCGGCAGACGCCCTTGCCTTCGCTATAGGCTTCCCACGCCGTCTTGGTGGCGCGGGCGTGCTCGTAGCCGAACGCGATGTGGCGATGCACGAAGTCGCAGATCGCCTGCACCCGCGCCCAGCCCGGCGGCGTCTTCTCGAACAACTGCCAGGCAATGTCCGAAAGGCGGTCGGTCTCGCAATAGCGGCTGCCGAGCAGATACACCAATGTGTCCGCAGGCAGATCCTCGACCGCGTGCTGGACCGCCGAGGCGAACATCGGATCGGGCAGGCCGGAGTCGCGAACGACGCCATCGGCGGCAAGACGGAGGCGGCCTCCCGGCGCCACCATGCGGCTGCACCAATTGCCGAACATGTCGCGATAGGGGGTGATTTCGACCGCAGGCGTGGTGGTCAGGAAGTCCGGCACGATGACGTCGGAGGCGCGCGTGAAATGAGTGCCCAGCACCATGATCATGGGTGTCGGCTGCGGGAAATCGTAAAGCATTTCGAATCCGACGCGCAGCTTCATTCGAAATACTTTCTTGGCTGAATACCTGCTTGAAATGGCTACGAAACCACCGAATACAAGGCTTTTGCTGCTTTATTCAACCAAATGCGCCTCTCGACAGAGAAAACGATAGCTAATTGCCGCAAAAGCGCGCACGCTACGCCGATGTCCGAACAATCCGATGGTTCCGTGCGCAGACGAGGTCTGTTGCCATGACGATGCGCTCGCGACGGGAAACGATTCATTTCAGGCACCCGTTCCGCATCAAGGGAATTGATCGCCAACTCGCGCCCGGCGCTTACGAAGTCGTCACCGATGAGGAGATGATCGAAGGGCTGTCGTTCCCGTGCTTCCGGCGTGTCGCCACCATGATCATGGTCCCTGCAGCGGCGCCGCACCGATCTTCGATGGAAATGATTTCGATCAGTTCAGTCGATCTGTCCGATGCGCAGCGGATCGACGCGAGCGCGCCCAAGTGACTGAGATGCCGATCGAACTCGACAAGCATCGCGGCATGGCGGCGCAGAAGGCAACCGACATCCGCCGCGTGCTCGCCGACGTCGAGGCCAACGCGAAACTGCTGCGCGACAAGCAGGGCGTGGTTGAGATCCAGCTCCTGGCCGTACCGGCCGCCTCGTGGTCCGAGGCGGTGGCCAAGGCGCGTTACGTGCTCAACCTCTATTCGGCCAGCCTCGCGCCATCAGACACGCATCACCGCGACCTCGTGAGCGCGGTGCTTGCGGATCTCACCCGGCTCTCCGGCGATGATGTCTGAACAAAACGAACAAGCGGCTTCGACCAACCAAGACTTTATCCAGCGTGTTCGACGCAAGATCGAACGGCCAAACTGAAAGTATCTGATGAAAAATCTCTCGCCCCGTCACGTCAAGACAGAAGAATCGCTTCGCCTCGGTGTCGTGTCCGGCTGGTACTCGACCAAGGTCAGCGGCACCTTCGTTTCGGGCCCGCATGATTCCGAAGCCGACTGCCTGCGCAGGATTGCCGAAATCAATCCCCCGCCGGCCAAGAAGAAGATGATGGTGGGTTGAGTGGGAGAAATCGATGGTACGGTTGTTCCGACCTTTGAGAACCGCCCGATGACGCTCGCGCGTGGCAGCATCGGGGGCTACGAATATGATCGCATGGTGCTGAAATTTTCCATGATGGACGACGGCAGGGAAGTCCCCTGCGCCGTCAGTGCGTCGGCGATGGACGATCTTGAGCGTGTTTCGCGGACGGCGCCGGAACGGCGTGAAGAGCAGTTCGTCCGGCTGCGCGACCGGATCGAACAATGCGCCTCGCGCAAGTTCCAGGCGCGGGAGTTCGAGGGCTCGCCTCCCGGCATCATCCTGCGCAGCATCGACTTTCGCGGCTGATGGCCGAGGCCGCGGCGCGGCCTGGAATTGACAGCGTCGCCGCGTGAGCCGGGATCGACGCCTGCCTTAATTGGCAAGCGCGGCGATGCAAATATAAGTCGTCGTTGCGGAACTCTGCGTCCGCAGCGCCGTTGCCAATCGATCCCCAAGCGCAGTGGGATTGGCGATCCGCCACAGTCAGCAGCCCAACATGACCAAAGCTATCTCGGCGTTCGCGGTATTCGCGCTGCTAGGAGCGTCGGGTGCAGCCGTTCGCGAGGTGCGCCTGGTCATGGCGTGCCGTTGAGCCATATATGATGCCTCTGGATCATTCCCGCCTTCCGCTCGTCGTGCTCGTCGTTGAAGACGAGATGATGCTGCGCATGCGCGTGGTCGATATGGTGGAAGACGCCGGCTATGTCCCGGTCGAGGCCGTGGACGCGGATGAAGCCATGGCCATCCTCCGCTCCCGATCCGATATCGCGCTGATGCTTACCGACGTTCAGATGCCCGGTAGCATGAACGGGCTGCAACTGGCACACGCGGTCCGCGAGAATTGGCCGCCCATCAAGATCATCCTGGCGTCCGGACAGCTGAAATTGTCCGGCAGCGACATTCCGTTGGACAGCCGATTTTTCGGCAAACCGCTGCAATCCGACGAAATCATTGCGGAAATGCGCGTAATGCTTGGCCCGGCCTGAAATCGGCAGGAGACGGACATCCGATGGCTTTGCACCGTAACGGTCAGACGGCTGAATCATTGGCATAAAGAAATGTCCGGAACCGGACAGATGGTGGTATTCGTTGTCGATGTTCAGAACAGTTCCTGATCCGTATGCCTCCCTTGAGGCGTCCGATCCGACGTCACCGCAGGAGGAACTGGCGGCAGAAAACGTCAGTCTCCGGCTGCTGCTGACACAGGCCAAGCTCAGCGCCGAGACGCTGCTTGAGCAGGCCGGCATCGACGCCAAGGAGCGCGAAGCCGCCGACAAGCTGCAAAAACTGATCCTCGAAGAGCTTCATCACCGCATCAAGAACACGCTGGCAACCGTGGGCGCCATCGCGTCGCAAAGTCTTCGCAACGCGCCGAGCACGCAGCATGCGCAGCAAGCGATCGAAGGCCGTCTGTTGGCGCTCGGGAGGGCCCATGATCTGCTGTTGCAGGCGCGCTGGACCGGTGCGGAGCTGCGAAAGATCGTGCAGGGGGCGACCGAGCCGTTCGACAATCCGGACAGGCCCCGGTTTTCGATTGCCGGATCCGATGTGCAGATCGCGTCGGGCGCGGTTATTGCGATCGCGATGACCCTCAACGAACTCTGCACCAACACCACGAAATTTGGCGCATTGTCGGTGCCCGCCGGTCACGTGGCAATCAGCTGGGCGAAGGATGCGCCGGCATCGCGGCTGCATTTCACCTGGAAAGAACAGGATGGCCCGGCGGTTGCGGCTCCGACGCGCCAGAGTTTTGGCACGCGCCTGATCGAGACGCTCGGCCGGCAACTCAAAGGCAATGTCAGATTGACGTACGAGCCGAGCGGGTTCGTCTATTTTCTCGATATTCCCTTGCTCTCGCTTGAGTCCTGAGCGGCTGAATTAGCTCGATCGGATCGAGCTGCTCATGGGCGAGGGGCGGGCGGGAAAGAGCCGCGTGGACGATCCAGACTTTTCGCATCGGGCCGTACCCTTTGCGATTGTCGCGTTACGCTTCCGCGACCGCCTCACTCCATGGCTGGAACACCTCGGTGGCGCCGCTGTTGGTGGCGCCGTCGCGCAGTACGACGCTCGGGCAGGCGAACTTCATCGGCGTGGTCTGGATCCGCGCTTCCTCGTAATCGAACTGCGCATGCAGGCTCTCCCGCGTTGATTTCGGCAAGCGCACGTCGCCGATCACGATGGCGCCTTCGCTGGCGTCGATGCGCGGCTGATGGATCGCCGCGTCCAGATCCATGCCGTAATCCATCACGAACGACAGCAGCTGCGTCACCGCGGGCAGAATGCGCCGGCCGCCGGAGGCGCCGATGGCGGTGCGGCGGCCGTCAGACGCCTGCGCCAGCACCGGCGTATAATTGGTGAGGCAACGCTTGCCGGGCGCCAGCGAATTCGGCGTGCCCGGCGTCGGGTCGAACCACATGATGCCGTTGTTCATGGTGATGCCGGTTTGCGGACAGACGAATTTGGAGCCGAACGATGACAGCAGGGTTTGCGTCACCGCGGCCATGTTGCCGTCGCGGTCGACGGCCGAGAAATGCGTGGTGCAGGCCGGCGCCAGCGTTTCGGCGCCGAGCGCGCGGCGGCCGTCGGCATCGCCCATGTCCTTGAGGCGTTCGCGGTAGGCCGTTTGCAGCGCTTCGGCATAGGCCGTGTAGGTCGCGGCGTCAGGTCCGCTTTTCGCCGGTTTCAGATTTTGCTGCAGCAGGTGCAGCGTACGCGCCAGCGTTGGTCCGGCGGTCAGTTCCGGCGTCGCAAACACCTTGCCGCCGCGATAGGGGATCGCCAGCGGTTCGCGCAGATAGGCCTTGAACGGGATGAGATCTTCGACCGACAGCGCGCCGCCGGCGCTTCGCACATCGGCGGCGAGGCTGCGCGCCAGATCGCCTTCGTAGAAATCGCGCGGACCTTGCGCTGCCAGATGCGCCATCGTGGCCTTGAGCTTGTCCTGCGGCAGGCGGACCTTGGTCTTGATCCCCCATGGCGCATTCGGCGGCAATCCATCAACGAGATAGGCCGTCGCACTGGCGGGATAGCGCCTGAGATCAGCGGCCGCACTCGCAATCATCAGCGTGGTCCACCAGTCGACCGCGAGGCCCTCACCGGCGAGGGCAACGCTGGGCGCGAGCAATTCCTGCCACGGCATTTTGGCGTGGCGGCGATGCGCTTCCTCCATGCCGGCAACCACGCCGGGCACCGCGATCGCGCCGGGGCCATGGATGTTGCGGTCGTCCTTGACCCGCGCCCACGGAAACAGATCGGATGCCGCTCCGCCGCTCAGCGGATAATCCTCCAGGCGCAGGCTGAGCGGCGCCCGCATGCCGTAGTCGATCACTTCATAACGGTCCTCGCGGGCGCGATAGAGCACCATCGCGCCGCCGCCGCCGAGCCCGCTCATCCAGGGTTCCAGCACGCCCAGCGCAAACGTCGTCGCGATCACGGCATCGACGCAATCGCCGCCCGCCGCCAGCACTTCGGCGCCGACCTTGGCCGCCTTGCCCGATTGCGCGGCGACGATGCCGCCTTTGGAAGTCACTGCGGGCTTTCGGATCTGCTGGGTGTTGGTGAACTGGTCGTGCATGCTGCTGCTTTCATTGCCACAGGAACCGCTAGGGTACGGAACGGCCCCCGCCAGGTAAAGCCATCAGGCGCAACCCTGGCATCCTGACGCAAGTGCAATGCGCGGATTGTTGGTATGGTGGGCACAAGCGCCGTCGTTGCCAAGAACAACAAAGACCGGGTGGAATATGACCGAAGGGACCAAGGCTCCCCGCGACAAGTCGCATTACGAAGTGATCGTGATTGGCGCGGGTGTGGCCGGCATCTATCAGATCAAGCGTCTGGCCGATCTCGGGGTGGATGCCACGGTGCTGGACGGCTCCCCCGACCTCGGCGGGACCTGGTACCGGAACCGCTATCCGGGCGCACGTTTCGACTCGGAGAGCTACACCTATGGTTATTCCTTCTCGCGGGAATTGCTCAACGAGTGGCACTGGAAGGAACGCTTTTCGGGCCAGCCCGAAAATCTCCGCTACCTCAACCATGTCGCCGACAGATTCGATCTACGCAAATACATGCAGTTCAACGCCAAGGTGGAGGCTGCGCAGTTCGACGAGGCGCAGCACATCTGGCGGCTCAGGATCGACGATGGCCGCGAGCTGACCTGCCGGTTCGTCATTCTGGCGATCGGCCTGCTCTCGACGCCGACCTTGCCGCGGCTGGAAGGCATGGACACCTTCAAGGGCCGCTCGTTCCACACCTTCTACTGGCCGCACGAGCCGGTCGAGATGGCGGGCAAGAAGGTCGCGATCATCGGCACCGGCGCCACAGCGATCCAGGTGATCGGCGAGATCGCCGACAAGGTCGGCGAATTGACCGTGTTCCAGCGGCGGCCGAACTGGGCGGCACCGCTCAACAACGGACCGATCTCGGACGAGGAGATGGCCGACATCAGGTCGCGCTATGACGACATCTTCGCGGCCTGCGCCCGCAGCCCCGGTGGCTTCGAGCACGAGCCCGACCGACGCGGCTTCTACGAGGTGACACGCGAGGAGCGGCTGGCGCTGTGGGACAAGCTCTACGACGAGCCGGGATTCGGAATCTGGCTCAGTAATTTCCGCGAGATATTTACCGACGAAGTGGCGAACGCCGAGTTCTCCGCCTACATCGCCGACCGCATCCGCCGGCGCGTGAAGGATCCGGTCATCGCAGAGAGATTGATTCCGAAAGACCATGGTTTTGGCGTGCAGCGCGTGCCGCTGGAGACGAATTATTTCGAGGCCTATAACCGCGACAATGTACATCTCGTCGATATCAGCGAGACGCCGCTCGAACGCGTGACCGAAACCGGCCTGCGCACGTCGGCGCGCGACTACGATTTCGACATCATCATCTATTCGACCGGCTTTGACGCCATCACCGGCGCGTACGACCAGATCGACATCAGTGGCATCGGCGGCGAGAAGCTATACGACAAATGGAAGGACGGTCCGTCGACCTTCCTCGGCATGCTCGTTCACGGTTTTCCAAACCTGTTGATGCCGACCGGCCCGCAAAGCGGTTCGGCTTCGACCAATTTTCCGCGCGGCATCGAGACCGGCGTCAATTGGTGCATGGGCTTGCTCGAGCACATCTGGGATCGCGGCTACACCAGCGCCGATCCAACTTTGGCGGCGCAGGAGCGCTGGAGCGCGCATGTGAAAAAGATGTACGCCATCATGCTGATGCGAAACGCCAAGTCGTGGTTCACCGGCTACAATTCCAACGTTCCCGGCCACGAGCACGGCAAGTACCGCTACTTCGTCTACAACGGCGGCACGCCGAAATACGTCGCCGCCATCAACGACGCCGTCGCCAAGGGCTATGAAGACATCGTGTTTGCGTCGGGCGCGCGGTCGGTACGGCCAGCGGTCAGATCGAGCGCTGCGGAGTAAAGCGCACCGGCAGTTTGCGGATGGCGTGGACGAAATTGTTCGGCGCCATTTCGATGCCGCCGGCGTATTCGATATCCGGCAGCCGCGTCAGCAGCTGGCGATAGACTTCTTCGAGCTGCAGCTGCGCCACGCGCTTGCCGATGCAGACATGCGGGCCGAAGCCGAAGGCGATGTTCCTGGACGCATTGGCGCGGCGGATGTCGAGCCTGTCAGGATCGGGAAAGATCGCGGGATCGCGGTTGGCGGCGCCGTAATACATGATGACCTTCTCGCCGGCCGCGATCTTCTGTGCCCCGATCTCGGCATCTTCCGTGGCGGTGCGGCGCATGTAGATCACCGGGCTGATCATGCGGATTAGCTCATCGACGGCGTTGGGCAGCAGCGATAGGTCGGACATCAGCGCGCGCTTCTGATCGGGAAATTCGGTCAAAAGCTTCATCGAGCCGGAAATCGAATTGCGCGTGGTGTCGTTGCCGGCGAACACGATCAGCAGCCAGGAGCCGTCGAGATATTCGTCGCGTAGCAATTCGCCGTCGATGGTGGCGCGCGCGATCGCGCTCATCAGATCGGGCTTTGGATCGGCGCGTCGCTTCTGCAGCATGTGCTGGCCATAGGCGAACATCTCGGCGACGTTCTCGTTGAACGCCTTGACGAACGCCATGAACTCGGGCGTGGGCTGCGGATTTTTGCGTTGCGTCGCCGCGACATGGCCGGCCACTTCGAGATAGTGCATCCAGTCCAGGAATTTCGGCCGGTCGGCTTCCGGCACCCCGAGGATTTCGCACAGCGTGAACAGCGGCAGGCGTGACGACAGCGTTTCGACCAGGTCGCATTCGCCAAGGCCGGCCATGCCGTCGATCAGCCGCGTGGTCTCGGCAGCTACTTTCTCCCGGATGCCCGTGAGATAGCTAGGTGTGAAATAGGGCATGTGCTCCTTGCGGAGTTGCAGGTGCCAGGGCGCGTCCATGTTGATCATGGCATCGACGGAGGCGCGGAACAGCAGCGGATGCCGCGTTTCGGGCGGACCATAGGCCATCAAAATCCCGCCCTTCTGCGACGAGAAGGTTTTGGGATCGCCATCGACGCGCATCACGTCGTTATATTGGGTCAGTGCCCAGAAGCCGGGGCCATTATTGCCCTCGCGCTGCCACGCCACCGGCGCCTCGGCGCGCAGCTGCGCGTAGATGTCGAACGGCTGTCCCTGCAGAAACAGTTCGACATTGGACAGCGCGTCCGGCTCGACTTCGGGATAGGCTCTGGGGAATACGGGTCCGGCGGGCAGGCCCAAGGGGAAGTCTTCGCTCAGGAGACGCATCGGCTGGTTTCTCCGGTCAGGTTGCCGACTTTACAAGGACGCGTGCGCGCCGTCTTGCGCCATCAGGCTATGCCGCCGAGATAGAGCCGCTTGACGATGTCGTTACCCTTCAATTCGTCGACGGAACTGGCCGCGACAACGATCTCGCCGTGGACGATGATGTAGCCGCGGTTGGCGATGCGGATCGCCTGGTTGAAGTTCTGCTCGGCCATCAGCACGGTGAGGCCGAGGCGTTGATTGAGATCGCCGATCTTGGAAATGGTTTGCGATACTAAGAGCGGCGACAGTCCGACCGACGGCTCGTCGACCAAGAGCAGGCGCGGCGAGGACATCAGCGCGCGCGCGATCGCGAGCATCTGCTGTTGGCCGCCAGACATGGTGCCGGCGAGCTGCTTCTGCAGGTCCTTCAGCACCGGAAAGGTTTCGAAGGCCTGCGCCAGATTCTTGTCGATGTCGCGTCGGGCCGCCTTGCGGAAGGCGCCGAGCATCAGGTTTTCCAGTACCGTCAGTTTGGGAAACAGCCGCCGCCCCTCCGGCACCATCGCGACGCCGAGATCGACGATGGCTTCCGGTGACAATTTGGTCAGGTCATGCGTGGTGCCGTCGATCGTCAGCTGCATGGTTCCGCGCTGCGGCCGCACCAGCCCGGCGACGCACTTCATCAGCGTGCTCTTGCCGTTGCCGTTGGTGCCGAGCAGGGCGACGGTCTCGCCCGCTTTGACATCGAGCGAGACGCCGCGCAGCGCCTTGACGGCGCCGTAACCGGCATCGAGGCCTGCTATCGCGAGGCTAAGTGCCAAGATAGGCCTCCTGCACCCGCTGGTTGGCCATGACTTCGTTCGGCGCGCCGATCGCGATGATCTTGCCGGCGTCGAGGCACATCACGCGCTGCGAAAAACGCATCACGGCCTGCATGATGTGCTCGATCATGATGACGGTGATTTCCTGGTCCGCAAGGCTCATCAGGAGATCAAGCACCTCGTCGACTTCCGAAGAGGAAAGCCCGGCCATCGCCTCGTCTGATATCAGCAGCTTTGGCCGCGTCGCCATCGCGCGGGCGAGCTCCATCTTGCGCAGTTCGACCTGACTCAGCGTGGTGGCGGATGCATCGGCCTTGGACGCGAGACCCATGCCGGCAAGGATCGACATCGCGGTCTCGTGCCGGTGCGCAGCCGAGACGAGCGGATCCGTGGCCACCGCGAAATCAAGCGCCACCATCAGGTTCTCGACCACCGTCATGCTTTTGAACGGCCGCGGGATCTGGAAGCTGCGGGCAATGCCGCGGCGGGTGCGGACATGCGCCGGCAATTGCGTGATGTCCTCGCCGCGGAACACCACAGTACGGGCCTCGGTGCGGAACGCGCCGGAGATGCAGTTGATCAGCGTGGTCTTTCCCGAGCCGTTCGGGCCAATCAGGCCGAACCGTTCGCCGGGGCGGATGTCGACGCTGACATTGTCGAGCGCGGTAAAGCCGCCGAAGCGCTTTGTAAGCCCTGATATCTGCAGCAGGGGTGCGCTGGTGCCGGGGGGCGTCATTGCTTGCCCTCCCTGCGCTTGTCGCGAACCCGGCGCAGCAGGCCGATCAAGCCCTCCGGTGCGGCCACCACGAACAGCACCAGCATGACGCCGAGCACCAGCACATTCACTTCCGACGAGATGGTCACGGTCAGCAATTGCTGCGTGGTGCCCAGCAGGATGGCGCCGACGATCGGGCCGGCCCAATGCGCGGTGCCGCCGATCAGCGACATCGCCAGCGTCGAGACCGAATAGTTGAGGTTGAACGCGGAGGAGGGGTCGGCATACTGCAGATACATCGCGGCGGGTGCGCCGGCCGCGCACATCAGCGCGCCGGAGACGACGCAGGCCAGCACTTTCAGCCGCAGGGTCGGCACACCAGTGCATTCCGCAGCGAGTTCGTCGTCCCGCAGCGCCTGCAGGCCGCGGCCGATCCACGAATTCTGGATGTAGCGCGAAACCACAACCGCCAGCACCACGAGCACCGCCTGGACAAAGAACAGCATCTGGACATAGCCGGAGAACGGCCACGTCACCGGCGGTCGTTGCAACTGGATACCGGCCGCGCCGCCGACATAGCGCCAATTGGTGATCGAGGTCTCGATCACGATGGTCAGCGCGATCGTCGCAATCGAGAAGAAGATGCCCTGCATGCGCAGGGTCAACAGGCCCAATGCAAAGCCCATCAGCGCGCCGACGCCGGCGGCGGCGGCGATCTGCACCAGGAGCGGCGCGCCGGCCACCTTGAACAGGAATACCGCCGTGTAGACGCCCATGCCGAAAAACGCGCTGGTGCCGAAATTCACATAGCCGGCATGGCCACCGAGGATGCTCCAGGCTACCGCGAGCACGATGAATTGCAGGATCACATAACCGGCGAAGAAGGGGTACTCGTTGGTGATGAGCTTTGTCATCAGCGCAATGGCGATCAGAAAGATCGCCGCGCCAATCCAGAAAAAGAAACCGTTGCGCTTCATGACCGCCTGCCGAACAGCCCCTGCGGCCGCACGGCGAGAACGCCGAGCAGCATCGCGAAGGAAATGGCCGGCGCCCAGGAGGCGCCGAACAGGGTCAGCACGATCGATTCGGCGACGCCGAGGATGATGGCCGCAACCAGCGTGCCGGTCATGCTGCCGAGCCCGGCCATGACGACGACGCAGAAGGTCCGTCCGATATAGGCGCGGTCGAGCGTCGGGTCGACGGGGGCGACGATGATGAGCAGGGCGCCGGCAATGCCGAGCACGGCCGTTGCGATGCCGAACGCCCATTGCTTGATCCGGATCGGGTTGGCGCCCATCAGCCGCAGCGCTTCCTGGTCCTGGGCGACCGCGCGGATCGCGCGTCCCATGAAGGTCTTCGACAGATAAAGCGCCAGCAGGGTCGTCAGCAAAGCGGCGACGGCGAACGCGACCACCAGCCGGTAGGGAATCCGCATATCGCCGATCCGCCAGGCCTTGCCGATATAGGGCGCGGTGACCGAGCGCTGGTCGACGCCGAATTGCAGGATGATCAGGACTTCGATGATGAAGGCGATGCCGAAGAAGAACGCGATGCCGCGCACGCCTGCGTCGCTGCCGCGTTTCTCGAACGTCTCGTAGTACAGGCGGTAGGCGGCGAGACCGAATAGGAAGAGGAACGGTGTGATCAGCAGTCCCGCCAGCAGCGGATCGATTCCATAGAACTCGTTGAGCACATAGACGGCGTAGGACGCCAGCACCAGAAAGGCCGGGTGCGCGACGTGGGGAACGTCGAGCAGGCCGAACGCGACTGACAGCCCAAGGCTGACCGCCGCGTAGAAACAGCCAAGCAGCACCCCGAGCACTACTGCATCGAGCAGCAGTTCAAATGAAAACACGTAAGGTCCCCCTTGACCCGCTCCTGAGCCGCCGCCTTCCCGGTTCGCGCACGCGCTGCCTTTCCCACCAAAATTGCTCGGGGCGCTGGTGCGCCGACCGGGGTCAGCGCACCATGGTCCGGAGATCATAGCGTTTTCCAGCGAAGTGGATGCCGGTTCGCGTCAAGAAAACGCGTCAAAATAAGGAATCTAGAGTCCCGTTTCGATTTAATCGAAACGGGACTCTAGCCGCGATGGTTATTTCCGGGCAGCCTCGAACGGGCTGATGAGATCGCCGGATTTCATTTTCGCCGGGAACAGGATCACCTGGGTGCCGGACTTGCGGAACTGGTCCATATTCTTGTCCACGACGCCACGGAACTGCGCCTGCAGCGTTGCGGATTCCTTTCGCTCGCCGTCGGCGGCGAACGCGATCGGACCGACGATGGTCTTGTGCTCGTTCTCGCGTAGATACTTTGCGAGCGCCTTCTGGTCGAGCGATCCCACTGCCTTGATCGCCTGCTCGATCATCTGGCCGCTGGCGTAGCCGAACGGCGCCAGATAGTAGCCGAGCGGATCGACCTTGGCTTCGATGGCGCGCTTGGTATAGGTCTCGAAGAACGCTTTGGTCCCCTCGTTCTGCATGCTCGGTTCCGGCAGCCATGTGTTGTAGTTGACGACGCCATTGAGCAGGGAGCCGAGATTTTCCATGACGGCGCCGAACTGCAGCCCGACCATGCCGCCGCCGAAGATCTTGACGTTGTTGCCGATCCCGATTTCGTTCACGGCGCGCAGGATCCCGGCCGAATCCGGCGGATAGGACGCGACATAGACGATGTCGGGCTTGGCAGCCTTGAGCGCACGCAGGATCGAGGAGAATTCCACCGTGTTCGGCGGATAGGCCTGGTCGAACACGATCTGCATGTTCATCTTCTTGGCGACGTCGCGTGCGGTCAGCGCCAGGTTCTGCGCGAATTCCTGGTCGGCCGCGAGCAGCGCGATGGTCTTGCCGCCGGCCTTCTGGCCGAGTTCGAGGAAGGACGCCGCCCAGCTGTCGGCCGGTCCCCATGGGGCATTGTTGAACCACATGTCGTGGCCAACCTTGCTGTTCACCTGGAACGAGAAGTTGCCCATCAGCAACATGCCGCGCTGCTTGACCAGCGGCATCAGCGGCGCGGTGGGCACGGTCGCGTAGGGCGCGAACAGGATATCGACCTTGTCGACGTCCAGAAGCTTGGAATAGATCGCCGGCGTTTCCGAAGCGCTCGACTTGTCGTCATAAACGATGAGTTCGACCTTGCGGCCGAGCAGGCCACCCCTGGCGTTGACGTCGTCGCGCCAGATCTCGATCCCGAGCTGCGAGGCCTTGCCGCCGCCCGCCAGACCGCCGGTCTGTGCCATCGACATGCCGATCTTGATCGGGGGCTGTTGAGCGAGTGCGGCTGAGTTGAGCCCAAAAGTTAGGCCAAGCACGGCGGCGGCGATCGTTCCGCCGAGAAGCGTCCTGCGTTTCATTGATCCTCCCAAGATCTCGTTCTGTTTCGTTCTTGTCGCCTGTCCGCGCTCTATGGCGCTTTTGCTGCAAGGTTAGAACTAAAGCGCGCCCGGCCACAAGCCACAATGGAACGCGGATGCAACCTTTGGGACCCTACGTTCGGGGGATCATCCGAAGTGACGCCGCCGCGACCGTTGGCCGCGCTGGCCGGCCGCCGGCGCAGATATGGCGGATCGCCCATTCCCGCCGCGGGACGGCGGCCGGGACCGCCGACGGGCTCGGCGCCGCTGGCGCGAGGCCGGTCGGTGAGTTGAAAGGTCGTTGCGCCGATATTTCTGATCGCCAATGCGCAGGCGGCGTTCAAAGGACCTGCAGGAGCTGAACGCTTACGGCAAGTCACGGCCCGAGGGCCTGACCTTTGGGTACAGGCAGAGGCTGGCCGCGCGCTTGCCGATCCCGAGGTGAAACAGAAGCTGCTGGTCCGGGGGCTGGAAGCTCACGCAGCGGCACGGCCGCGGAGTTCGGCAAAGTCATCGACGGCGAGACGCGCAAGTGGAGCGCGGTGGTCCGCGATGCGGCCTCAAGGGGGAGTAGGCTTTCTCCTCACTGATCGGTTGCACCTACCGTGGGTGTCGAAAGCCATTATCAGCGTTGCATGGCAGCCAACAAAGTCGAGCCTCAACGTCTATTGCTAGATCGCCGCGCAACTGCTGTTCAGGTGTTGAAGCAAGGCGGTGACCATCTCATCCGCGATGAATGTCGAGTCCGTCCACCGAACGTCAGGTTTTTTCCGTCGGGCGGTATGACTGCGCCGGGTACCCCGAGAGTTCGGGGGCTGCCGGCGTCCGATCTGCTCCGATGAGCCTACATGGTTAAGGCTTGACCCCGCAAAGTGGCCATCGGCACATCCAGACGCGGGGCAGACAAAAGGCCGTCTTAATCCGCTGGTTCATCGGGGATAACAACCTTGCAGAGGCGGGCGGAATGGGTCACCATTCCGAATGGCAGCTAAATACAAGGCTAAATACGAGAAATTACTCGAATAATCGACTGATCCCGTCAGGACGCGATTATGTTTTGTGATGCGTGCCGATCGGCAATGGATGAGCGGGACAAGTACTGCGCGGCCTGCGGGGCTCGGGCGCTGCAAAAGCGGTGCGACAGCTGCGGTAAATCCAATCGGCCGGAAAGTAGTTTCTGCGCTTATTGCGGAGGCTCGCTACGCGTAACCATCAACGGCGGCGGTGCTGTTGCCGAAGATGTCCAGGCCTCTACCGAACCCAAGGCCGAACTCAAATTCGTAACGATTCTGCGCGCGGATATTGTCGGCTCGACGAATATTGTTGCGGACCTCGATCCCGAACATGCCGTCTCCCGTCTCGAACCCGCACTGTCAGCGATGCGAGCCGCGGTTCGACAATTTCGCGGCACGGTCAGCAAGGAGCTCGGGGACGGATTGGTGGCCGCGTTTGGCGCCCCAAGCGCTGACGATAACCATAGTCGCCTTGCCTGCCACGCAGCGATCGAACTGATCCGGCGTGTTGCAGAACTTGGCGACCCCAGCATCCAGGTGCGCGTGGGGCTGCACTCCGCCTACGTCCTGGCCTATGTCGTTTCGAGTGACGTCTCCCACGTCTACGAATTCGGCGGTTCAGCACAGCACTTGGCGGAACGACTGCAGGCTGTCGCCCCATCGGGACAGATTATGGCCTCGGAAGCGTGCCGGCTGCTATCCGAAGGGTTCATTGACTTCGAGACGATGGAGCCGAGGCATCTGAAGGGCTTCGCAAACCCAATTCCGATGTACAGGGTAGTCGGGGTTCACCAGCTTTCAACCTGGCAGGTTCGCAAGGCTCGAAGCATCGGGCGGTTCGTCGGAAGAGACTCTGAAATGAAGTCTCTTAGAGCGGTGGCCGACGGAATCGCCAAAGACGGGAAAATGGTTTCCGTGCTTGGCGATCCCGGCATCGGCAAATCGCGTCTGGTGTACGAGTTTGTGGAGGAGTTGCGGGCGGCCGGTTGGCGCGTGATCGAGGCCGAATGCAGCCCGCCCTTGCAAGCCTCGCCCTTTGCCGTGTTGAAGAACGTTCTGCAATCGGCGCTGTCGCCACATTTGCGGGCCGGCAAGCCGATTCCGGGCGAGGATCCGCTCGCCGGTTTGCCGCCGATCTGGCACGCGGCGATAGATGCCGTGCTGGACCTTCCGGTTTCGGATCCGGATTGGAGCAAGCTTGAGCCCAGGCAACGTGGTCGGGCAATTGCAGAGGCAAGCCGTGCCGTCATTGAGCGCATAACCCAGGACTCGCGGGTCATGCTTCTGATCGAGGATTTGCACTGGATCGATAGTGCGAGTGCGGCGCCAATTGAATCCCTGGAATCACTGACCGCCCGTCATCCGTTGCTGATCGTGACCACCAGCAGGCCGACCGGAACGCCGGAGCTGCGTAGCCGACGAAGCTCCGTCAGTCTGTGGTTGCGTCCGCTGGACGACGACGCCGGTCGCGAGATGCTGGACGATATCCTTGGGCATTCCCCGTCGGTGACGGACTTGAAGGACCGCATCCTCCGGCATACCGGCAACGTGCCGCTTTTCATCGAAGAGGTGTGTCGCGGTCTTTCGGATCAGGTCGTTCTCGGCGGGCACCACGATAGCGCCAGCGTTGACATATCTCCGGATAGATTGGGCATGCCCGCGACCATTCAGGGCATGATCGCCGCGCGTATCGATCGTTTGAGCTGGGATGAAAAGATTCTCCTTCGGACAGCGGCTGCGGTCGGAACACAGGCAACCGCCCGCATCTTGCAGGAGGTAACGGGCCTGCCGGACGAGCAGCTGCAGTCTCAACTGGCCGCGCTCGATCGCGCCGAACTCCTGATCGAAGTCAGTTTGTTGCCAAGTCACGTCTACGAATTCCCGCACGAACTGATCCGCCAGGAAGCGTACGAATCCATGCTGGAAGCGGCGCGTGAAAAACTGCATCGGCGAATTCTCGCCAGTATCGAGGCTGGAGTGTCGGGTCGCCTGGACGACCAGTCCGATGTTCTTCTATACCACGCAACAGGCGCAAAGGACTGGCGGAAGAGTGCGCTGTTCGCCCGCAACATAGCCAGGAAATGTATTGATCGTTCGGCGCTGGCCGAGGGCGCGCAATATTTCGGGATTGCGATCGATGCGCTCGACAAGGCGCCGCTATCGGCCGAGCGCGAGACGCTTGCCATCGATCTGCGGATTGAGTCGCGCGTGGCGTTTTCTTCCTTTGGCGTTGTCGACAAGTGGCTGAGTCTGGCGAAGGAGGCCGATGCGCGCGCAGCGGCGATCGGGGACCATGCGCGCAAGGTTGCGACCATGGCGGTGCGCGCAGCGGCGCTCAATTTTTATGGCGCGCCCGTCGAAGCGATCGAGGCCGGGGAGGAGGCTGTCGGCAAGGCCGAGCAACTCGGCGATCGTGGATGGCTGAGCTACGCGGAGTTTGGCTTGGGCCAGGCTTATTTTGTCGCGGGCCGGTGCCGTGAAGCGGAGAAAATGTTTGCACGCGCGTGCCAGCAACTGACGGGGCCCGATCCCAGGGCTCCGCTCGGCAACACCCCGCAAGGTTTGGCGATACTTTGCTACATGATGTGGGCTGTCGTGCTGAGTATGTTGGGGGAGTGGGACCAGGCAGAGACCGTTCAGGGGCATGCGCGCGCGATTGCAGATCGCACCGGCCGACCCATCGATCGCGTGTCGGTTGGTTATTGCTCGGGCTCGATCCTGCTCAACCGCGGTGATTTCGCGGGCGCAAAAGTCGAGCTTGAGAAGGCGTTGAAGCTGGCCAAGGAACACGAAACAAAACTCTACGTCCCAATTCTTGCTTGCCTTTGCGGAATGGCAAATCTGGAGCTCGGCCTAATCGACGAGGCCAAAGTCGTTTTGACGGAAGCACGAGACCAGGCACACGCGGTCGGTCATTCATCGGTCATGTTGCGGGCGCCCAACTACCTGGCGCTTGCACAGAACGCGTCTGCGGATGCGCTGGAAAACGTGAGATCGGTTCGCGCTGGAGCTCGCCAGCAAGGGTATGAAGGTCTCGAAGCGGAAACATGGTTATCGGAAGGGAGGATGTTCGCGATGCGGCCGGAGGCTGATCCGGAACAAACAAGCCAATGCTTGCGGAACTGTATCGCCATTGCCGAGCGGCTTGAGCATAAGCCTCTTGTCGCGAAAGCGGAGGCGTTACTGGTCAAGGTGAACGGCGAGTCCGTTCGACACTAAAGGCTGCTCATCAACTTTGAAGGCATCGTCAATTACGTCTGGTGTGAAACGGCCTCTTGAGGCAGTGAAACAAAGTGGAGGTGACAATGGCTGAGAAGAGCTTTTTTGCCGGGTTCTATCAGAACCCGAAATTTATTGACGCTATGAACAAAAACTACACGACCAGCGCCATGAAGGAGAGCGTCAAGACGCTGCAAGGTCATGCAAGCATTAGCCTGGCGACCATGAAGTGGGGTGAATATCAGCCCGTCCTGACGCCGCGGGATAAATGGCCCGGAAAGACCTACGAACTTTGGCAGGAATCGATGCTGGCGGCCCGAGACAGTCTCGCGACGCAACCCAATAAGCTGCAGCTCTCGCCGGACGATGCCGCGGTGCCTGCTACAAAGTGCGATCTGGCCGACGCCGTGATTCGAAAGTGTTTTAACTCGGTACCGCCGATCCAAATCGTTATCGCGGTCGAGGTGAAAGAGGCTGGCGCTAAAGATCCAGCCGCCCACGACCTCAAGATAGAATGGACTGCCATGGGCGGAGAGCCCACCCTCAAATTCACTATGGTCTGCCCTTACGAACCGCCAACGTCGAAGGGGGGCTAGCGGGCCGAATTACTGCCGGCTAGAGAAGACTCCTGGAGGTATCATGGCAAAGATCAGGGTCGGTCTGGCCGGCTGCGGCTTTGTGTCCGAGCTGCATATGTATGCGTACAAGCGCGTCTACGGCCTGGATGTCGAGGTCCGGGCCGTCGCGGCGAGGGGCGATCATGTCCTTGAGTTCGCCCGCCGGCACCAGATCCCGACGGCGTATCGCAGTTTTCGCGATTTGATCGCCGATGGCGAGCTCGATGTCATCGACATCTGCACGCCGCCCAATCTGCACGCCTCGATGATCGTCGAGGCGATGCAGGCCGGCAAACATGTCGTCTGCGAAAAGCCGTTCGCGGGCTATTTCGGGCAGGACGGCGACAGGGCGCCCATCGGCAAGCATGTGCCGAAAGCGTTGATGTACAAGCGCGTGCTGGAGGAAATGGAGCGCACGCGCGCGGCGATCGAGAAGACCGGCAAGCTGTTCATGTATGCGGAGGATTGGATCTATGCGCCGGCGGTGACCAAGACTGTGGAGATCCTCCGCGCCACAGGGGACAAGATCCTGTTCATGAAGGGTGAGGAGAGCCACAGCGGCTCGCATGCGGCGCATGCCGCGCAATGGGCGATGACCGGCGGCGGTTCGCTGATCCGGATGGGGTGCCACCCGCTTTCGGCGGTGCTTTATCTCAAGCAGGTCGAGGCGAAAGCACGGGGTGAGACGATCAGCGTCGCCAGCGTCAGCTGCGACGTCGGCAACGTTGCGGCGTGCCTGCGGCCGGACGAACGCGGCGTCATCAAGTCCAATCCGGTCGACGTCGAAGACTGGGGTACGCTCACCACGACTTTCTCCGACGGCACCAAGGCGACGATATTTTCCGGCGACATGATCGCGGGCGGCGTGCGCAATCTGATCGAAACCTATACCAGCGGCGGCGCGCTGTTCGCCAACATCACGCCGAACACGCACATGATGAGCTACCAGACATCAGAGGAAAAACTCGCGAGCGTCTACATCACCGAAAAGGTCGATCGCAAGACCGGCTGGCAATATGTCTGCCTCGAGGAAGAATGGACGCGCGGCTATTTGCAGGAAATCCAGGATTTCATGGAGTGCGTCGCGACGGGGAGGCAGCCACTCTCAGATCTCGCGCTGGCCTTTGAGACGATCAAGGTCAACTACGCCGGCTATTGGGCCGCCGAAGAGGGCCGTCGCGTCACGCTGTGAGTTGATGATCTCCCACGCCCCGCTTCCTGCGGGCTGCCTGGAGGTTCCGATGACGAATCTGACGAGGCTGCTTGTCCTGGCTAGCTCTTGGATGTGGGGCGCGGGCGCTGCATATGCATGTTCCTGCGATCCCGTCTCTCCCGAAGCCGGCTTTGACCGCGCCCAATACGTGTTTGCCGGCAAGGTTGTCCGCGCGGACCAGCACGCATGGCTCATCGAGGTCGAGCGCGCGTGGAAAGGCGGTGAACGGCTCGCTCGCACCATCAAATTAATGGACGTCTACGCAACGCTGGACTGCGAGTTCTTCTTTCAAGCTGGGCAGCGCTATGTTTTTTTCGCGATCCTGGCGAAGGGTGGTCGAGAGGTTTTTTATCACCCACAAGCGTGCAACTGGACGAGACCCTTGCAGTCGACGCGCGTTCCCGTCGAGGGCAATGAATCGCTATGGCTCGAGGATTTCATCGCTCGCGAGCACGGCGCGGGCGAGCAACCCCGCGCCGAGCGCCCTTGACGAAGCCACCGAACGATCAAATACGCTACGCCGCGTAGACCGACGATTTCGGCAGCGGAAACACCGGGTCCTGCGTCCTGATATTGGTAGGCCAAACCACCGAGATGTGCTCACCGGCATTCTGCATCACGACCGGGGTCGAACGCTCGTTCTGACCGGCGAGCGGCGTGCCCGGCGGAAAGAATTTGACGCCGTAGCCCTGGATCGTGCCGCCCGGCGGGATGTCGACGTCGAGCGCGGCCTTGCGAATGGCATCGGGATTGAAGCCGCCGTATTTGTCCTTGGCGACGGGCAGCACGCTGTTGAGCAGGATCCAGGTCTGGTTGAAGCCCATCGAGCAGTGCGGCGGCACGTCGGTCGCGTTGGTCTTCTCCTTGTAGCGTGTGATCATTGTCTTGGTGAGATCGCCGATGCCGGGCGCCAGTTTGGTCGGATCGAGCAGTTGCGCAGGCACCGGATCGATGTTGCAGAAATTGTCGATGTCCGCGGCGAAGGTGGCGCGCAGCTTGTCGAGCTGGCTGTAGCCCGCGCCGGCCCCGAACAGCATCTTGAACTTGAGGCCGTTCTCGCGCGCCTGGCGCAGGAACAGCGTGATGTCAGGATTGTATCCCGCGTGAGAGATCACGTCGGGCCTCGCACGCTTGAGCTTGGTCACCAGCACCGAGAGGTCGGGAGCGGACGCCGAATAGCCCTCGCGGAGCACGACCTGAAGGCCGGCCTCCTTGGAATAGGCCTCGTCGGCGGCGGCGACACCGACGCCATAGGGTCCGTCCTCGTGGATCAGCGCGACCTTGACGTCCTTGGGCTCCATCCCGAGCTTTGCTTTCGCATGCTCGGCGATGAAGCCGGCGAAGGCCTGGCCGTACTGATCGGAATGAATCTGGGCGCGGAAGACGTATTGCAGGTTCTTGTCCTTGAACACGGCGGTCGAGACCGCGGTCGTGATCCAGAGGATCTTTTTCTGCTGCTCGACCTTGGCCGCGAGCGGCACCGCATGCGAGCTCGCATAGACGCCGTTGATGATGTCGATCTTCTCCTGGTCGATCAGGCGCACCGCCTCGTTGATCGCGACCTCGGGCTTGCTCTGGGAATCGGCGGCGACGGCGGCGACCTTGTACTTGCCGCCGATGCCGCCCTTTTCGTTGACGAGATCGATGGCGATCTGCGCGCCGATCGAGGAGGCAACCGATCCGCCGGCTGCAAAGGGGCCGGTCAAGTCGTAGATCAGGCCGATGCGTACCGTTTCGGCTTGCGCCTGGGCACGTGTCCAATCGAAGCTGAATGCAGCGGCCGCAGCCGCAGAAGTCTTCAGCAGTGTTCTGCGTGAAGTGGGCATCGTGTCCTCCCATCGATTTTTCTTTGTTATGGCCGAGTATTTTGACAATGCGCTGGAATGTCAACGGCTTTGCCGAGTGGTTGATCGCGATAGCAGCGTTCCCGGCCGCAATTGCTGCGTCGCCGCGTCATGTTCGCCGCTCGAACCTGCCTCCCTTAACGTGTCGCAAGGGGGCCGGCCGCGGAAGGCCCATCAATTGCCGATAGCTGTGCCCGCTCTTTAGATGCAAGCCGCCAGATGACTTTGCTTTCCCCGCCTTGTTGACGTCGGGACCTCGAAACCGGCATTCACGAGCATGCTCGCAAGTTGCTTGCGCGCGTAAAACATTCGGCTCTTCACGGTGGCAAGAGGAATATCGAGCATTTCGCTCACTTCAGCGGGCGAATTCTCGCGATCGTAGACCATGTCGATGATTTCGCGATGGGCTGGAGACAGCTGGGCGATGCACGCGCGCAAAATGCCGTTGGTTTCCTTTCGATCAAGCGCGATTTCCGGCGTGTCACCGGCATCTGCGATTCCGTGCACATCATCCTGATCGATGCTCTCGTGAATGCGCTCTCGCAGCGAGTTGATCGCCTTGAAACGGGCAATCGAGAGCAGCCATGTGGAAACCCGCGCGCGATATTCGAACCTGTTCGCGGAACGCCAGACATCGAGGAATACCTGGCTGACGAGATCCTCGGCAATGCCCGGATTACGGACCGTGCGCTGGATGAAGTGAAGAACTCTGGCGCGATGACGGGCGAACATGATGTGCATCGCGGTCTTGTCGCCCTCCGCAACGCTCTTGAGAAGTATCTCGTCGGAGATGCTTTCCTCCGCCTCCGTCGCATGGCAGCTGGCATAGGCCAGCTTGCCATCGTTGATCGCATCGGACTGCCCGGCTAAGCACTTATGGTTCTTGCCGATGAAGTCAGGCAGGATCGCGGCCGGAGAAGTCGGCAGGGAGCCGCGCGAAAGGACTTTATCCCGACACCGATCCGGCAATGAAACAGGCTTCTCCGCTGCTTGCCGCCGCTCGCTTACCTGCATCGTCCTCTCCATTTTCTTGACGCGATGGCACTGAGGATGCGTCGCATGGAGTCGTTTGCGCTACCCTACGAGGGGTGCGTGCTTCTAGTCCCCTGGTCTAGGGTGAATGAGCCCGTGCAGTGGGGATGGGGCGCAGGATCGGACAATACATGGTCGCTTTAGGAAAGACGCCCGATTTGCACAGCGCCTAAAATGCGCTCCGTGTGCTCAAACCCAAGGTCCCGCCGTGGTCCAGTTCCCAGCCGGCGCGGCCACACCCGCGTCCATCGTCGACGCCCTGGACGCGCTAGCCGGTCATCCGCCAAAGGCGCGCGCGAGCTTTGCCGAGGGCCGATGCGTTCGCGGCACCTATATTCCGTCGGACCGGGCGCCGGAAATAACGAGATCGCAAAGCTTCACAAAGCCATCACGCGTGCTGGCGCGCTTCTCGGTGAGCGGCGGCGATTCGAAAGCAGCGGATACCGACAACCGCGGGCTGCGCGGCTTCAGCTTCAGGCTCGGCGGCGAAGATCATCGTTCGCACATGCTCCTGCAAAGCGCTCCGGTGCATTTTGCGAGGACGCTCGACCAGATGCTGGCTTACCTCAAGGCGCGCATGCCGGGACCCAGCGGCAAGCCGAACATGAAGAAAGTCAAGGCATTCTCCGCCGCCAATCCCGAAACGCTGCATCAGGCCAACTACATCGCCGCGCTTCCGCTGCCCGGGAGTTTTGCGGGCACGACCTATTGGGGCGTGCACGCCTTTCCCGCGACGAGTTCGAAAGGCGAGACGCGGTTTATCAAGTTCAAGGTCGCGCCAGTCGGCGCAGACGTCACGCTGACCGGGGATCAGGCGAGGGCGAAGTCTGCCGATTTCCTTTACGACGACCTCAAGAACCGGATCGCCAAAGGCGATGTCCGGCTCAATGTGATGGCGCTGCTCGACCGCCCCGACGATCCCGTCATGGACGTGACCATCCGATGGCCGGATGAGGATGCCCGCGAAACGGTGCGGCTGGGCACGATCGTCATCACCGGTGTTGAAGCGGACGAGGCGTGCGACGCCTCCATCTTCAGTCCGGCAACTCTCGCCGAAGGCATCGCTCATCCGCCCGACGAGATCTTTGCGGCGCGCCGCGCCGCCTACGTCATCTCACTGGGGAAGCGTCGCTGATCCGCTACGCCCGACATTGGCCTGGATCAGTTCTCGGTTTCCGGGGCATTTTGCGCTTCGCGGCGCCACGCTCCCGGGCTGACGCCGACCGCGGCCGAAAACACCCGCGTAAAGTGGCTCTGATTGGCGAACCCGACCGATATCGCAATCTCGGACAGCGACAGGTCGGGGACGGTCATCAACTGCTTGGCCGCCTTCACCCGTTGGCGAAGCAGCCATTGGTGCGGTGGCAAGCCGGTGGAGCTGCGAAAAGCCCGTGAAAAATGGCTGACCGACAGATCAAACTCGGCCGCGATTTGTTGCAATGAAATTTTCCCGCCCAGATCGGACTCGATTCTTTCACAGGCGCGCCTCGCCTGCCACGGCGCCAAGCCGCCGCGGGTCGGCTTGGCGTCGGGACGCAGTCCGCCATACGCCTGCGCGACGTGTGCGGTGAGGGCGAGCATCATGTGATCGACGAAAAGCTGATTGGTCTCGCCCGGCCGGCGCAAGCCTTCCTGCAGCGAGGCGCCAATGTGACGGATGACCGCGTCATCATGGGCGACACCAAGATCACAGGCGAGTTCACCGACGCGAGGCGTGCGGGACTGTTCGGTGAGGCTGTCGAGCGCGGAGCGCGGCAGGTAGAAAAACAGGGAGTGGAATGGCTTGTCGATCACATAGCGGGGATCGCGCTTGAGATCGTACAGATATGTCGTCCCCGCCGGAACATCCGCCTTCATCACGCATTTGCCATTCTCCCAGAGTTCGCAGTCCGGGAAATCGTGAAGTTTCAGGCTGACGAGAAAAGCATCCTCCAGCGCGAACGAACCGGAAAGACCCGGCACGGGGTTGTCATTTCGGGTTTCAGTGAATGCGAGCTGCACACCGCGCAGTGACCGCGTCATCAGCGACGGCGGCGCATCCTTCAAATGCAGGATTTGCCCGAGCCTCTGCCCGAAGGCGCCCGTCTGTATCATCTGGTTCGGTCTCATGCGCGGAATTGGACCAGGCAGGTCATCATCGTATCGCGAGGTCGCGCCGGATTATCTGATATCAGCGAGCGATCGTCTAGGCTTGCTCGTAACACGCGAAGCTGTTGCGACATCAACCGGCACGATCGCGGGAAGGTGATTTTCGGAGCAAAGTCAATGATTTTCCTGCTTGATCACCGGGGCACGCGTCCGCGGCGTCTCAGCCCTTAGTATCACGATTGCGCGCTTGGAGCAGGTTCCGACAAAGGACGGCGGCTTTAGGAAAGACGCCGTACTTGTACGGAGTTTAGAACACGCCCCGAACGATCGACTCAAGTTGAACGACCGCGACAGGCAACGGGGCAGTAGCGATTAGGAGACTAAGCAATGCTTGCCACCACCGCACTTGCTCGCTCATCCGCCCTACCAACCTTGCCCCAATTACCCATGAGCATGGCTGCCGACAATATGGATCGCCCACTCGTCCTGATCGTGGACGATGACGAGGACGTCCGGTTCGCAATTCGAGAACTTCTGCTGTCGGTAGGAATCGACGCATGTTGCTTCGGATCGACACAGGAACTGTTGCAGGCCGATCTTCCGGAGCGGCCGGGCTGCCTGATCCTCGATGTTCGGATGCCCGGCGCAAGCGGCCTCGATCTTCAACATCATCTCGCCTTGAACGGTCATACGAGACCGATCATTTTCCTCACCGGTCATGGCGACATCGCGATGACCGTGCAGGCGATGAAGGCGGGCGCCATTGACTTCCTTACAAAGCCCGTCCGGGACCAGACGCTGCTCGACGCCGTCACAGCCGGAATCGAGAAGGACGTTTCGCTACGGACCGCCGCCCGGCACGTCAAGCTGCACGTCGACCGCTACGCGAAGTTGACGCCGCGCGAACGCGAGGTCATGCGTGAAGTGGCAAGGGGCCGCCTCAACAAACAGATCGCGTTCGATCTCGGCATCAGCGAGATCACCGTCAAGCTCCACCGTGGCAACGTGACGAAGAAGATGCAGGCCACATCCGTCGGGCAGCTCATTCGCATCTGGGAACTGCTGCCTGCGGAGATCCGGGAGCAAAAATCACCCTAGACCAAAGGATGGTTACGACCCGGCCAGCAATGGGCGAGACGAGAGTGTGGTCAGCCGGCCACGCTAGCGAAGGTTATCGGCTTGTCCAAAGCGCCCCTGGTCGCAATCGTAGATGACGACGAAGCTGTTCGGGAGGCCCTTTCCGACCTCCTTATGGTGCTGGATCTATCGTGTCGCACTTTCGATCGAGCGGAGGCCTTCATGGCGGAATATGTCCCTGACCGGTTCGCTTGCCTGATTACCGACGTGAGCATGCCGGGCCATAGCGGGCTTGACCTGCTGCGGCATTTGCGGAGTCTCCGTTCCGCGATGCCGGTCATTATCGTCACGGCTGACACCAATCCGGCGACCCGATCTCGCGCCATGAGAGGTGGGGCCTATGCATACCTGACCAAGCCGGTAAGCAGCGACGTCCTCTTTCGTTACCTGCAGTCCGCCCTGAGGCACGCCGGCTGTGGCCCTGACTGCGATGGGCAGAGGCCTTCCGATGGCTAGTCCTGTCCACAAAGCCGCCCCGGGCGGCCGCGAACAATCCTTCACACTCCCGTCCGGGATGGCGTTATCCGATTTCGCATCTGACGTGGGATCACGTTCGGAGGATTTGCGCGCAACAGACATGCGTGTCGAGGTGGACTGACATGCTCCACAATATGCAGGTACCCGCGGACATCATGCGAAAATGGCAGGAGATCGCAGATCTTCTGGCCGATATTGTGAATGTCCCCTCCGCCTTGATCATGAGGGTAGAGCCGCCAAACATCAAAGTCCTCGTTTCCAGCGAGTCCAAGGAAAATCCTTACGAACCGAACGAGGCCGCGTGTCTCAATACAGGACTCTATTGTGAGACTGTAATGAACACCCGTCGACCATTGATCGTCCCGGACGCCCTGCAGGATGAAGCGTGGAAATCCAACCCTGACATCAAGCTGGGCATGATCTCATACCTCGGCGTGCCGATCAGTTGGCCCGATGGCGAGATCTTTGGAACGATTTGTGTTCTTGACAGGAAGAGCAACGGATACAGCGATCTCTATCTCAGACTGCTGTTGCAGTGGCGCGACGTGCTGCAGGCGGACTTGAGATCCATTGCAACCACGCAGCGGGAGATTGAGCAACGTGAAGCGAAAATTCGCCGCCTCGTCGATGCCAACATCATCGGCATCGTCATCTGGAATGACGAGGGGCGGATTCTTGATGCCAATAGCGAGTATTTGCGCATCGTTGGGTATGATCAGCACGATCTCCTGTCCGGCCGCGTGAGCTGGGCGGACATGACGCCTCCCGAATGGCGTGATCGCGATGCGTTGATGATGTCCGAGGTAAAAAACAAGGGAGCCGTGCAGCCTTTTGAAAAGGAGTATATCCGGAAGGATGGCAGCCGTATTCCAGTGTTGATCGGCATCGCGACCCTTGAAGCGACAGACAGCCAGGGTGTCGCGTTTGTGCTCGATCTGACCGAGCGCAGACGGGCAGAAGTGGAAGCGCGTGAGAGTGAGCGGCGATTCCGCAGCATGCAGACGGAATTGGCCCACGCCAATCGGCTGGCAACTTTGGGGCAGCTTACGGCGTCCATTACGCATGAGGTCAAGCAGCCGATCACGGCCGCGCTCCTGAATACCCAAACCGCTCAGCGCTTCCTCGCTCGCGAGCAGCCGGATGTCGAGAGGGCGAAGAAGGCAATAGACCGAGCCGTGCTGAACGGCATGCGTGTCACTGAAGTTGTCGACCGGACGCACGCATTGGTCAGGAAGGAGCCGACGCGAAAGGACAGCCTGGAGATCAATGAAACGATTTCGGAAGTTATCGGATTGACGCGCGGTGAAGTGTCGAAAAACAGCGTTCAATTGCGGACTCAGTTTGCGGAGGGTTTACCTGTCATTCAGGGCAGTCGGGTCCAGATTCAACAGGTGATGCTGAACTTGATCGTAAACGCAGTCGAGGCGATGAGCCAGATAAGCGACGAGCCTCGGGAGTTGCTGATCAGCACCCGGGTTGAAGCTGATGCTATTCTCGTTGCGGTGCGAGACTCTGGCCCGGGGCTGTCGGAGGGGGCGATCGAGCGAGCCTTCGAGGCATTTTATACCACGAAGTCGAGCGGCCTGGGGATGGGACTTTCCATCTGCCGTTCGATCGTCGAGGATCACGGAGGACGATTGTGGGCGGCAGCAAACGCCCCAAGCGGTGCGGCGTTTCAATTCACGATTCCGATTAGTTCGGATGCCGGGACTGATGACGAACTGAGCCTCCCAACCTCAGCATTGCCGAGCACGGCGGCCGCATGACGCGATTGTCTGCGGCTTAACACACGTCCCAGCCAACCTATCCCAAGGTACAGGTTGATCTACCCGCCGGGCCAGCGGGATCAGACGCGCCGCATGATACCGTCACTCGGCGTTTGCCATCATCCTATAGGTCAACAAGAGACAATGGCTAAAGTGAGCACGAGACCATGAGCAAGCCGAACTTGCGCGAACCTTCGGAGGATCTGCCGGCCGCGTCTGAAGCGCGCCGGAGCGACTTGCCGAATGCCGATGGGCGTGCTGCCGATGCGGAGATGGCGCGCGTGCTTGGGACCACGCCCTTTCACATGGCTCTGGATTCCTCCGGTGCCGGGATCGCCCACTGGAAGCATGAACCATTGCACGACGTCGTCGAGCCGATGACCCATCACGTCATCATGGCCTACAACGGCACGATGCAGCGCGTGGAGCGCCGGACAGGAAGCTCGGTTGCGATTGGAACGTTTCGTCCCGGGGTCGTGATCATCATCCCGGAAGGATCGAGCTCCCGATGGGATATTCCGAAGCCCGTTGATGTCGTTCAGCTCTATCTTCCGCACACAATGCTCGATCGCGTTGCCCGCGAAGCCGACATCGCCGCACCAACCGATCTGCTGGAGCGAACGGGGCATCCGGACCCCATTACATCCCGATTGCTCCTGACCGCGGCCGATGCCATGGAAGGCAATGGGCCCCTGGATACGCTGTTCAGGCATCAGCTGACGGACCTGCTGGCCACGCGCCTGTTGGCTGCGCACACCGGCTCGCCAACCACGTTCCAGCCGACCCTGGGTGGGCTGTCGCCGTCGGTGCTGCGCCGCGCCATCGAACGCCTGCGCTCGGACAGCGACGCGGACGTCTCGCTCGCGGCGCTGGCTTCGGATGCCGGGCTGTCGCGCTTCCACTTCTGCCGTTCCTTCAAGGAAAGCACCGGGCTTTCACCCCATGCCTGGTTGCGCCAGCACCGGCTCGAGCAGGCCATGAACATGCTGCGCGACACTGACGAATCCGTCGTCTCGATCGCAGCCGCGCTTGGTTATTCCTCCCAGACCGCGTTCGCCGCCGCATTCCGGAAGCTGACCAACGAAACACCGGGCGAGTGGAGACGGCGTACGCGATAACAGCGAACGCTCTGCGGGTAACAGACCGCCCTCAATGGCGAGGACAAGTCATGAGCTGCAAGCCAATTTCGCGCTATTTTTCGCAGAAGAATCAGCCAGACGCTTCCAAGGCGCACCAGCGCGATTTGCCGAATGCCGACCGGCGTCCTGCCGGTGTGGAGATGGCGCGCGTGCTCAAGACCGCTCCGCTGCGCCTGGCTTCCGATCCGTCCAGTGGAGCGATCGCGCATTGGAAGCACAATGCGCTGCATGACGTCGTCGAGCCCATGGCTGATCACGTCATCATGACTTACCCGACCGGCCTGCAACAGCTAGAGCGACGCTCGGGAAGATCAGTTGCGATCGGAACGGCGCGTTCCGGGGTTGTGACGATCATTCCCGCCGGCTCAAGCGCCCGATGGGATATTCCCGGCCCCGTCAATGTCGTTCAGCTTTATCTTCCGCCCACAACGCTGCAACGCGTCGCCGGCGAAGCCGATATGGCCGCTCCCGGCGATCTCCTGGAAAGGACGGGACATCCCGACCTCACCGCGTCCCGATTGCTCTTGAGCGCGGCGGATATGATTGGAGGCAGTGCCGCACTGGATGCCCTGCTCAGGCAACAGCTGACAGACCTCCTGGCCACTCACCTCTTGGCTGCGCACATTGGCTCGCCAATCGCGTTGCAGCCGACCATAGGCGGCCTCGCGCCCACGGCATTGCGCCGCGCCATCGAACGCCTGCGCTCGGACAGCGATGCGGACGTATCTCTTGCGGCGCTGGCTCGGGCGCCTCCCAGAACTTGACCTCGGCGGCCGACACGTGGATCCGCAGGTCCGGACGCAGCCGGTCCTTGACCCCGTCGACGAGCAGCCCGCCAATGTGGTCCATGTGCCTAACATGAGACGTCCCGCGTCTGCTCGAGCAGATAATGCTGAATCGAGGCCGGACATTCGCTCCGACATCGTGTCGGCGATCAGCGGGACGCTCGCTGATCCCTGCGATACGCTCGCCGACCTCAATGGAATTTTTCATCGAAGCGGATATTCGCAAGAAGATATCTGGTCGGCATTCGAAAGTATCGACGATCTCGTCGTCGCGGTTGCCGAGCACGAAGCCCTGTTCATATCGCAGCCATTGGTGAGGAGGGTACGTCCAAATACCCTTGACGATGTACGCGATACCCTTGTCGCCTTCGGACTCGTTGCCTCGCGAGAGTATTCGACCACCCTGGTCGGGTTCATCCGGATGATGATGGCCGAAGGTGCGCGCAACCCTTCTCTCAAGAAGCGGGTGTACGAGGCAGGGTCGGAGATCGTCACACGGAGGCTGCGGGAGTTTCTGTCGGACACCAATGAAAGAGGGATCCTGTCGATATCGGACGCGCAGGTATGCGCGGAGCAATTGATGGGACTGCTGAGGGAGCCGCTCTACCAGGCATTGATGCTGAATCCCGTGACGAGCCAGAACGGGTCAGCCGCCGACCGCGTCAAGGCCAGCGTTGAAAGGTTCCTGCATGGATGTGCAAGCGCGAGGAGCGCCAGATATGAACGCACCATATGATACTGCCCGTGCGAGCCAGTCCTGGCTGGCGCGGAGCAGCGACAGCCCATCAAGCCTGAAGGTCGTCGACGATGTCCCGTCGGATTTGGCCAACTGCGCCGACGAGCATGGATCGCTGGTGACGGTCGAGCCCGTCGACTGGATCGTTTGCTTCGTCCCCGGCCTGAAACGGCAATGGTGGCATCGGTTCGTCCATCACAAGCATAAGCACGTCTTTGCCATGCGGCCGACGAACACCGGGAGCTGGCTGCTCGTGGAGCCGTGGTGGACCCGCATGATGGTGACGATCCTGCCGCCGGCCGATGCCGTCAAATTTCTGCGGTGGGGTGGGACGGGCGATATCCTTCGCGTCCGCGAGCAGGTCCCGGGTAAAGCAAGCCAGATGCGCGGCTGGTCGAATTGCGCTGTCATCACGGCGTTCGTGCTTGGGCGGCCGAGCTGGACATGGACGCCGCACGGTCTCTACAAGGAACTGCTCCGCGAGAAGACAACGCGGCGCGAGAACGTGGAACAGCTTCTGGTCGAGCAGTTCGCCAAGGTCGTCAGCCAATACTCGTCCAATGCACTGAGTGTCAATGCCGACCAGCTTTCGCTGCCGCTCAGGGAATTGCTCATCATCATCGGGCGCAATCTTCTCGAGACGATGATGACGCCGGCCTTGCTGGAGGTTTGTTACACCGCCATCCTCGAAGCGGACCGCTACCCGAATGCGACACGGGTCTACGCGCAGCATGGCCCAAAGCGGGCCATTGCCGTCCTGACAAAAATTCTCGCAAGAGCGAAGCAGGCCGGCGAGATCGATCTAGCGGATTGCGAAGCCGGCGCCCGCCAGTTTCTCGGCATGCTCTATGGCAACATTCACCTGGAAGCGGTGCTTCAGCTCGGCGCGATACCAACGCTTTCCGAGATCGATTTGCGCGCCCGCACCGCGGTGAAAGTCTTTCTCGACGGCGCCGGGCCTGACGAGACGGCAATCCTCGCGCGAGGGGTTTTACGCAACGGCGGCGGGCCATTGCCGGTGGCCAGCCGCCGCGCATGGGTCTACCTGCGTTGAAGCGTTTACCTGCGCCGTACTAGAGGCCGTATGTGCCGTCGTCCCCGCCGCCAGCGGTCAGCTACCCTTCGTACCCACCCGCGCAGCCCGCCGGATTATTTCATAATGCGAATTTGGTTTTGCCATAGTGGGATTTGAGTTGCGCGCGGTAGCCATTCCGCTTACTAGTCGGACAGCTGGGGCGTTCCAAAAGGCGGTAGCCACCACCCGATGACTGCCCAATCAGCGACGCGATCGCCTCGGGGTCATCCGACGCGTGTGCGGGTTCCTGCGACATAACCAACTGAAGGACAACATCGCAGCATGTCGACCCCAAACGGCTTCGGACTGGCTGGCATCATCGGCATGCCTGTCGCCCATTCGCGATCGCCGACGATTCATAATTTCTGGTTGAATGCTCACGGCATCCGTGGCGCCTATGTGCCGCTCGCGGTCGAGCCCGAGCGGTTGAAGGAGGCGTTGCCGGGGCTGGTTGCCCTCGGCTTTCGCGGCTGCAACGTGACCATGCCGCACAAGCAGACGGCGATGGCGCTGCTGCACCGGGTCAACGAAACCGCGCGGCGTATCGGCGCCGTCAATACCATCGTCGTCGAAGCAGACGGCACGCTGAGCGGCTTCAACAATGACGGCAACGGATTCGTGCAGAGCCTGCGCGACGCCAGGCCGGACTGGCAGGCGGACGCGGGGCCGATCCTTCTGCTCGGCGCCGGCGGTTCGGCAAGGGCCGTGGTCGTGGCGCTGCTGGAGAACGGTGCGCGGCAGATCAAGATCGCCAACCGCACTGCAGAGAAAGCGCAGGCGATAGCGAGCGAGTTCGGCGGCGCTGTCACCGCCATCGCCTGGGCGGACCGCAATGCCGCCATGGCCGAGCCTGCCTTGCTCATCAATTGCACGGACCAGGGCATGATCGGCAAGCCGGCACTCGATGTCGACCTGGCGCGACTGGCGCCCGCCGCCATGGTCGCCGACCTGATCTATACGCCGCTCGAAACCCCGTTTCTGGCCGAGGCGCGGCAGCGCGGCTGCGTGACGGTGAACGGGCTCGGCCTGCTGCTCAATCAGGCGAGGCTGGCATTCAAGGCCTGGTTCGGCGTTCTCCCAGACGTCACGCCGGCGCTCGTGAAGGCCGTTCACGCCACCTTCTAAGGCGCCGTCGGAGGAGTTTTTCGGCGATGACGATACCGACGGGCAACAAGATCGACTGCCACATTCACGCCATCGATCCGGTTCGCTTTCCCTATGCGGCGGATACGTCCTATCGTCCGAGCGGGCAGGAGATCGCCCCTGCGGCGCACCTCGTTCGCGTGCTTGACGCCTTCGATGTCAGGTACGCACTGATCGTCGGAACGAATTCCGGCTACGGGACCGACAGCCGCATTCTGCTCGATGCGATCAAGCTGGGTGATGGCCGGTTCAAGGGTGTTGCGGTCGTCGAGAATGATGTCGGCATCCAGGAGCTGGAACGGCTGAAGGCGGCCGGAATCGTCGGGGTCGCCTTCAATGTCCCGTTTCACGGCACGGGTTATTATCGCAACACGGCGCCGCTGCTGGAAAAGCTGGTCGAGCTCGGGCTGTTTCTGCAGATCCAGGTCGAGCAGGATCAGTTGCTCGCGCTGCTGCCGCTGATCGAAAAGTCGACGGTTCGCCTGGTGATCGATCATTGCGGACGGCCTGCAGTCGAGCATGGGTTAATGCAGCCGGCTTTCCAGGCGCTGCTGGCGATCGGGCGGGAGCGCGACGCTTATGTGAAACTGTCGGGCTACTACAAGTTCTCGCGGCAGCCACATCCTTACGAGGATGCGTGGCCGTTCATTGCTGCGCTGGTCGAGGCATTCACGCTCGATCGTTGTGTCTGGGGATCGGATTGGCCGTTTCTGCGGGCGCCCGAACGCCTGGATTATGGGCCGCTGCTCGCGGTGCTGAGCCGGCTGTTTCCGGACCGGGACGATCAGCAACGACTGTTGTGGCGGACGCCTGCGCGGCTGCTTGGCTTCGCGGGCGGCGGGACAGATCAATCAAGATAAAGCAAATGAGAGGGAGATCGTCATGCGTCATTTCCGGTACCTGAGCTGCGCTGCCATCGTTGCGTCATTGTGGACCTCCCACGTCCACGCGCAATCGACGGTCTATCTTCCCAACGTCATCGAATTGTCCGGAGCGGGCGCGGTGTCGGGAACGAACTGGCGTGACGGTGTCGTGCTGGCGATCGACGAGATCAACAAGGCCGGCGGCATATTGGGCCGCAAGATCGAGACCGAGCACCTCGACACCCAGAGCAATCCGGGCGTCTCGCGCGCGCAGGTCCAGAAGGTTCTCGACCGCGATCCCTATGTCGTCCTGGGGCCGATCTACTCCGGTTCGGTCAAGGTCAACATGGCGCTGACGCAGCAGGCCGAAGTCCCGCAGATCGTGGGCGCCGAGGCCGCCGATATCACCCTGCAAGGCAACCCCTGGGTGTTCCGTACCGCCTTCGGCCAGCAGATCAGCATGCCGAAAATCGCTAACTATTTGCATGACCGCCTCAAGGTGAAGTCGGTGGCGCTGGTCTGGGTCAACAATGATTTCGGGAAAGGCGGCCGCGACAGTTTCGCCAAGGAGATGAAGGCGCGCGGCATCGAGGTGGTGGTGGACCTTTCCACCGAGCAGGGCCAGGTCGATTTCGGCTCCGATGTCATCAAGCTGAAGGGCGCAAAGGCGGACGCCATTTTCGTCTATTGCAACGAGGAGGAAAGCGCCCGTTTCCTGATCGAGGCGAAGCGGCAGGGCCTGGCCACGCCGCTGTTCGGGGAGACCACGCTCCTCAGCCAGAAGGTGGTTGATCTCGCGGGTCCCGCCGCAAACGGCGCGCGCGGCCATGTCGGCCTCAGCGCGGATGCGCCGATCCCCGCGATCGAGGAATTCACCAGGAAGTTCAGCCAGCGCTATAACTACCGGCCCGATCACAACGGCATCAAGGGCTATACCGCCGTCTATCTGGTGAAATACGTCACCGAAAAGATCGGCAAGTTCGATCGCAAGGCATTTGGCGCCGCCATGAAGGGGCTGTCGCTGACGCCCGCGAATGCGCCGGGGATGCTGATGGAGGCGAGCTGGGACCAGAAAGGCGACATCGACCGCGCAAGCTTCCTGGCCGAAATTATCGATGGCAAGCAGAAGATCGTGGAAACGCTGCCGAAGCTCAATCCCTCCAAGGCTGATTGAAAAGGCTGATTGAAGGCTGATTGATGGCTGATTGATCCGAAGGCCGTCCATGAGATTTGCGGTCGATCTTTGCCGGCAGGGGCGGCCTCAATTTTCCTTTCCGCTCGTCAATCGCCGGCCTATTTTCTGGTTTGCTTCCGTGCTGGACGCCCCGGTTTTCCGAAGATCGCCGGGGGGACCGCGCGATCGATGATCTCGCGAAGGGCGAAATTCGACTGGATGCGTGAGACAAGCGGCAGGCGCGACAGTTCGGTCCGGTGAATTCTCTCGAAGTCTTCGATATCGCGCGCCAGCACGATCAGGAGATAGTCGTCGTTTCCCGACATCAGAAAAGTGCGGATCACTGACGGACAGTTGACGACGGCGGCTTCGAACGATTTCAGCGCCTCGTCGCTTTGGCTGTTGAGCGCGATTCTGACCAGCACGGTCGTGTTGAGGCCAAACCGGCCCGGATCAAGGATGGCCTGATAGCCTCTGATATATCCTTCGTCTTCCAGCGCGCGTTGCCGCCGCGCGATCGCGGTGCTCGAAAGTCCGACCCGGTCGGCCAGCTCGGTGTGACTGACCCGCGCGTTGGCGCTGAGTTCGGCGAGAATGGTCATGTCGATCTTGTCGTGGTCCATATGTTTAAAATCCTGCGCCATAGTGCCAAATTTCGTTGAATTTCTGCACTATTTTCCGGTATGTGCGCAAGTTTGCCGAGAAACAACCGCGGTTCCCTCCTAGAAAAGAGGCGTGCCATACAGCGGAGGTTGCCATGAAGGTCGGGGTGCCCAGGGAAATCAAGACGCACGAATACCGTGTCGGTCTGACGCCGGGGGCCGTTCGCGAATATGTGGCCGCGGGGCACGGCGTCGTGGTCGAGACCAATGCCGGCGGCGGCATCGGCGCGACGGATGACGCTTATCGCAAGGCTGGCGCTACAGTGCTGGACTCCGCCCGCGAGGTGTTTGCGTCCAGCCAGATGATCGTCAAGGTCAAGGAGCCTCAAGCTTCGGAATGGTCGCAATTGCGGCAAGACCAGATTCTCTTCACATACCTGCACCTGGCGCCCGATCCGGACCAGGCCAAGGGCCTCATCGAGTCCGGATGCACCGCGATCGCCTATGAGACCGTGACGGATGCCCATGGCGGCCTGCCGCTGCTGGCGCCGATGAGCGAAGTGGCGGGCAGGCTTGCGATCGAAGCGGCCGGCGCGGCCTTGCGGCGGCATGCGGGAGGCCGGGGCCTGCTGATCGGGGGCGTGCCGGGCGTCCAGCCGGCCCGTATCGTGGTGATCGGAGGCGGAGTCGTCGGGACGCACGCGGCACGCATGGCGGTCGGCCTCGGCGCCGAGGTCACCATTCTCGACCGTTCGATAGGCCGGCTCCGCGAGCTGGACGAACTGTTCGAGGGGCGTGTTCGGACAAAATTCTCGACCATCGACAGCATTGAGGAAGAGGTGTTCGCCGCCGACGTCGTGATCGGTGCGGTGCTCGTCCCGGGCGCGAGCGCGCCGAAACTGGTGACGCGGGATATGTTGGGTTCGATGCGCAAGGGGGCTGTGATCGTGGATGTCGCGATCGACCAGGGCGGCTGCTTTGAGACATCGCACCCGACCACCCACGCTGATCCAACCTTCGAGGTGGAGGGCGTCATCCACTACTGCGTCGCCAACATGCCAGGCGCTGTTCCGCTGACCTCCAGCCAGGCGCTGAACAACGCGACGCTGCCTTTTGGCCTGGCGCTCGCCAACAAGGGATTTGCGGCCGTGCTGGAGAATCCGCATTTGCGCGCTGGTCTGAACGTCTACCGGGGCCGGCTGACCTGCGAGCCGGTGGCCAGAAGCCTCGGCATGCCGTTTTCACCGATCGAGGGCGCTGTGGCTTGAGGCCACAAGGTGACGTTGCCGACGATGGACGGAAGCGGTCTGAGGCGGAACTGCGAGCGAGGTGATTACTTCCGGATTTGGCGCTTTCGGACTTGAACAGCCGGGCTGGCGATGACGCGGGGAGAGCGGACCTCGCCGATGCGTGCTTTGACTTCCGCGGATGACCTACAGCGGACATTCAGCAGTCAATGTTGATGGCCAATTCCATTATTAGCGCATTCTGAGCCCTCGCATGGCCAATGAAGCGCCAGAATGATCATTGCATTTGGGCGTAACACTGATTGTTTTTTAATGAACGCTGACTTGCCAAGATCGAGACAAATATTGACGATCAAGTAGGTAACCAATGGTTTGTCGCGCATTGGGAGACCATTGTTATCCAGCTGATACTTGCCAAGAGCATATGTCGGGGTCGGCCAGGAGCCGGCAGTATTGTAAGCGCCTAAAACAAGCCTGTTCACGCAAGGGTGGCTCGTCGGCATCGGGTAAACAAGTGCCGGATAGGCCGGCTTTGATTGCTTGATGACATACATACTTCCTTGCGACAAAGGCACAGGAGTAAGTCCGGTCAAAAACGACTGAACGCGATTACCACCAAATTTTCCTCCTTTCTCAGGAGAATTCAAATTTGTTCCATCTGTCTGTATTCCTACTTCACTAGCTAGCCAGTTGCTTGCGAATACTAACGGCCGGGATGGAAGGCTTCCGACGTCAGACGGATCTTGGCTTATGTTTTGTTGAGCCAGGATCATGTCAATCGCATTTGAAAGACCTTGTTGCGCTGAAAGGAATGTCTGCAAGTCGGTATTGGGATCAGGAATTGTGAATTTCCCATTTGCATTAAACTGAGGGATTAAACGCATTAAGCCTTCCGGGCTACACAACAATTCTGACTGCGCGGACAAAGTAGCTGCACTGGAAGGAGACGAAGCAGACACTGCGATGGCAAGGAGAGCAGTCCTGATAGAAAAAATAGACATCGCAATTATTCTCCGAATGAACTCCGAACCGCGCGAATTTTGCGTTTTTCCCGCGCTTTGGCAAGGCAAGCAGCGGTCGCGAGCAGCAGATGGCCTGCCTTATCTCTTCGGACCAGGTTTTAGCTTGTGCAAACACGGACCAAGTACCAACTTCGAGCGGGCGAACGCTGGCCATCGATCGTCAACGAAAAGACGATTGCACTTCAACCGCGTTGCTGAACGGCAGGTCGCTGTTGAACACCCACCACGGGATGCTCGTGAACGGGTAAGCCCGTGGGAACTCCAGTTCGCTACTTCAGGTCCCTCGCCTTGACTGCGATCGCCGCCGCCGCGGTGCGGTTTTCCACCCCGAGCTTCGAATAGATCTGTTCGAGGTGCTTATCCACCGTGCGGGGCGAAAGGCCCAGGATCTGTGCGATGTCGCGGTTGGTCTTGCCCTTGGAGAGCCATGACAGCACTTCGCCCTCGCGCGTGGTCAGCCCAAGCTCGCTGGAGAATTCGGCGGCCGTACCGGCGCTGGCGTCCTTGGCGAGCCGCAGCAGGAATTCGCTGGGACCGGTCTTGCCCATATAGTGCAGCCGGAGCTGCTCATTGCCGGGAAACGACGCCGTCGCGGCCTTCGAGGCGGCCTTGCCTTCCTGCGCCTGCTCGAGCCATCGCGGCACCGGCTCCGGCAGCACGAGTTCGTCGTCGGCATTGGCGGTGAGCGTTGCCGACAACAGCTTCTGTGCCTGCGGCGTCGCCCACAGGATCTTGCCTTGCCCGCTGACCGCCAGCAGATAGCGGCCGGAAACGTCGAGCGCGGTGCGGGCGCTCTGCGTCAGCCGGGCGTTGGCCAGGTGCACCCGAATCCGCGCCAGCATCTCCTCGATCGCAATCGGTTTTGTCACATAGTCGACGCCGCCGGCCTCGAGCCCGCGAACGATGTGTTCGGTTTCCGCGAGGCCCGTCATGAAGATGATGGGAACGTTGACGAGGCCCGCATCGCGCTTGAGCCGTCTGCAGGTTTCAAAGCCGTCCATCCCGGGCATCACGGCATCGAGCAGTACGATATCCGGCGTGATCTGGTCGACGATCCGCATCGCCGAGGCGCCGTCGAGTGCGACCATGACGGTCATGCCGGCACCATCGAGCGCGTCGGTGAGCAGACGCAGCGTCTCCGGGGAATCGTCGACGACGAGGGCGACGTCGCGCTTTTTGGGATCAATGATCATAGCTGTGCAACGTCTTCAGGGTCGCCATGTATTGATCGAGATCGAAGCGGTCGATCAAGGCGCGCATTTGCGTGACGAAGTCGGCATGTTCAGGGAAATCGTTGCCGATTTCATCGAGCTTGAGCTGGATGGCGCGGATATAACCCAGTTGCCCGAGGCCGATCAGTTCCTCGATATGCTGTACCGACGGCCGCGAACCGGTCTCGGGCTTCCAGTGGGGAACGATAATTTGATAGGCTTCGTAGTCCCACTCGAGCTTGAGCAATTGGCGAATGGTTTCCAGCAACTTGGGAATGTCGATCGGTTTCATCAGATAGCCGTCGTGAAACGGCTGCGCCAGCGGCGCGCCGTGTGCTTCCAGCGCACTCGCCGATACCATCAGGATGCGGGCTTGATGGTGTCCGGTCGCGCGCAGCGTCTCCGCCACCGTCCAGCCGTCCATGCCGGCCATCGAGATATCCAGCAGAAACAGATCGGGCCGGCAATGCTGGGCCAACGCCAGGCAGGCGGGCCCGTCCGGTGCGCTGAGCAGGATGAAGCCGAGCGGCGTCAGCACCTCGCGCAAGAGATCGCGATGGGTCGGATCGTCGTCGGTGATCAGGATCGTCCTGCGCGGGCCGTGATAGCCGAAGATCGGCGCTCCGACGGGTGCGATCTGCGTCGGGTTGGTGACCTCAGACAGCAGGATTTTCATGCGGAAGTTGCTGCCGGTACCGACCGTGCTGGTCACCTTGATGTCGCCGCCCATGACGCCGGCAAGCAACCGGCTGATGGTCAGGCCGAGACCGGTACCGGTCTGCGGCTGCGAAACCCCGAGCGCGCCGCGTTCGAACGGTGCGAAAATACGCTCGAGATCGCCGGCTTGAATGCCGGGGCCGGTGTCGATCACTTCGAATTCCGCCACCGGGCTGCGGTAATGCACCACGAAGTGCACGCTGCCGGCCTGCGTGAACTTGATGGCGTTCGACAGCAGATTGATCAGGATCTGGCGCAACCGTTTCTCGTCGGCAAAGACCACGACGGGCAGCACCGCCGGGCGCTTGAACACGAAGTCGATGCCCTTGGCGGCCGCCTGCAGCCGGAACATGCCGACCAGCTGATCGAGGAAATCGCTGAGACGGACTTCGTCGCGCGACAGATAGAGCCGTCCGGCTTCGATCTTGGAGATGTCCAGAATGCCGTCGATCAGGCCGGATAGATGATCGGCGCTGCGGCGGACCACGCGCACCTGATCGCGCGGTTTTGTCTGCAGGCTGGAATCCTGCTCCAGCAGCTGCGCGTAGCCGCTGATGGCGTTGAGCGGCGAGCGCAACTCGTGGCTCAACCCGACCACGTAGCGGCTCTTCGCCAGATTGGCGGACTCGGCGACTTCCTTGGCGCGCTGCAGCTCAGCGTCGGTGCGCTTATGCGCGTCGATTTCCTGGATCAGCAGCGTGGTCTGCCGCCTGGTTTCCGCTTCCGCCGCGCGGCGGCTTTGCTGCGCCAGCACGAACAGCCAGGCCACCACGCCGATGATGATCGTGAGCGCGAAGAACACCTTCCACAGCACGTCGGATAGCTGGAGATCGTCGAGCGGAATCGTCGCTGACGTCTGCAGGTAAATCAGCGCGAGCGTCAACCCGACCAGCCCTGCGGAAACCGCGAACACGCCGAGATAGTGCCCAACCTGGGAGTTGATCCGCGCGTAGATCGGTTCAGGCAGCATCTTGCCCAGCGTGTCCGATATCTGCGCCTGAATCCGCGCATGCGGCTTGCAGAGATCGTGGCAGCGCGCGTCCAGCGAACAGCACAGCGAGCAGATCGGGCCGGCATAGGCCGGGCAGGAGGCCATGTCCTCGGGCTCGAATGAATGCTCGCAGATACAGCACTGGATTGCTTCGAGGTTCTGCCAGCTCCGCTTCGGCTTGCGCGCGATGTAATACTTGCCGTCGGTCGCCCAGGCGATCAGCGGCGCGGTGACAAAGGCGACTGCGAGCGCGACGAAAGCCGACAGCGCCTTCGGCGTCGGTCCGAACAGGCCGTAGAACGCACTGATGGAAACGATGGTCGCGATCGTCATCGCGCCGACGCCGACGGGGTTGATGTCGTAGAGATGCGCGCGCTTGAACTCGATGTGCTGCGGACGCAAGCCGAGCGGCTTGTTGACGACGAGATCGGCGACCAGCGCGCCAACCCAGGCGATGGCGACGTTGGAATAAAGCGCCAGCGTCTGCTCCAGCGCCTTGTAGACGCCGATTTCCATCAGCAGCAGCGCCACCAGCACGTTGAAGACGAGCCAGACCACGCGGCCGGGATGGCTGTGGGTCAGCCGCGAGAAGAAATTCGACCAGGCGATCGAGCCGGCATAGGCGTTGGTCACGTTGATCTTGATCTGCGAGAGAATGACGAAGGTGCCGGTCAGCGCCAGCACCAGATCGGGCTGCGACAGCACATAACGGAACGCTTCGAGATACATGTGCGCGGGCTCGGCCGCATGCTCGGTGGAAACGCCGTGGCTGAGCGCAAAGTAGGCGAGGAACGAGCCCAGCAGCAGTTTGAGCGCGCCAAAGATGATCCAGCCGGGGCCGGCGCTGAGCATCGCGATCCACCACGACGTCCGCGAGGTCCGACGGTCGCGCGGCAGAAACCGCAGGAAGTCGACCTGTTCGCCGATCTGCGCCACAAGCGAAAACACCACCGAGGCGGCGGTGCCGAACAACAGCAGATCGAGATTCCCGCCGGCGGCGCCGTGCTCGCCGGAGAACTTCCGCCACTCCGTAAACGACTGCGGGTTGGCGTAGGCGATCGCGACAAAAGGGAGGATGTGCAGGATGATCCAGATCGGCTGCGTCCACAGCTGGAAGCGGCTGATCAACGTGATGCCGTACGTGACCAGCGGAATGATGACGACCGCGCTGATGAGATAGCCGATCGGTCTCGGGATGCCGAAGCACATCTCCAGCGCGCTGGCGAGAATGACCGCCTCGAGCGCGAAAAAGATGAAGGTGAAGGAGGCATAGATCAGCGACGTGATGGTCGAGCCGATATACCCGAAACCGGCCCCGCGGGTCAGCAGGTCGATGTCGATGCCGCATTTGGCGGCGTGATAGGCAATCGGCAGTCCGCAGAGGAAGATGATGACGCTGACGACCAGAATGGCGACGACCGCATTGGTGGCACCGTAGTTGAGCGTAATGGTGCCGCCGATTGCTTCCAGCGCCAGGAAGGAGATGGCGCCGAGCGCGGTGTTGGCAACGCGGGCGGCGGACCATCGCCGCGCGCTTTTGGCGGTGAAGCGCAGCGCGTAGTCTTCCAGCGTCTGGTTGGCAACCCATTGATTGTATTGGCGCCTGACGCGGTCTATCCGCTGCCGCCCTGCCACTTTGTTGCTCCTGACCCCCAACGACCGAGCCCTTCGGGCCTATCAATCGTTTGCAAGTTGCGTACCGCAAAATCCGTACCAAAACCTACGTCGCTATTTTGCGGTGCAGTATACGCAATCTTGCGTATCTGTGCAGTGCACAAAACTGAGCATCCTTGCCTCACCAATAAGCGCGTTCTCGAACCAAATGGGGTGCTCATGTCAGACGAAATCAAACGGGGCCTGCAGTCTCCGCTGCGACGTAAACTGCTGATGGGAGCGGCAGCCTTGCCGGCGATGGCGCTGCTGCCGCGCCTGGCATTCGGCGCCGGGCCGCCGACTGCGGCCGTCAACACCACGGGATTGGCCGTGACCGACACCGAAGTAACGGTCGGCATCCTGCATTCCGCCACCGGCACGATGGCGATCTCCGAAACCGGTTCGATTCAGGCCGAGAAGCTTGCCATCGAGCAGATCAACGCCATGGGCGGTGTGCTTGGCCGCAAGATCAAGGTCATCCAGGAAGACGGCGCCAGCGACTGGCCGACTTTCGCGGAGAAGGCCAAGAAGTTGCTGGTCAACGACAAGGTGGCCTCGATCATGGGCTGCTGGACCTCGGCGTCGCGCAAGGCGGTGCTGCCGGTCATGGAGCAGTACAACGGCATGCTCTATTACCCGACCTTCTATGAAGGGCTCGAGCAGTCCAAGAACGTGATCTACACCGGGCAGGAAGCGACCCAGCAAATTCTCGCTGGCATCGATTGGATCACCAAGGAGAAGAACGCCAAATCGTTCTACTTCATCGGCTCCGACTACATCTGGCCGCGCACCTCGAACAAGATCGCGCGCAAGCACATCGAGAATTTCCTGAAGCTGAAGGTCGTCGGCGAGGAATACTTCCCGCTTGGCCATACCCAGTTCAACTCGGTCATCAACAAGCTGAAGCTGACCAAGCCCGACGTGATCTTTACCGACGTCGTCGGCGGTTCGAACGTCGCGTTCTACAAGCAGCTCAAGGCTGCCGGCATCGACCTGGCGAAGCAGACCCTTCTAACCATCTCGGTGACCGAGGACGAGATCGACGGCATCGGCGGCGAGAACATTGCCGGCGCCTACGCCTGCATGAAGTACTTCCAGTCGCTGAAGAACGAGAACAACGAAAAGTTCGTTGCCGCGTTCAAGAAGATGTGGGGCGACAAGACTGTGATCGGCGACGTGACGCAGGCTGCTTATCTCGGCCCGTGGCTGTGGAAAGCGACCGTCGAGAAGGCCGGTTCCTTCGACGTCGACAAGGTCGCGGCTGCTTCGCCCGGCATCGAGTTCAAGGGTGCGCCGGAAGGCTATGTCCGGATCCACGAAAACCATCATCTGTGGTCGAAGACCCGCGTCGGCAAGGCCAAGCTGGACGGACAGTTCGACATGGTGTTCGAGACCGCCGACCTGATCCAGCCGGACCCGTTCCCCAAGGGCTATCAATAAAGGCTCGCGGACAACTCCCGCGATTCCCCAAGAGTCTCTCTCAAGAGTCTCCCTGGCGTGGACCGTCAATCCGCGTCCAACACCCCCGCGTCGCGAGCTTGCTCGCGGCGCGGGACTTCCCCCACGGAGAAACATCGATGTTCGGCGACTATTCGATTGGCGATCTCGGCTCCATCTTCGTCATGCAGGGTTTTGCCGGCCTGATCCTGTTTTCCGTCTACGTGCTGATGGCGCTCGGGCTTGCCATCATCTTCGGCCAGATGGGCGTCATCAACATGGCCCATGGCGAGTTCATGATCCTCGGCGCCTACGTTACCTGGCTCACCTCCAGCGCCTTTCAGCACTATCTACCGGCGCTGTTTCCCGGTTACTTCTTTCTCGCCATGGTGCTCGCTTTCATGGCCTCCGGCGCGCTCGGCATGCTGGTCGAATGGGGGCTGATACGCCACCTTTACAAGCGCCCGCTGGATACGCTGCTGGCGACCTGGGGCCTCAGTCTCATCCTGCAGCAGACCTATCGCTCGGTATTCGGAGCGCGCGAGGTCGGCGTCGAGCTGCCGCAATGGATGCTCGGCTCCAAGCAGATCACCGACACCATCGAAGTCCCGATCAATGGCATCTTCGTGATGTGTCTGACCGTGCTGATCACGATCGTGGTCGCCTACGTCATGTACAAGTCGCGCTGGGGCCGCCAGGTCCGCGCCGTCGTGCAGAACCGTATCATGGCCGGCGCGGTCGGCATCAACACCGAGAAAGTCGACCGCTACACCTTCGGCCTCGGTTGCGGCATCGCCGGCGTCGCCGGCAGCGCCTTCACCATGATCGGCTCGACCGGGCCGACCTCGGGCCAGCTCTACATCGTGGACACCTTCCTCGTGGTCGTGTTCGGCGGCGCCGCCAGCCTGATCGGCACCATCGCATCGGCTTTCAGCATCTCGCAGACGCAGTCGACGCTCGAATTCTTCATGTCGGGGTCGATGGCGAAGGTGCTGACGCTGCTCGCCATCGTCGGAATTCTGATGCTGCGGCCGCAGGGGCTGTTCGCCCTCAAGGTCCGCAAATAACAAGAAGCAGGCACGGTCATGATCATCAACTCACGCTTTTTCAATCGATCCGAGCTCATCGGTTTCGTTGCGCTGGCCGCCCTGCTGTTCGTGATCCTGCCGCTGTCGCTGGATGTGTTCCGCCTCAACCTGGTCGCCAAATACCTGACCTACGCCTTTGTCGGGATCGGGCTGGTGTTGTGCTGGGGCTATGGCGGCATCCTGAGCCTGGGACAGGGGGTGTTCTTCGGCCTCGGCGGCTACTGCATGGCGATGTTCCTCAAGCTCGAGGCATCGAGCCCGGAAAACACCAAGATTCAGTCCACCCCCGGCATCCCCGATTTCATGGACTGGAATCAGATCACCTCGCTGCCGCTGTTCTGGCAGCCGTTTCACAGTCTCACCCTTACCATTCTCGCCATCATTCTGGTGCCCGGCCTGTTCGCCCTGATCATCGGGACCGCGATGTTCAAGCGCCGTGTCGGCGGCACCTATTTCGCGATCATCACGCAAGCCGTTGCGGCAATCCTGACCATTCTGATCGTCGGGCAGCAGGGCTATACCGGCGGCATCAACGGCATGACCGATCTGCGCACCCTGAAGGGATGGGACATCCGGCCGGATCATGCCAAGGTCATGCTCTACTTCTTTGAAGTGTTCCTGCTGTTCGGCTGCATCCTGCTGGCGCAGTTCATCCGCCTGACCAAGCTCGGCCGCATCCTGGTGGCGATGCGCGAACAGGAAGACCGCGTCCGCTTCTCCGGCTACAGCGTCGCCAACTTCAAGATATTCGCCTTCTGCATGGCCGCGATCTTCGCCGCGATCGGCGGCGCCATGTTCGCGCTCAATGTCGGTTTCATGTCGCCGTCCTTTGTCGGGATCGTGCCGTCGATCGAGATGGTGATCTACACGGCGGTCGGCGGACGGATGTCGATCTTCGGCGCGGTGTGGGGTTCGCTGCTGGTGAACTTCGCCAAGACCGGCCTGTCGGAATCCTTCCCGCAGCTCTGGCTGTTCGGCCTCGGCGGACTGTTCATCGCGGTGGTGCTGGCGTTCCCGAACGGCCTGTCCGGGATCTGGGCGGACCACGTCCAGCCTCGCATCGATCGGCTGATGACGTGGCGCAAACCAAAACCCGCCAAGGCGTGGACCGACAGTTCGGTCGCCGACGGCGCCCCGGCAGAATGAGGAGATAGATCATGCTCATCGGTCACCCCGGTTGCCGATGCCACACTGGCGGAATGAGGAGATAGATCATGCTCATCGGTCACCAGCCCAAAGAGTTCCTGCTCGCGGTCGAGGCGCTCACGGTGTCCTTTGACGGCTTCAAGGCGGTCAACGATCTCTCCTTCTATGTGGAGGAGAACGAGATCCGGGTCATCATCGGCCCCAACGGCGCCGGCAAGACCACGGTGCTCGATCTGATCTGCGGCAAGACCAAGGCGACGTCGGGTTCGATCCAGTTTCGCGGTCAGGAACTGACCCGGATGAAAGAGAACCAGATCGTGCAGACCGGCGTCGGCCGCAAGTTCCAGACGCCGTCGGTATTCGTCGATCTCACGGTGTTCGAGAACCTGGAGATTTCCTACCCGCGTGGCCGCACCGTGTTCGGCTCGCTCGCTTTCCAGCGCGACGCCGCGGTGCGCGACCGCGTCGAGGAAGTCGCCGAGATGATCTTCCTGAAGGATCGCCTCGACACCTATGCCGATGAACTCAGCCACGGCCAAAAACAATGGCTCGAGATTGGCATGCTGCTGATCCAGGATCCGGACCTGCTGATGCTCGACGAGCCGGTAGCCGGCATGAGCGTCAGCGAGCGGGCCAAGACCGCCGAACTGCTCAACCGCATCATCAAGGGCCGCTCGGTGCTGGTGATCGAGCACGACATGAAGTTCGTCGAGGATATCGCCCACAAGGTCACGGTGCTGCACCAGGGCCAGATCCTGTCGGAAGGCACGATGGAGCACGTCAAGAACGATCCGAAGGTCATCGAAGTCTATCTGGGCCATTAGCGCATGATCCCGGCAAGTGTCGTCCGGTTTCCGGACAAGATCATGCGCAAGGAATAAGGAGCGCGAGTCGATGCTGGCTATTTCGGATCTGCATGTCGCCTACGGCCAGAGCGAGGTGCTGCACGGGCTCAACGTATCGGTCGCGCCCAATGAAATCGTTGCGATCATGGGCCGCAACGGCATGGGCAAGACCACGCTGATGAAATCGCTGATGGGCATCCTGCCCGCCAAGAGCGGCTCGGTGACAATGGCAGGCACGGAATTGAGCCAACTGCCGAGCTACGAACGCGTCGCCAGGGGCCTCGCCTACGTGCCGCAGGGCCGCATGATCTTCTCCACCATGACGGTGAAGGAGAATATCGAGACCGGTCTCGTCGTGTCCGGCGAGAAGGATGTTCCGGGCAGCATCTATGAGCTGTTTCCCGTGCTGCTGGAAATGAAGAACCGCCGCGGCGGCAATCTCTCCGGCGGACAGCAGCAGCAGCTCGCAATTGCGCGCGCGCTCGCCACCAAGCCGAAAGTGCTGCTGCTGGACGAGCCGACCGAAGGCATCCAGCCGTCGATCATCAAGGACATGGCGCGCACCTTGAAGCGCATTCGCGACGAGCGCGGCCTGTCGATCGTCGTCTCCGAACAGGTCTTGAGCTTCGCGCTCGATGTCGCCGACCGCGTGCTTGTCATCGAGAACGGCGAGATCGTCCGCGACGATCCGCGCGACGATGTCGATGCCGCGCAGATCTCGAAATATCTGTCCGTCTAGAGCGTGATCCGGAAAAGTGTGAAGCAGTTTTCCGAAAAGATCACGCTCAAAAAATGAAGCAGTATCAACGTCTGTAAAAAAGGGGAGCCTGCAATGCCAGATACGCTGATCAAGGTCGATCTAACGAAATCGGCCTACGAAAACGACAAGATCCACAACCGCTGGCACCCCGAGATCCCGATCGTGGAATGGGTCAGCCCGGGCGACGACTTCATCATCGAGACCGTCGACTGGACCGGCGGCTTCATCAAGAACAACGATTCGGCCGACGACGTGCGCGACATCGATCTGTCGATCGTGCACTTCCTGTCCGGCCCGATCGGCGTCAAGGGCGCCGAGCCCGGCGATTTGCTGGTGGTCGATCTGCTCGACGTCGGCCCGCTGAAGGAGAGCCTGTGGGGTTTCAACGGCTTCTTCTCCAAGAAGAACGGCGGCGGCTTCCTGACCGATCATTTCCCGCTGGCGCAGAAATCGATCTGGGACATCAAGGGCCTCTATACGTCGTCGCGCCACATCCCCGGTGTCAACTTTGCCGGGCTCATTCATCCCGGCCTGATCGGCTGCCTGCCCGATCCGAAAATGCTGGCGACCTGGAATGCGCGTGAAGCCGAGCTGATCGCGACCAACCCGACCCGCGTACCGGGATTGGCCAACCCGCCATTCGCGCCTACCACGCATGCCGGTCAGGCCAAGGGCGATACCAAGGCCAAGATCGCCGCCGAGGGTGCCCGCACCGTGCCGCCGCGCGAACATGGCGGCAATTGCGACATCAAGGATCTGTCGCGCGGCTCGAAGATCTATTTCCCGGTCTATGTGCCCGGCGGCGGTCTCTCGATGGGCGACCTGCATTTCAGCCAGGGCGACGGCGAGATCACCTTCTGCGGCGCGATCGAAATGGCCGGCTGGCTGCACATCAAGGTCGATGTCATCAAGGACGGCGTCGCCAAATACGGCATCAAGAACCCCGTGTTCAAGCCGTCGCCGATCACGCCGAACTACAAGGACTATCTGATCTTCGAAGGCATCTCGGTCGACGAAGCCGGCAAGCAGCACTATCTCGACGTGCACATCGCCTACCGGCAGGCCTGCCTGAACGCGATCGAATACCTGAAGAAGTTCGGCTACTCCGGCGCGCAGGCCTATTCGATCCTGGGCACGGCGCCATGTCAGGGCCACATCTCCGGCGTGGTCGACGTGCCGAACGCCTGCGCCACGCTGTGGCTGCCGACGGAAATCTTCGACTTCGACATCATGCCGTCGTCGGCTGGACCGATCAAACACATCAAGGGCGACATCCAGATGCCGCTGTCACAGGACAAGTGATCCCTGCGCGAGAAGGATGCGGGACGGCGGCGTATTGGCCGCCCCGCATCCGCCGTGCCCCCTCGACGAGTCAGCGCAAGGATAGTGCAATGCCGGTCTACGAATATCTCTGCAATGATTGCGGCCCGTTCACCGACATGCGGCCGATGGCCGAATGCGACGCGCCGCAGGACTGCCCGCAATGCGAAACCGAGTCGCCGCGCGTGATCCTCACGGCGCCGGCGTTCTTCTGCATGCCGTCAGACAAGCGCCAGGCCCATGCCACCAACGAACGCAGCGCCAACGCGCCAAAGACCCTCGACCAGTACAAGGCCTCGCATGCCCCGGGCTGCGGCTGCTGTTCAAGCAAGAAGCCGGCGCGGCTGATGAAGCAGACCAGAAGCGGCGCCAAGAGTTTCCCGACCGCGCGGCCGTGGATGATCAGCCACTAGAGCGTTTTCAAGCGAAGGGGATAGCGGTTCGCGTGAAGAAAACGCGTCAAAACAAAAGATAGAGCCCCGTTCCGATTCCATCGGAACGGAAAGGGCTCTGATGCCTCGACGGCAAACATAACAAGAACAGGAGAGGCGAACCCCATGCTTCACGGTGACATTTCCTCGAGCAGCGACACGGTCGGCGTCGCCGTCGTCAATTACAAAATGCCGCGCTTGCACACCAAGGCCGAGGTGCTCGACAACGCCCGCAAGATCGCCGACATGGTGGTGGGCATGAAGCTTGGCCTGCCGGGCATGGATCTGGTGATCTTCCCGGAATATTCCACCCACGGCATCATGTACGACTCCAAGGAGATGTACGAGACCGCCTCCGTCGTGCCCGGCGAGGAAACCGCGATCTTCGCCGAAGCCTGCCGCAAGGCGAAAGTGTGGGGCGTGTTCTCGCTCACCGGCGAGCGTCACGAGGAGCATCCGCACAAGGCGCCGTACAACACCCTGATCCTGATGAACGACAAGGGTGAGATCGTCCAGAAATACCGCAAGATCATGCCCTGGGTGCCGATTGAAGGCTGGTATCCCGGCAATTGCACCTATGTGTCCGACGGTCCGAAAGGGCTGAAGGTCAGCCTGATCATCTGCGACGACGGCAATTTTCCCGAAATCTGGCGCGACTGCGCCATGAAGGGCGCCGAGCTGATCGTGCGCTGCCAGGGCTATATGTACCCGGCCAAGGAGCAGCAGGTGCTGATCTCCAAGGCGATGGCCTGGGCCAACAATGTCTATGTCGCGGTCGCCAATGCCGCGGGCTTCGACGGCGTGTATTCCTATTTCGGTCACTCCGCGATCATCGGCTTCGACGGCCGCACGTTGGGTGAGACCGGTGAAGAGGAATACGGCATCCAGTATGCAGCGCTGTCGAAGAACCTGATCCGCGATGCCCGCCGCAACAACCAGTCGCAGAACCATCTCTACAAGCTGGTCCATCGCGGCTACACCGGCATGATCAATTCCGGCGAAGGCGCGAAGGGCCTTGCTACCTGTCCTTACGACTTCTATTCGAAGTGGATCGCCGATCCCGAAGGCACGCGCGAAATGGTCGAGGCGATGACCCGCTCCACTCCGGGAACCGACGAATGCCCAATCGACGGCATCCCGAACGAGAAGTCCGCGAGCAATTACTAGACAGAGGAAACAGCGCGCCGCACGACGCGGTCCCGGCCCTGGGCCGGGATCGATGACTGGCAGTGGTGTGCGATATTTTGTTGGATGGCTTGCCGAGCCGTAGCTCGCGGCCGCGCCCGCCTTCGCCCAAATGGGCTTCGGCGCGGCAGCCTTCACTCGCTTCGCGAGCGAAGGCTGGTGGGCCCGGCAGATATCAAATTGCGCTGCAATGTCTTGTATTTAGAAGCTTGGTGGTAATCAAAGAGCCCCATTGAAGCCATTGAGCTTTTCTACGCGCCATTACCACCAACTTCCTGTTGTCTTGACCTATCTCAAACAACACGCACGGCGAAAATCATAGTGACGGTCGGTCGGGACCTTTCTCGATATCGGCCGACCGGCGTACCCATGAAGTCGGCTAGAAGAAGTACAGGATTGCAACGCAGCGCCCATTGCGGTGGGCGTCACGGTGCAATTACGCGCCACTAAGGAGGGAATGGAAATGAAACGTCCAGTATTATTGGCGTTGTGCATCCCCTTAATGTTTACGGCTCGGGCATCTGCTGACGATATGAAGCAGGAAGTCAGCAAGATCGCCATCTCCTACATGGATTGTTACACCAAGCGGGACCCGGCGTGCGTCGCGGGGCTCTACACTAAGGACGGCGTTTTTATCAACCCGGCCGGGAAGCATGACGTTGCGACCGCTTATGCCGGTAGTTTCAAGGCTGGTTTTAACAAGCTCGATTCCACGGTCGAAGAGGTGTGGCAGGTCGATAATGATACCCCGGCTGCGGTGGGCAAATTCCACATCACCGGCAAGAACGACAAGGGCGATGCGCTGGATGCATCGGGTACTTGGACCGCCGTCTATGTCAAAGCAGATGGCAAATGGAAGATCCGAATGCTAACAGCAGCTCCGATTCCACCTAAGAAAGACTGATCATTAACGCGAAGCGCCCACCTCGCAAGAGGTGGGCGTTCCTGACCAAGCTCCGATGGTTTGCCGCGATCACCGCTGCAGCCATCATGTCGAGACCAACGCGGACGGCTGGGCCGATGATGTCCGGCTGTCCGACATCGAGCCGCGCTTCGTCTGCACGCGCCGCGGCAGACGCGGTGCCGAAGCGCGGTCAAAGTTTTCGCAGGCTATCAGATGGCGCAGCTACACCAAGAAAGCCGATCGCAAGGGGCTCGCTGCGCGCGCGCTGGCGCAATGGACGCGGCCTTGATCCGACGATGTGGTGGGACAAAGCGAACTCGTACATCTGCACCTCGAAAAGAACGGGCCTAGAACAACGGGTCGTTACCACCTTTGGGGCGGTGGTAATTTCAGGCTCGAAAAATCAATGATATCAATCCGGGCGCGGCATTGTGGTGGGCCCGGCAGGACTCGAACCTGCAACCAGACCGTTATGAGCGCAGTACCCTTTCGGGTAATTCGAACATAATCAGTGTTTCTCGATCAAGATCATTCACGTTTGTGCGCGTTTGTTCACGGGGTTTCTGCCGGATTTCTGGTGGCATGGAAGACCGCCAACGAACTGCCAAAAGGGCCTCGCCCGAACGGGTCTGCGTTCCGTCCGTCTTGCACGGCTCAACGCGGCAGCGCGCCGTCTGCGAGCGGATCGTGCGTGATCAGCCCGAGGATTTCGTCGCTGGCGAAGCCGAGCGACATCGGACGCATCGCGCCGGGCACGACCGCAAGGTCGTAGAGCTCCGCCACCGCGCCGTCGAGGCGGAACCAGTGCACGCAGGCCCCGCTGTCGAGATCGATCACCTGCACGCCGCACCACGGCTCCGAATCGGCGTCCGCGAGCTTCTGATCGAGCGCCAATCCCTCGAAGCGCTGATAGCGCGGCTTCGACAGCCCGACGAAGGCATGGTTGCCGTGGAAGGCAAGCCCGCGCAAGAAGCCGGGGCAGAACGCCAGCACGTGGAATTTGGCCGCGCTACCGCCGGGGCCCGGCTCGACCCAGCCGAGCTCGCCGGTGCCCGAGTTCAGCAGCCAGAGGCGGTCGCGATAGATCCGCGGCGAATGCGGCATCGACAGGCCGCCGATGACGATCTCGCCGGTCTGCACGTCGACGACGACACCGCCGCTGGCACGCCGGTCACGCCAGCCATCGATGGTGTCGGACCTGCTCACGGCGGTGACGTAGCGCGGCACGCCCTCCGCCATGGCAAGGCCGTTGAGATGGCAGCGGTCCTCCTTGACGATCGCCGAGATGAACGGCGGCTTCCACAGCGGCGTGAAGCTGTGGCGCTGCGACGGCGTGGCGAGGCAGTTGTAAAGCGTGTTGACGAACACCACGCGCCCGTCCTTGAGAACGCCGACGTCATGCGCGTCGAGTTCGCCGGTGACGTAAGTTTCGCGCGGCACATAGCAGGCATCGAACACATTGTTGATCTGCTCGCCTGGGTTCAGCACGTTCTTGAACCGCACGATCTGGAACAGCGTCGCCAGCAGCAGGGTGTCCTTGTCGGGAACGCAAATCCCCATCGCCTTGCGGAAGAAGCGCTCGTCGACCAGCAGCCCGCCATCGACGTTCTGCCCCAACAGGTAGAACTTGCCCGACTGATAGGACGAGACCGCGAGCGCGATCCGCTGCGCGCCGAGGAAGCCGGGCAGGCCCGGCGACATGGAATAGGTGACGCGCTCTTCGGCCGGCGTCGACTGCGGCTCGGCAGCCTTGCTCTCTTGCCCGGCGGGCGCGATCTCCGCGCTCGCCGGAGGGGCGGCTGGCGCCGGCCTTTCCTCGTCGTCCAGGACGGATGACGACTCTCGGCCACGCTCGCTCATGCATCTTCTCCCCGTTGGTCCTGACGCACCCTATCAGTCTTTCTTGCCGCTGCACCGCGCACACACCCAGGCGCTGGCGATGTTGAAGGGGTCGATTCGCCATCATTTCCGGCAAAATGCGCGCGCGCGCCCGGCCTGAAGCCCAAATATCAGAATAATGTCAGAAAATAGCGCGCCAGGAGAACCCGGCCGCCATTGTTAGGCTGCGCCCGCTCCGGTAATCTGACCCTCAAGAACTTACCTCGCGTGGGTCGCTCGCTGCCTGTGCCGCAAAGGCCTGGGACTAAAAACTAAAATGAATGGCTAGGCGGCAGGGGTAGGGTCTTGAGTTCTGGAAATGCGAGCGCGTTGCGCCGGCGGGTTCTGCTGTCGGGCACCATGCTGGTGGCCGCGGTCACCGGTTATGGGCGTCGCGCCTATGGCGCTTGCGATCCCAGCGGCGGCTCGACCTACCAGTGCTCGGGCGCCGAAGTCACCACGCAGACGATCAACGCCAACAACGCCAGCGTCTCCACCGTCGCCGGGTTCAGCGTCAACACCGCCGCCGGCCATGCGATCACGATTACCGGTGACGGCGCCCTGTCCTATACCGACACCAACGCCTCGTCGCTTACCGCTGCGGCGGGCTACGCTCTTAATGTTCGCTCCAACGGCGACTTTGCCGGCACGCCCGGCAGCGTCACCATCGCCACCAATGGCGCGCTCAGCGGCGCCGCCGGCATTGTTGGGCAAAACAACGGCACGGGGGCGCTGACCATCACCGCCAACGGCAATGTCACCGGCGCCGGTGGTAACGGCATCTTCGCGCAGAACAACTCCGGCACCGCTCTCACCGTGACCACCGGCGCCGGCACCACGGTCAGCGGCGGCTTCGGCATCCGGGCGCGCAACTTCGGCACGGGCGCGCTGACCGTCACCGCCAACGGCGATGTCACCGGCACCAGTGTTAACGGCATCTACGCGCAGAACAACTCCGGCACCGCTCTCAGCGTAACCACCGGCGCCGGCACGACGGTCAGCGGCAACTTCGGCATTCTTGCGCGCAACTTCGGCACGGGCGCGCTGACCATCACCGCAAGCGGCAATGTCACCGGCACCAGTGTTAACGGCATCTACGCGCGGAACACCGGCACCGATCTCACCATGACCACCGGCGCCGGCACAACGGTCAGCGGCGGCACCAACGGCATTTTTGCGCGCCACTACGGCACGGGCGCGCTGACCATCGCCGCCAACGGCGATGTCACCGGCACCGCTGGTAACGGCATCGACGCGCGGAACATCGGCGCCGGCACCACTCTCACCGTGACCACCGGCGCCGGCACAACGGTCAGCGGCACCAACGGCATTTTTGCGCGCCACTACGGCACGGGCGCGCTGACCATCACCGCCAACGGCAATGTCACCGGCACCTCTAATCGCGGCATCAACGCATACAGTTCCGGCGCGGGCACCAATCTCACCGTGACCACCGGCGCCGGCACCGCGGTGAGCGGCGGCAACATCGGCATTTTTGCGGACAACCAAGGCACGGGCGCGCTGACCATCACCGCCAACGGCAATGTCACCGGCACCAATGATAACGGCATCTTCGCATACAATTCCGGCGCGGGCACCAATCTCAGCGTGACCACCGCAGCCGGCGCAACGGTGAGCGGCAGCACCAACGGCATTTTTGCGCAGAACTACGGCACGGGCGCGCTCGCCGTCACCGTCGCCGCCACCAGCACCGTGAGCGGCACCAGTGGCTTTGGCATCCAGGCTCGCAGCCGCCCTGCGACCGTGACGGTGGCCGGGACTGTAACCGGCGGCGGTGGCACCGCCATCCAGTTCGACCAGGCGGGCGCCTTCGCCAACCGCCTCGAATTGGTGACGGGCGCCGTCATCAACGGCAATGTGCTCGGCGGCATCGGCACCGACACGCTGGGGCTGAGCGGCACGGGTTCGGGCAGCTTCAATGTCGCCCAGCTCTCCTCGTTCGAGGCCGGCGAAAAGACCGGCAGCGGCAGCTGGACGCTCACCGGCGCAAACGCAGGCATCGGCACATTCGCCGTCAGCGGCGGCACGCTGGCGGTGAATGGCAGCCTGAGCAACGCGGCTTTCACCGTGAGCGGCGGCACGCTCAGCGGCACCGGCACGGTTGGCAACACGTTGGTTTCCGGCGGCACCTTCGCGCCGGGTTCGGGCACGCCCGGGTCATCGATGACGGTCAGCGGTACGCTCGGCTTCAATGCGGCGGCGGCCTATGCCATCAACATCAATCCAACGACATCGTCGTTCGCCAACGTCTCGGGCGTGGCCACGCTCGGCGGCGCGACCGTGAATGCCAACTTTGCGACCGGCAGCTATATCGCCAAGCAGTACACCATCCTGACCGCCGGCAGCGTGAGCGGAACGTTTAATCCGACCGTCGCCAACACCAATCTGCCGGCGAACTTTCACGATACGCTGAGCTACGATGCCACCCACGCTTACCTCAACCTGATCCTGAGTTTCACGACGCCCGCGTCCGGCACCCTCAACGGCAACCAGAACAACGTCGCCAACGCGCTGATCAATTCCTTCAACAGCAACGGCGGCATTCCGTTGACGTTCGCGACGCTGTCGGCGCCCGCTTTGTCGCAAGCTTCCGGCCAGCCGGGTGCGTCAACGTCGCAGGCGGGCATTACCGGGGTAGGGCAGTTCATCAATGGCGTGTTCGACGGCGCCTTCGGTGACGGTCCCGGTCAGGGCGGTGCGACAGGTTTCGCACAGGAAGAGGATAACGCGAACGCCTATTCGGCCAGGCGCAAGCTCTCGCGCGAGGCGAAAGAGGCCTACGCCGCCGTGACGCCGCGCGACCGGCGTGCGCCATCGTTCGAGCAGCGCTGGGCCGTGTGGGCCTCGGCCTATGGCGGCAACAGCCGCGTCAACGGCGACACGGCCGCGGGCACCAACAGCACGACCAACCGGGTCTTCGGTGCCGTTGCCGGGGCGAGCTATCATTTCACGCCGGACACCCAGTCAGGGTTTTCGCTCGGCGGCGCCGGCTCGAGCTTCGATATCGCCAACGGTTTTGGCGGCGGCCGCGCCGACGCCTTCAACGCGGCGGTCTATGCCAAACACAATTGGGGTGCGGCTTACGTCGCCGGATTGCTCGGCTACTCCTGGCAGGACGCCACGACCGACCGCACCGTGACGATCGCGGGCGTCGATAAATTGCACGCCTCGTTCCAGGCGCAGGCGCTGGCCACGCGTCTCGAAGGCGGCTGGCGTTATGCCACGCCGATGGCCGGCATCACGCCCTATGCGGCGTTGCAGACCACGACGTTCTATCTGCCGTCTTACGGCGAGACCGCGACCTCCGGCAGCAACACCTTCGCGCTGAACTACGCCTCGAAGTCCGTCACCGCGACGCGCAGCGAGCTCGGCGCGAAATTCGACAAGGCGACGCCGGTGCAGGGCGGCGTCTTCACCCTCAAGGCCAGGGCGGCCTGGGCACATGACTGGAATACCGACCGCTCCGCGACGGCGACCTTCCAGACGCTGCCGGGCGCCACCTTCAGTATAAACGGCGCGCTGCCTTCGGCCGACGCCGCGCTGGCGTCGCTCGGCGCCGAAATGAAATGGCACAATGGCTGGACGGTCGCAGGCCGTTTCGACGGCGAGTTCTCCCACACCACCGCCGGCTACGCCGCCAAGGGCAGCGTTAGATACGCGTGGTGAATCGGCGCGGAAACCCAAATATCAGAAAAATTTCAGAACGTAATCGCCGTTAAAGTCCGGGTTCGCATTGATGGGGCGATGCCGGTCCGGTAGTCTGGCGAGGAACCGCCGCCGGGTGGGGCGTACGGCCGCTTGTGCTGCAAAGCATAAGAGTACGGCCCAGGCGACGGGAGTGGGGGTCTTGAGTTCTGGTCATGCAGGCGCCTTGCGCCGGCGGGTTCTGCTGTCGAGCACCATGCTGGTGGCGGCCGTCGCGGGCTATGGCCGTCGCGCCTATGGCGCTTGCGATCCCACCGGCGGCTCGACCTACCAGTGCTCAGGCGCCAATGTCACCGGGCAGACGATCAACGCCAACAACGCCAGCGTCTCCACCGTCGCCGGGTTCAGCGTCAACACCGCCGCCGGCAATGCGATCACGATTACCGGCGACGGCGCCCTGTCCTATACCGACACCGACGCCTCGCCGCTCACCGCTGCGGCGGGCACCGCTCTTCATGTCCGTTCCATCACCGATTATGGCGCCACGCCCGGCAGCGTCACCATCGCCACCAATGGCGCGCTCAGCGGCTACCGCGGCATTGATGCGCGCAACTACGGCGCGGGCGCGGTGACCATCACCGCCAACGGCAGTGTCACCGGCACCTTTGATTACGGCATCTTCGCGCGAAACCTCAACAGCGGCACCGCTCTCAGCGTGACCACCGGCGCCGGCACGACGGTCAGCGGCGACCGCGGCGGCATTTACGCGCGCAACTTCGGCACGGGCGCGCTGACCGTCACCGCCAACGGCAATGTCACCAGCACCACCGGTTACGGCATCTTCGCGCGGAAGGATTTCGGCACCGATCTCACCGTGACCACCGCCGCCAGCACCACGGTCAGCGGCCGCATCGGCATTTATACGCGCAACGAGGGCATCGGCGCGCTCACCATCACCGCCAACGGCAATGTCACCGGCACCAATGGTCCCGGCATGTTCGCGCGGAACAGCGTCAACGGCACCGATCTCACCGTGACCACCGGCGCCGGCACGACGGTGAGCGGCGGCAGCAACGGCGTTTCCGCGTACAACTACGGCACGGGCGCGCTGACCGTCACCGCCAACGGCGATGTTACCGGCACCGGTGGTCGCGGCATTTACGCACTCAGTTTCGCCCCCGGCACCGGTGTCAGCGTAACCACCGCAGCCGGCACCACGGTCAGCGGCTCTAACAGGGGCATTAACGCGCGCAACCTCGGCACCGGCGCGCTGACCGTCACCGCCAACGGCGATGTCACCGCCACCGGCGGCGGTGGTCGCGGCATTTACGCACAGAATTCGGCCGCGGGTACCACGGTCAGCGTAACCACCGGCGCCGGCACCACGGTCAGCGGCGCCAGCTACGGCATTAGTGCGAAAAACCTCGGCACGGGCGCGCTCACCATCACTGCCAACGGCAATGTCACCGGCCCTGGCAACTCCGGCATTTACGCACGCAATTACGCCGCGAGCACCAATCTGAGCGTGACCACCGGCGCGGGCACGACGGTCAGCGGCACCAACGGCATTCGCGCGCGAAACTCCGGCACGGGCGCGGTCAGCATCACCGCCAACGGCAATGTCACCGGCACCAATGGTCGCGGCATCTACGCGCAGAACTTCGGCACCGATCTCGCCGTGACCACCGCCGCCGGCAGCACGGTCAGCGGCAGCAGCGATGGCATTTTTGCGCGCAACAGCGGCAGCGGCGCGCTCACCGTCACCGCCACCGGTACAGTGAGCGGCACCAGTGGCTATGGCATCCAGGCTCTCGGCCGCCCTGCGACCGTCACGGTGGCCGGCACGGTGAACGGTGGCGCCGGCGGCGCCATCAGGTTCGACCAGGCGAGCGCCTTCGCCAACCGCCTCGAACTGGTGACGGGCGCCGTCATCAACGGCAACGTGCTCGGCGGCACGGGCACCGACACGCTGGGCCTGAGCGGCACCGGATCGGGCAGCTTCAATGTCGGCCAGCTCTCCTCGTTCGAGGCCGGCGAAAAGACCGGCAGCGGCACCTGGACGCTCACCGGCGCCAACACCGCCATCACCGCGTTCTCGGTCGGCGGCGGCACGCTTCTTGTCAACGGCAGCCTGAGCAGCGCTTTCACCGTGAGCGGCGGCACGCTCGGCGGTACCGGCACGATTGGCAACACTTCAATTTCCGGCGGCACCTTCGCGCCGGGCTCCGGCACGCCCGGCTCATCGATGACGGTGGGCGGCACGCTCGGGCTGAACGCAGCTTCGACCTATCTGGTCAACGTCAACCCAACGACGGCGTCGTTCGCCAATGTTTCGGGCGTAGTCACGCTCGGCGGCGCAACGGTCAACGCCAGCTTTGCGCCGGGCAGCTACATCTCGAAGCAATACACGATCCTGACGGCCGGCAGCATCAGCGGCACCTTTGGCACGCTCGCCAACACCAATCTGCCGTCGAACTTCCATGACTCGCTGAGCTACGACACCACCCACGCTTACCTGAACCTCGATCTGACCTTCACGACGCCGGCCGCCGGCACCATCAACGGCAATCAGAACAACGTCGCCAACGCGCTGATTACTTACTTCAACACGACAGGCGGCATTCCGCTGGTATTTGCGACGCTGTCGGCGGGGAGCCTGTCCCAGGCGTCGGGCGAGTCCGCGACCGGTTCGCAGGCGACCACGTTTAATGCCATGAACCAGTTCATGGGTCTGCTGACCGATCCCTTTATCGATGGCCGCGGCGATGGTCCAGGCGCGGGCGGCACCAGTACCGCCAACGGTTACGCTTCGACGCAAAAGCCTGCTGCCCGCGACGCCTATGCGATGTTCACCAAGGCGGCGCCCGCCGTGTCGTTCGAGCAGCGCTGGAGCGTGTGGGCGGCGGGCTATGGCGGCTCGCAGACATCAGACGGCAATGCTGCGCTCGGCTCCAACACCGCGAACTCGCGCCTTGCCGGCACGGCGGTGGGCGCCGACTTTCGCTTCTCGCCGTTCACGATCGCCGGCTTTGCGCTGGCCGGCGGCGGCACCAGTTTCAGTGTCAACACGCTCGGCAGTGGCCGCTCCGACCTGTTCCAGGCCGGCGGCTTCGTGAGGCACAATGTTGGCCCGGCGTATCTGACGGCAGCGCTGGCCTATGGCTGGCAGGACGTCACGACCGATCGCACCGTGACCATCGCCGGCATCGACCGGTTGCGCGCCGAGTTCAAGGCCAATGCCTTCTCCGGCCGCGCCGAGGGCGGCTATCGTTTTGTCGGCCCATGGATCGGCGGCATCGGCATCACGCCCTATGCCGCCGGACAATTCACCACCTTCGAGCTGCCCGCCTATGCCGAACAGGTTCTGTCCGGCGCCAACACGTTTGCACTCGCGTACGGCGCGAAGAGCGTCACGGCCCCGCGCAGCGAGATTGGTGTGCGCACCGACAAGTCCTGGGCGATGCAGAACGCGATCGTTACCCTGCGCGGCCGGCTGGCGTGGGCCTATGACTACAATACCGACCCCTCGATCGGCGCGACCTTCCAGACGCTGCCCGGCGCATCCTTTGTCGTCAACGGCGCGGCGCAGTCGCACAACAAGGCGCTCACCACAGCGTCCGCCGAAGTGAAATGGATCAACGGCTGGTCCGCCGCCGCGACGTTCGAGGGTGAGTTCTCCGACGTGAGCCGATCCTACGCCGGCAAGGGCGTCGTTCGCTATCAGTGGTAGGCGACTTCCGTTTGTTGCCGCAGTTCGGAACTGCGGACATCGCTAACGATGCCCGATCCTGCGCCGCCCTGTTGTTCTGTTGTCAGGAGGACCTGCAAGCAGGCCGTCGCGCACGGCATCGGCATTTTACAGATTGCGTGAAGATAAATTAGTGCCGGTGATTTGCCCGACGTGTCAAAATGTTTTCGAAGGGTAAAGCATCCATGCCAGCGACACCCTGTTTCTTTGCATGGGGTTGTTTTCGATATTTTAGTTGGGCGAGAAGGGAAGCGTGGCTTGCCGAGCCGTAGCTCGCGGCCGCGCCCGCCTTCGCCCAAGTGGGCTTCAGCGCGGCAGCCTTCACTCGCTTCGCGAGCGAAGGCTGGTGGGCCCGGCAGGACTCGAACCTGCAACCAGACCGTTATGAGCGGCCGGCTCTAACCATTGAGCTACAGGCCCCGCCGCGACGGTCGTTTTGAGGCGGCCGGCAACGGTGCGGGCATCGTTTACAGGGATGATCTCAATCCCGCAATGCCGGGGTTAATCCACCGAAACGCCGGCAAATTCCACAACTTTGCGCCATTTCTCGGTCTCGCCGGCGACGAGCTTGCCGAATTCGGCTGGTGTCATCGGCTTCGGAATGCCGCCGACCTCGGCGAGCCGCGCCACCAGCTTGGGGTCCTTCAGCGCTTCGCCGACCGCCTTGTTGAGGATATCGATGACCTCCTGCGGCGTGCCCTTCGGCACCGAGATGCCGTAAAAGCCGACGGACTCGAAGCCCGGCACGGTTTCGGCGATCGCGGGCACGTCCGGCACCGTCGGCCAGCGCTGCGGGGAGGTGACCCCGAGCGCGCGAACGGTGCCGCCCCGAACCTGTTCGAGGGCCGACGGCAGATTGTCGAAGATCAACTGCACCTTGTCGGAAATGATGTCCGGAAATGCCAGCGCCGAGCCGCGATAGGGCACGTGCAGCATGTCGCATTTGGTCATCGCCTTGAACAGTTCTGCCGACATGTGCACCGACGTGCCATTGCCCGATGACGCATAGGAGATCTTGCCGGGGTTCGCCTTGCAGTAGTCGATGAACTCCTGAACGGTTTTCGCCGGCGTCGCGTTCGACACCACGAACATATTGGTGAGTTGCATGATGCTGGCGACCGGCGCGGTATCGCGCAGGAAGTCAAACGGCAGTTTCTTGTAGAGCGAGGTCGAGATCGCGTTGTTGGGCGCGACGAACAGCAGTGTGTAGCCGTCCGGCGGCGAGCTGATCGCCGCAGCCGCGGCGATATTGCCACCGGAGCCGGTGCGGTTTTCGACCACGAATTGCTGGTTGAAATGGTCCGACAACCACTGGCTCATGATACGCGCGACGATATCGACCGGGCCTCCGGCGGCAAAGCCGATCACCCATTTCACCGGACGGGTGGGGTAATCGGCGGCGGCGGAAGGGGAGGTGTTGGCCACAAAGCTGAAAAGGCAAACCAGACCAAACAATGCTTTTCGCGAAAATCGGATCATTATGCTTCCCGTCATTTTCTTGTTACCGTTGCGGCCATGCTTTCATAAAAGCCCGAGCTTGCCTACAACCTCCAATGCGCGTTGATTGGTCATTCCTCCCGGGAGCAGACTTGCTCTTGAAAACACGCTTGAGGCCAAACATGAAACTCGCTCATATTGTCTGCGCCGGCGTTGTTCTGCTGGCGGGCGGCGCTGCGGCGCAAGACGGAGGCAAGGCCATTACAAGAACAACAATCAGTACCCCGATTAGTCTTGGAACCGCGACACCGGGCGGCGGCTTCCCGGTGTATGGCAATGCGTTCGCGGAAGTCATGAATGCCGCCGATCCGACGCTGTCGATCGAGCCGCGCAACACCAAGGGCAGCAGCGAGAACATTCCGCTGCTGGAATCAGACGGGCTCGATATCGCGCTGGTAGCCGGGGAGCCTTCCTACGAGGCCTTCATGGGCATCGGGCGGGCGCCGACCAGGCTGAAGATCCTGACCGCGATGTATTCCAGTCCGGGTATGTTCGTGGTGCGCGCCGACAGCCCCTACAAGACCATTCGCGATCTCGTCGGCCAGCCGGTGGCGTTCGGCGCCAGGGGTTCGGGTCTGCCGATCCTGTCGCGCTACATGCTCGACGGCATCGGGCTGAAGCAGGACGAGGATTTCAAGTCGATCTATCTCGACCGCGCCGGCGACGGTCCGGCCATGGTGCAGGACGGCCGTGCCGCGGCGCTATGGGGCGCGGGCATCGGCTGGCCTGGCTTCAAGAGCATGGCGGAAAGCCCCGGCGGCGCCCGCTTCATCGCGCCCGACGCCGGCGAGATCGCCAAGGTTCGCGCCAAGCACACCTTCCTCAAGCCGTTGACGGTGCCCGCCAACAGCTACCCGAACCAGCCGGCGGCGATCGATTCGATCGGCTCATGGAGTTTTGTCCTCGCGCGCGAAAGCCTGCCGGATGACGTTGCCTATCGGCTGGCGAAGACGCTGCACGGCGCGGAGGGGTCGTTGTGCAAGAAGCTGCCGCAGGCCTGCGAGACGACGGCCGTGAACACGGCCGCGGCCGCGCCAAATGTGCAGCTGATCCATCCGGGCGTGCTGAAATATTTCCGCGAAGTTGGGGTGGTGAAGTAGAGCGCTGCTCTCTCAACACGTCGTCCCGGCCTTGAGCCGGGACCCATACGCCGCGGCAGTTATTGTTAAGCACAATACTCGACGGGCTTTTTCCAACAACAGATGACCGGGATTATGGGTCCCGGCGTTCGCCGGGACGACGATGGTGTGTATTGTTGCAACGACGCCGAGAATCTACTTCTTCGCCATCGAACATGCCGGATCAATGGGCCCGAATGCTTCGTCGCCCGGAATTTTTGCCAGGATCTTGTAATAGTCCCACGGATATTTTGATTCTTCCGGCTTCTTGACCTCGACCAGCCAGAGGTCATGCACCATCAGATTGTCCTCGCGCAGCTTGCCGTTGCGCGAGAAAAAGTCCTCGATCGGCTTTTCGCGCATCTTTGCCGCCACTTTCAACGGCTCGTCGGTACCCGACTCCTTGATGGCGTTGAGATAATACATCACCGAGGAATAGACGCCGGCCTGCCACATCGTCGGCATCCGGTTCATCTTGGCGAAATAGCGCTTCGACCATTCGCGGGTCTTGTCGTCCATGTCCCAGTAGAATGAGGTCGTCAGCAGCAGGCCCTGCGCCGCCGGCAATCCGAGCGAATGAATGTCGGTGATCAGCGCCAGCAACGCTGCCATCTGCTGGCCACCCTTCAAGACACCAAACTCCGAGGCGGTCTTGATCTCGTTCATGTTGTTCGGCGGGCCGGCGGCGATGCCGATGATCTTGGCCTTGGACGCCTGCGCCTGCAGCACGAAGGACGACAGGTCTGAAGTAGCGAGCGGCGGCCTCACCGAACCCAGCACCTTGCCGCCATTGGCGGTGACCACCGCAGCGGCATCGCGTTCGAGCGCGTGGCCGAATGCATAATCGTCGGTGATGAAGAACCAGCTATCGCCGCCGCGCTTCACCACCGCCTGCGCGGTGCCGGCCGCGAGCGAGCGGGTGTCGATCACCCACTGCATCGCGTAAGGTGAGCAGAATTTGCCGTGGAAATCCGCGGCCAGGGTCGAATGCGTGATGAACAGCTTCTTCTTCTCGTTGGCGACGTTCTGCACCGCCAGCCCGACCGCCGAGACCGGCACGTCGACGATCAGGTCGACCTGGTCGACATCGTACCATCGCCGTGCGATGCCGCCGCCGATATCCGGCTTCAGTTGATGGTCGCCGACGATCAGGCTGATCGGCTTGCCCAGCACCTTGCCGCCGAAATCGTCGATCGCCATCTGCGCGGCCGTGACCGAGCCCTGACCGGTCGGCGTCGCCGCCGGGCCGTTCATATCGGTGAGAACGCCGATCTTGACGATCTCATCGGACACTTGTGCGAGCGCCGCTGGTGATACCAGCATCGCAGCGGCAAGCGCGCCCAGCATGGATAGGTTTTTGACGAACATCCCCTCTTCTCCCTGTGCATCGGCACGTTGGCCGTGTGTGTCTTCAGGCGGTTGCTTTCCGCCAATTAGTCCCATCTGCAACTAAAGCTAATTGGTCCCGATTGCAACTAATTTGAGCAGGCGTCAACTTGGTCGAAAGGAGGGGCCGACCGCCAGCGGTATCGGGTTCTGTTTATTTTCGGGCCGATTCAGGGCATAGCGGGCCATGACCCCGAACCAGCGCCTGCCGACTTCGCTTACGCCGCTCGATGTGGCGCTCGCCGCCCTGTTGCACGGCGTCGAGCCGGTAACGCCTGCGGAACTGCCGCTAGCGGAGGCGCTGCGTTGTATTGCCGCCGACATGCCGCCATCGGGCGCGTTGCCGCCGCACGACATCGCCGCCAGCGACGGCTTTGCGTTGCGCGCCCGCGATCTCGTCGGCGCGTCGTCCTATTCGCCATTGCCATTGGCGGCGTTGCCGGTCTGGGTCGAAGCCGGTGATGCGATGCCCGGCGGCTGCGATTGTGTGCTTGATGCCGATTCCGTTGAGCTATCAGGCCCGATGCCACAGGTGCTGGCGGAAGCGATCCCTGGGCAGGGCGTGCGCCGGGCCGGTGGTGACATTGCCGCTGGCAGCAGTGTGGTCGAGGCTGGGCGGCGCGTGCTGGCACGTGACCTCATGATCGCGCGGGCGGCGGGAATAGAGCGGCTGAAGGTGCGCCAGCCTCGCCTGCGCCTCGTTAATATTCTCGGCGGCTCGGTGACGTCGGACCTGATCGCGGAGAGCGCGCGCACCGCCGGCGCCGATGTGGTGTCCGTTACCGCTGTTGGCCGCGATGCCGCATCGATTGTCGCGGCGATCGACGTCGGCGCATGCGACCTGCTGTTGATTGTCGGCGGCAGCGGCGTCGGCCGCACCGACGCGACGGTGCCGGCATTGGCCGGGTGTGGCGAGGTTCTCGCCCATGGCATCGCCGTGCAGCCCGGCCGCACCTCGGCGGTGGGCCGCATCGGCAACACGCCCGTGGTCGTGCTGCCGGGCGCGCCTGATCAGGCGTTCGGGGCGTGGTGGACGCTGGCGTTGCCCGCACTCGACCGGCTGTCGGGGCGGCGGCCGCGCAAGACGCTCAACCTGCCGCTGGCGCGCAAAATCGCCTCCGGGGTTGGCATTGCGGAAGTCGTGCTGCTGGAGCGAAAAGCGGACGCCTGGGTGACGCTGGCGGTCGGCGAACTGTCGCTCGATGCGATCGCCCGCGCCGAGGCCTGGTTAACCGTACCGGGCGGCGCGGAAGGATTTGCTGCAGGGAGCGGCGTCGATGGCTATATGCTGCGGGAATGATATGGATGCCGGCATGACCCGTACACCCTCGCCGAAAGACCGTGAACCCGTCGATCAGGACCAGTTCTTGATCATCCTGTCGCGCGAGGAAGCGTTGGCGCGGTTTGAAGCCGCGTTGTTTCCGCGCGCGGTGCCCATCGAGCGGTGGGCGCTCGCGGATGCACTCGGCTGCGCGTTGGCCGAAGATATCGTGGCACCGATCGATGTGCCGCCGTTCGATCGTTCCAACGTCGATGGTTTTGCGGTGCGTTCCGCCGATCTCGCTTCCGCCGGTGAAGCAACGCCGGTGCGGATGATGCTGAACGACGAGGTGATCGCCTGCGGCACCGCGCCGACGCGGCCGGTGCTGTCGGGCACCGCCACGTCGATTGCGACCGGCGGTCCGGTGCCACGCGGCGCCGACGCCATCGTAATGGTCGAGCACACGCAGCCGGCGGGAACCCGCGTGATCGAAATTCGCCGCGCCGCTTCGCCCGGTCAGTTCGTGTCCTATGCCGGTTCCGACATCGCGCGCGGCGAGGCGCTGCTGCGCGCCGGCACTATGATTGGCTCGCGCGAGATCGGGATGCTGGCAGCCTGCGGTATCGCGCAAGTTGCCGTCGCGCGCCGGCTGCGTGTCGCCATTATCTCGACCGGCGACGAATTGGTGCAGCCGGGTTCGCCGCTGCGCCCGGCCGCGATCTACGACACCAATGGCGCGATCGTCACCGCGGCGATGTCGGAGAATGGCGGCGAGGCGATATTTCTCGGCGCCATTCCCGACGACGAGGCGCAGCTTGAATCTGCGATGCGCAGTGCGCTGCAAATCAGCGACATGCTGGTGCTCTCGGGCGGCACCTCGAAAGGTGCGGGAGATGTGACCCACCGCATCATCGCGCGGCTCGGCAAGCCCGGCATTATTGCGCATGGCGTCGCGCTGAAGCCGGGCAAGCCGCTCTGCCTCGCGGTTTGCGACGGCAAGCCGGTGGTGATCCTGCCGGGATTTCCGACCTCGGCGATGTTCACCTTCCACGACATGATCGTGCCGGTGCTGCGGCGCATGGCGGGCCTGCCGCCGCGTTTGGACGCCAAGGTCAGCGCCAGAATTCCGGTGCGGATCGCCTCCGAACTGGGGCGCACCGAATTCGTCATGGTCTCGCTGGTCGAGGGAACGGACGGTCTGATCGCCTATCCCACCGGCAAGGGCTCGGGCGCGATCACCTCATTCGCGCAGGCCGATGGTTTTCTGCGCATCGAGGCGCTGGCCGACCAGATGCCGGCAGGCACTGATGCCGAAGTGACGCTGTTCACGCCGCATGTGCGGGTGCCGGATCTCGTGATCGTCGGCAGCCACTGCACCGGGCTCGATCTCGTCACCGCGCCGCTGGCGCGCACCGGGCTTTCGGTGCGATCGATCGCGGTCGGCAGCCTCGGCGGACTGGCGGCGGCCAAGCGCGGCGAATGCGATTTTGCGCCGATCCATCTGTTCGATGACAAGACCGAAACCTACAACACGCCTTATCTCACCGACGGACTTGAACTGGTGCCGGGCTGGCGGCGGATGCAGGGCATCGTGTTCCGCAAGGGCGATGCGCGCTTCGAGGGCCTGGGCGCCGAGGCCGCGGTGCGTGCGGCGCTCGCCGATCCCGCCTGCATCATGGTCAACCGCAACCAGGGCGCCGGCACGCGCATCCTGATCGACCGGCTGCTGGCGGGTGCCAGGCCCGACGGTTACTGGAATCAGCCGCGCTCGCACAACGCGGTCGCCGCCGCCGTGGCGCAGCATCGCGCCGACTGGGGCATGACCATCGCGCCGGTGGCCCATGCGTCCGACCTGGGTTTCATTCCCTTTGCCGAAGAGCATTATGATTTCGCGCTGGTGACGGCGCGCAAGCAGCGGGCGGCGGTACAGGCTTTCCTCAACGCGCTGGCGTCGGAGGAAGGCCGCGCGGCGCTGGAAAGAGCCGGGTTTCGACCGGCCTGAATGGCGGGGAGGCGATGACGCGGCGTCTTTCGATTGCAATCATAGGCGCTGGCATGGGCGGCCTCGCGTCATCAGCAGCGCTGCGCCGGGTCGGCATCGACGTCTCCGTCTATGAACAGGCCTCGCAATTCGCGCGATTGGGCGCCGGCATCCAGATCGGCTGCAATGCCATGAAGGTGCTGCGCGGGCTGGGGCTCGAGGAAAGATTGCGCAGCCAGTCGTTTTACCCGCGCTCCTGGAACAACCGCGACTGGCGCACCGGCGAAGTCAAGTTCGACATGATTTTTGGCGAGAGCGCCGAACAGAAATTTGGCGCGCCCTATCTGCTGGCGCATCGCGGCGATTTGCATGCGGCGCTGGCGAGCGCCGTTCCCGATGAATGCGTCAAGCTGAACCACAAACTGGTCGGACTCGACGAGACCGGCGAGGGCGTCCGGCTTTCGTTTGCCAACGGCGAGGTTGCGATCGCCGACGCCGTCATCGGCGCCGATGGCATCCACTCCGTCGTCCGAGACATCCTGTTCGATACTTCGCCGGTGCACTTTACCGGGCGCATCGCTTACCGAACCACTTATCCGGCTGCGTTGCTCGGCGGTGAAAAAATCGACGACTGCACCAAATGGTGGGGCGAGGACCGGCACATCGTCATCTACTACGTCAAGCCGGACCGCAGCGAAATCTACCTCGTCACCAGCCAGCCGGAGCCGGACTTCCGGATCGAGTCGTGGTCGGCCAAGGGCGACGTCAGGGAATTGCGCAAGGCTTTTGCGGGCTTCGATCGCCAGGTCGAGCAGGTGTTGGCCGCCTGCCCGGACGTGCACAAATGGGCGATCGTCGATCGCAATGCGCTGGAACGCTGGGGCGAGGGCAACGTGACGCTGCTCGGCGACGCCTGCCATCCGATGACGCCCTATATGGCGCAGGGCGCGGCGATGGCGATCGAGGACGCCGCCGTGCTGTCGCGCTGCCTCGACGGCGTCGAGCGGGATGGCGTGCCAAATGCGTTTCGAAGATTTGAGGCAACCCGCAAGGAGCGAACCGCGCGGATCCAGCAAACCTCGCGCACCAATACATGGCTCAGCGGAAAGACCGATACCGATTGGGTCTATGGCTACGATGCCTGGACCGTGCCGCTGGCGGCGTAGGGACGACGTGGAGAGAGCTGCAGTCTAACCGCCATCCAGCGCGGCCAGCCGGTCCGCCTCGGCGATGTCATCCATGGTGTTGGCATTGAAAAACGGGTCGATCGGTTCGACCGGCCAGGTCACCGTGGCGAGGCGGTAGCGCGCGGTCCAGCGGTCGATCTTCCTGACGTCCTCGACAACCAGCGCGTGGCGGAGTTGTTCGCGCAAAGCCACGCTCCACAGCCCGATCACCGGATGCGACTGGCCGTCGGAAGCGGCGACCGCGAGCTCCGCGTTCTCATTGCGTAGCGCCGCACCGAGACGCGCCACGAGATCGCGCGGCAGGAACGGGCAGTCTGCCGCGGCACTCAACACCCACTTGACCTCCGGCCGGTTGGCCGCGGCCCAATCCAGCGCCGCCAGGATGCCGGCCAGCGGTCCGGGAAAATCGGCGACCCCGTCGGGGATGACCGGCAGCCCGAACGCTGCAAAGCGCGCGGGATCGCCATTGGCGTTGAGAATGAGCCCATCGCATTGCGGCTGCAGCCGCGCGATGACGCGGTCGAGGATGGTGCGGCCGCCGATTGTGCGCATCGGCTTGTCGCCGCCGCCCATCCTCCGCGCCAGGCCGCCGGCGAGCAGCACGCCGGGAATCTCCAGCGCGCCTCCTGGCGTCGCCTGCGCGGCTCTTGCCGTCGCGTTATCAGTCACGGTCTTCGCCCTTGCGTTTGTGCCGCGCCGATTCCTCTTCGACAAAGGCGAGATTCTGGTCGAACACGATGCGTTCCTGGCCTGACAGCGCGATGAACCGCTTGCCGCGCGTGCGCCCGACCAGCGTCAGCCCGACCTGCCGCGCCAGCTCGACGCCCCAAGCCGTAAACCCCGAGCGCGACACCAGGATGGGAATTCCCATCCGCACCGTCTTGATCACCATTTCGGAGGTCAGCCGGCCCGTGGTGTAGAGAATCTTGTCGCCGGGATCGACGCCGTGGCGATAGATCCAGCCCGCGATCTTGTCGACGGCGTTGTGACGGCCGACATCCTCGGTGTAGCAGACCGGCGTGCCCTCCTTGCACAGCACGCAGCCATGGATCGCGCCGGCCTCGAGATAGAGCGAGGGCATGGTGTTGATCGCATGCGTCATCTCGTAGAGCCAGGAGGTGCGCAGTTCCGCCTTCGGCAGTGCGACGCTTTCCACGGCCTCCAGCAGGTCGCCGAATGCGGTGCCCTGCGCGCAGCCCGACGTCTGCGTGCGCTTCTTCAGCTTGGCCTCGAAATTGGTGTGATGCTCGGTGCGCACCACCACCACCTGCAGGTCGTCGTCATATTCGACCTCGGTGACGACGTCGTCGTATTTCAGCATGTTCTGGTTCAACAGGTACCCGAGCGCGAGATATTCCGGATAGTCGCCGATCGTCATCATGGTGACGATCTCCTGCGCGTTCAAATACAGCGTCAGCGGCCGCTCCACCGGCACCCTGATTTCGACCGTGGCGCCGGTCTGGTCGGTCCCGGTGACGCGCTCGGTCAGCCTGGGATCATCAGGATTGGGCACGATCAGGGGGACGGGGGCTTTGTCGATCTTCATCATTTCCGCAGGTTAGCATGACAATGGCTCGCAGCCGATATAAAGCACCTCAGGAGAAAGCCCAGCCTGGTTCCGGCTGGGGTGCGGAGATTGCAATGAAAGTGATTGGCCTCGCGGGATGGAGCGGCGCCGGCAAGACCACCTTGCTGGCGCGGGTGATCCCGCATTTGCTGAAAGACGGCCTGCGGGTTTCCGTGATCAAGCACGCCCATCACGCCTTCGACGTCGATATTCCCGGCAAGGATTCCTGGCGGCATCGCGAGGCCGGCGCCACCGAGGTGCTGGTGTCTTCCGCGCGGCGGTGGGCGCTGATGCATGAATTGCGCGGCGCCGAAGAGCCGCGTCTGCCGGAGCTATTGACCAAAATGTCGCGGGTCGATCTGGTCGTCATCGAGGGTTTTAAGCGCGAGCCGCACCGCAAGATCGAGGTTTTCCGCGCCGCCAACGGCAAGCCATTTCTGTTCCCCGACGATCCCGGCGTGGTCGGCCTCGCCACCGATACCGCGGTTGAAACCAGGCTTCCCACCGCCCATCTCGATGATATCGAGGCGATTGCCGCGATGATGCTGCGCTCGGCGATTTCGGTCGAAGAGGTGCTGGCAAAGAGCGAAGCGGAGAGCTAACTGGCGATGGCGCAATTGTCCGACGATTGCTTTGCCTTCGGCGGTCCGATGATGTCGGTCGATGAGGCCGTCGGCATCATTGCAGCGCGGGTCACGGCTGTGCAGGAGGTGGAGACCGTCCCGCTCGCCAATGCCGACGGACGCGTGCTCGCGCAGGATGTTTCGGCGCCGCTGCCGCTGCCGCCCTTCACCAATTCCGCCGTCGACGGCTACGCGGTGTCGAGCCGCGATCTGCCTGATGACAAGGAGCAGGCGTTTGCGGTGTCCGGCCGCGTTCAGGCCGGCGCTTCCGCAGGCGCGCCGATCACGCCGGGCGAGGCGGTCCGCATCTTCACGGGTGCGCCGATGCCCGACGGCGCCGACACCGTGTTCATGCAGGAAGACGTTCGCCTCGACGACGGCAAGGTGGTGCTTCCAGCGGGGCTGAAACCCGGCGCCAATGTGCGTCCCGCGGGCGAGGATATCCCGTTGGGTCACGCGGCATTGAAGGCCGGACAAAGACTGCGGCCGCAGGATGTGGCGCTGGCAGCCGCATTCGGTCTGACGGAACTTGGCGTCAACAGGCGCATCCGCGTCGCGGTGTTCTCCACCGGCAATGAGCTGGTTTCGCCGGGCGAGCCACGCGCGGCGGCGCAGCTGTTCGATTCAAACCGTTTCATGCTCATGGCGATGCTGGCGCGGCTCGGCTGCGAGGTCAGCGACCTCGGCATTATCAGGGACGAGCCCACCGCGCTCGCTGCCGCACTAAGGAAAGTCGCCAGCGCCCATGATCTGATCCTCACCACCGGCGGCGTATCGACCGGCGAAGAAGATCACGTCAAGGCCAGCGTCGAAAGCGTGGGCTCGCTCGTGCTGTGGCGAATGGCGATCAAGCCGGGACGTCCCGTGGCGATGGGGATCATCGGCGGCACACCATTCATCGGCCTGCCGGGCAATCCAGTGGCGAGTTTTGTCACCTTCGCTCACGTGGTGCGGCCGACGATTCTTGCCCTGTCGGGCGCGCGGCAGCAGAAGCTGGTGCCGATGCCGGTTCGCGCCGCCTTCGCCTACAAGAAGAAAATCGCCCGCCGCGAATATGTCCGCGTCACCCTGCGCAAGGCCGGGGATGGTACGCTCGAAGCGGTGAAGTTTCCGCGCGAGGGTGCGGGGCTGTTGTCCTCGCTGGTCGACACCGACGGCCTTGTCGAACTCGGCGAAGAGATCACGCTTGTCGAGCCTGGCCAGACCGTCGGCTTCCTGTCCTATGCAAGCTTGATCTGAAGGCTCATTGACGATGCGCATCCGCTTCGCCATGTTCCCGGGATGACCACGACAAAGCTCGATCTCACCGGCCTCAAATGCCCATTGCCGGCGCTGAAGACGCGCAAGGCGCTGAAGTCGGTCAAACCTGGCGAGCGGCTTGAAGTCCACTGCACCGATCCGCTGTCGGTGATCGATATCCCGAATCTGATCCGCGAAACCGGTGACAAGGTCGAGATCACGGAGCGCGCGGAGACCCGAATCGTATTCCTGATCGAGAAGGCGGACGGTGGCGTAAGTTGAGACAGTTCATTTCGAATCTGCATCGACTGATTGCAAAACCAAATCGATGCGCATTCCCTATCGCATCATGAGACAGCTTTATTGATCTTTAGATCGATTCCAGTTCTCATTCGCTGATCGAAAAGATGGCTTCGACGCGAAGCCTCGTCCGGGCGGCGAGCGGCATGACCGCGCCGGACGTGCCCGCTTAAATGCTTATCAAAACGCGACAATTCTCTTGGCATCTGGCATGCCACGATTTATGATCGCGGAAACATGCAGGCAGGAACGAGACGTTTTCCATGGTTCAAGACGTGCAGAAAGTCCGCTCGTTCGATCACCCCGGCGCCGGGCGGAAGCGGGCCAAGGCGACGCCGAAGGGCCGCCAGGTTGATCCGACCGCCGCGCACGAGATTGAACAGCTGCTCGGCGACCGGTCGCGGCAGCGCGATCTCTTGATCGAACATTTGCATCTGATCCAGGACACGTATCACCAGATTTCCGCAGCCCATCTCGCCGCCCTCGCGGACGAGATGAAGCTGTCGTTTGCCGAAGTGTTCGAGACCGCAACCTTCTACGCGCATTTCGATATCGTGAAGGAGGGCGAGCCGGATATCGCGCCGCTGACCATTCGCGTCTGCGACTCGCTGACCTGCGCGATGCTGGGCGCCGAAAAATTGCTGCATGAATTGCAGGACAGCGCAGGCCCCGGCATTCGCGTGGTGCGCGCGCCCTGCGTCGGCCGCTGCGATACCGCGCCCGCCGCTGAAGTCGGCCATCACTTTGTCGATCACGCCACCGTCTCGAACGTGCTGGCCGCGGCGAAAGCCGGCGAGACCCATGCGCATCTGCCTGACTATGTTGGTTACGACGCCTATGTCGCCGGCGGCGGTTACGCGCTGCTCAATCGCCTGCGCTCGGGTGCGCTTTCAAAGGAAGATTTGCTGAAGGCGCTCGACGACGCCTCGCTGCGCGGGCTCGGCGGCGCCGGCTTCCCGACGGGGCGCAAATGGCGCGCGGTGCTCGGCGAGCCCGGCCCGCGGCTGATGGCGATCAATGGCGACGAGGGCGAACCCGGCACCTTCAAGGACCGCTTTTACCTCGAGACCGACCCGCATCGCTTCCTCGAGGGCATGCTGATCGGCGCCCACGTGGTCGAGGCGACCGATGTCTACATCTACCTGCGCGACGAATATCCGGCCTCGCGCGAAATTCTCGAACGCGAGATCGCAAAATTGCCGCCGGGCGGACCGGTGCTGCACATGCGCCGCGGCGCCGGCGCCTATATCTGCGGCGAGGAATCCTCGCTGCTCGAAAGCATTGAAGGCAAGCGCGGTCTGCCCCGCCACAAGCCGCCATATCCGTTCCAGGTCGGCCTGTTCGGCCTGCCGACGCTGATCAACAATATCGAGACGCTGTGGTGGGTGCGCGACATCGTCGAGAAGGGCGCCGATTGGTGGAAGGGCAACGGCCGCAACGACCGTCACGGCCTGCGCAGCTATTCGGTGTCGGGCCGCGTCAAGAACCCCGGCATGAAGCTGGCGCCTGCGGGCGTCACCGTGCGCGAACTGATCGACGAGTTCTGCGGCGGCATGGCGGACGGACATACTTTCCACGCCTACCTGCCGGGCGGTGCGTCCGGCGGTATCCTGCCGGCGTCGATGGACAACATCCCGCTCGATTTCGGCACGCTGGAAAAATACGGCTGCTTCATCGGCTCGGCGGCGGTCGTGATCCTGTCCGAACACGACAGCGTGCGGGGCGCGGCCCTGAACCTGATGCGCTTCTTCGAGGATGAGAGCTGCGGCCAGTGCACGCCGTGCCGGGTCGGCACCCAGAAGGCGGCGATCCTGATGGAGCGTCCGGTCTGGAACCGCGAACTGCTCGACCAGTTGAGCCAGGCGATGCGCGATGCCTCGATCTGCGGGCTCGGGCAGGCGGCCTCAAATCCCCTGACGTCAGTGATTAAGTATTTTCCGGAAGAATTCGTGCCGAAAGAAGCCGCGGAATGACCAAGATCAAGTTCGAACTCGACGGCAAGCAGGTTGAGGCCAACGCAGGCGAAACCATCTGGCAGGTGGCAAAGCGCCAGGGCCAGGAAATCCCGCATCTGTGCTATTCGCCCGCGCCGGACTATCGGCCCGATGGCAATTGCCGCGCCTGCATGGTGGAGATCGAGGGCGAGCGCGTACTGGCGGCGTCCTGCAAGCGCACGCCCACCGTCGGCATGAAGGTGAAATCCGAAAGCGCGCGCGCGGTCGCAGCCCAGAAGATGGTGATGGAGCTGCTGGTCGCCGACCAGCCGGCGCGCGAGACCTCCCACGATCCCGACTCAAAATTCTGGCATTGGGCCGAGAAGGTCGAGGTCACCGAAAGCCGTTTTCCCGCGGCCGAGCGCTGGGAAAGCGACGTCAGCCATCCCGCGATGAGCGTCAATCTCGACGCCTGCATCCAGTGCGGCCTCTGCGTGCGCGCCTGCCGGGAAGTGCAGGTCAACGACGTCATCGGCATGGCCTATCGCAGTCACGGCTCGAAAATCGTGTTCGACTTCGATGATCCCATGGGTGAATCGACCTGCGTGGCCTGCGGCGAATGCGTGCAGGCGTGCCCGACCGGCGCATTGATGCCGTCGGTGATGCTGGACGAGAACCAGACCCGCGTGACCTATCCGGACAAGGAAGTCGACTCGCTGTGCCCGTTCTGCGGCGTCGGCTGCCAGGTCACCTATCAGGTCAAGGACGAGAAGATCATTTACGCCGAAGGCCGCGACGGCCCGGCCAACCACAACCGGCTCTGCGTCAAGGGCCGCTTTGGATTTGACTACATCCACCACCCGCATCGCATCACCAAGCCGCTGGTGCGGCTGCCCAATGCGAAGAAGGACTCCAACGACCAGGTCGATCCGGCCAATCCGTTCACGCATTTCCGCGAAGCGTCGTGGGAAGAGGCGCTCGATATCGCCGCCAACGGCCTCGTGAAGATCCGCGACGAGAAGGGCGTCAAGGCGCTGGCCGGTTTCGGCTCCGCCAAAGGCTCCAACGAAGAGGCCTATCTGTTCCAGAAGCTGGTGCGCACCGGCTTCGGCTCCAACAATGTCGATCACTGCACGCGGCTGTGTCACGCCTCCTCGGTGGCGGCGCTGTTCGAAGGCCTGAGCTCCGGCGCGGTGTCGGCCCCGTTCGCGGCGGCGATGGACGCCGAAGTCATCATCGTGATCGGCGCAAATCCGACCGTCAACCATCCGGTCGCTGCAACCTACATTAAGAACGCGGCGAAGAAGGGTGCAAAGCTCTTCGTGCTGGATCCGCGTCGGCAGTCGCTGTCGCGCCACGCGACCAAACATCTGCAGTTCAAGCCCGGCTCCGACGTTGCCATGCTGAATGCGATGATCAACACGATCATCACCGAAGGCCTGACCGACGATCAGTACATCGCGGGCTACACCGAGGGCTTTCAGGATCTCGAGGAGAAGATCAAGGAGTTCACGCCGGAGAAGATGGCGCCGATCTGCGGCGTCCCGGCCGAAACCCTGCGCGAGGTGGCGCGAACCTATGCGCGCGCCAAATCGTCGATCATCTTCTGGGGCATGGGCATCAGCCAGCATGTTCACGGCACCGACAATGCCCGCTGCCTGATCGCTCTCGCGCTGATCACCGGGCAAGTCGGCCGTCCCGGCACCGGCCTGCATCCGCTGCGCGGCCAGAACAACGTGCAGGGCGCGTCCGACGCCGGCCTGATTCCGATGTTCCTGCCGGACTACCAGCCGGTTTCCCGCGACGACCTGCGCGGCAATTTCGAGAAGCTGTGGAGCCAGGAACTCGATCCGGTACGCGGCCTGACCGTGGTGGAGATCATGAACGCGATCCACGCCGGTGAGATCAAGGGTATGTATATCGAGGGCGAAAACCCCGCAATGTCCGATCCCGATCTTCAGCATGCGCGCGGAGCGCTCGCCATGCTCGATCATCTCGTGGTGCAGGACCTCTTCGTCACCGAGACCGCATTCCACGCCGACGTCATCCTGCCGGCCTCGGCCTTTGCGGAAAAGGACGGCTCCTTCACTAACACCGACCGCCGCGTGCAGCTTGCGCGCCAGGTGATCAAGCCGCCGGGCGACGCGCGACAGGATCTCTGGATCATCCAGGAGATCGGCAAGCGTATGGGGCTGCCGTGGAATTATTCGGGCCCCGGCGACGTCTACACCGAGATGGCGCAGCTGATGCCGTCGCTCAAGAACATCAGCTGGGAGCGGCTGGTCCGTGAAGGCGCCGTCACCTATCCGGCGGATGACCCGAACAAGCCCGGCAACGAGATCATCTTCACCACCGGCTTCCCGACCGAGAGCGGTCGCGGCAAGATCGTGCCGGCCAAGGTCATTCCGCCGGACGAACTGCCGGACGGCGAGTATCCGATGGTGCTGTCGACCGGCCGCGTGCTCGAACACTGGCACACCGGTTCGATGACCCGCCGCTCCAGCGTGCTCGACCAGATCGAGCCGGAGGCGGTGGCGTTCATGTCGCCCAAGGACATGCGCCGTCTGAGCGTATGGCCCGGCGATTTCATCAAGCTGGAAACCCGCCGCGGCGCGGTCGAGGTCAAGGTTCGCTCGGACCGCGACGTGCCGGAGAACATGGTGTTCATGCCGTTCTGCTACGCCGAGGCGGCGGCGAACCTGCTAACCAACCCGGCGCTCGATCCGTTCGGCAAGATCCCCGAGTTCAAGTTCTGCGCGGTGCGCGCCGAAAGGGCCGAGCTGCGAACCGCGGCGGAATAGACCTAAAGCCTGATGAGGTTAGGCTGGGTTGGTTGCCACGAAGACGGTGTACTCCCTCTCCCGCAAGCGGGAGAGGTTGAGGGGACTCGTGGCTCGATGGATTCAACCAAAAGCCATGCCGCTCTAGAAAGCCCCCCGGCGCGCGTGTCCCGCTGCTCAGTTGGGGCCGTTCGCAGCCGCGGCCTGCTGCAAGGACTTGTGTTGCGCGACAATCCCTTCGAGTCGCGCAATGTTTTCCAACAGGCGCTGGCTGGTCAGGACCAGGAAGTAATAGCCGAACTGCGGGTTCTGAAAGTAGATCTCGAGCAGCTTGTCATAAGTGATGGTCAGCACATGACCATCCTCGATGCATTCGATCGTCGCCGTGCGCCGGTTATCCGGCGTGAGGAAACCAAATTCGCCCATTAAACGTCCCGGCGGAAGCTCGACGCTGATTTCCTTCACCAGGAATTTTCCGGTGACGGTCAGCAGCATCTCATGGGCGGCATCGTCTTTCTTGAACAGAATATCGCCCTTGCGATATTTGCGTTCGGTCATGAACGGCTTGAGCCATTCCAGCGACGTATCGCCTTTCGTTGCGCTGCGGGCCTTCTTCACCAGAACGAGCATCTGTCGGAGGCGATACGCATTGATGGGGACCATCAGGAGATACAACAGGAAGGTCGTGACGGATGCCGTGAGCGCGCCAAACAGGGCGAAGAATGCGCAACCGATCATGTTGGCGACGCGCAGCGGCACCATGGTCTGCGTCAGCAAGGTGGCGACGAAGAAGATGGCGCCGACCAGGGCAAACATGTTGGCCAGCGTGATATTGTGGAGAAAAATCTCCAGCAGGCGATTGAACAGCGCGTCGTAGGTGATGTTGTTGGGGTCGAGGCCCAGCTGGACCAGGATTTTCGCTATCCTGAGATTATCCGCGGCCGCGTCGAGAATTCGATCAAATATTGTCACTGGTCTGCACCGCTACACTTCGTTCTAGCCGCTACACACAAGAATACAGGCGGGTTGTACCGCCTCAAAGCCCCGCAGGGAAGCGTGCCAAGGCGCAGGCGCCTTGTCACAAATGATTAAAAGCACGAAAGGTCTGCGACGCGCCGTGCGGGCCGAAAAGGCCGAGCTGGGACCGCGGCGGAGTGAAGCGAGATAATCGTTCAACCGCGACGTGACGGTCGTCGTGCGCGTCCAGCAGAACCGCCGCACATAATCGAGCGCGAGCTAAAAAGCCGCGCAATCTCTCGCTCAGACGCTATGGCCGCGCTTCCTGCACCGGAACGACAAAAACCTGGCCGGGATAAATCAGGTTGGGATTGCGGATCTGTTCCCGGTTCGCCTTGTAGATAACGGCGTAGCGCGTGCCCGCTCCGTAGGAGAGTTGGCTGATGCGCCAGAGGCTGTCGCCGCGCGAGACGGTGGTGGTGGTGATCTTCGGCACGACCACGGTGGAGGGCGAGCCTTTGTTGTCTGGCAGAACGGCGGCCATGGCGGCCGCCAGCTCCGGCGGCTGTGCAGCGGCAACGTCCAGCCGCTTGGCCGCGGTGGCCTGTGCCGGCACGGAGGCCGTGACCATCGTGTCGGGAACGTTGAAAGGCACCTCGGCGCGTGCGCGCACCGCGCCGGAATTCTGCTCCACCTCGTCCAGCCTCACGCGGTAGCTGCCCGAGGCGACCCCCTCATTGATCGTGACCGCAAAACGTCCGTCCGCGCCAGCCGTTGCCGACGCAATAAAGCTGTCGTTGAGATAAAGCTTCACCGCGGCGCCGGGGCGAGCGCGGCCGCTGACATGGAGCTTGCCGCCCGGTTCGATCTCAACCGTCTCCGCAACCACTGCGCCGGCCATCGGCTTTGGCACAGCCGGCTGCGACAGCACGACGGTGGGTTTGTCCGGCGCCATCAACGCTACGACCGGCCGATCGGTTGATTTCGGCTCAAGCGCCACCGTCACGCTCTGCTTGGATGAGGTCTGCTTGCCGTCCGGCTCCTTGGCCCGCAGCGTCAGGTCATACGTCCCTGAGGGAAGCCGGGGCGGAACCATGACGAATTGTCCGGATTGATCCGCCACCACGCGATCGTGTATCTCGCCGTTGCGCAGCAGTTCCACCGCTGCGCCCGGCGTGGCCCGGCCGGCGATGACGGCTTCGCCCGTCGGCTCGATGCGGGCAATGTCGAACGACGGCACGCTGTCCGGCGGTGGGGGTGGTCCGCCCAGCGTGGCCGTCACGGCGTTTGCTTCTGCTTGCGCCGCTGCGAGCGCACCCTGCTTTGGGGCACCCAATGCCGGCTTTGAGACCGCCGGCGCGGCGGTTACGGCCTTGGTATCGACCCGCGGTTCTTGGCGGACGTAATAGACGGCGAAGATAGCCGCCACGCTACATGCCGCAACCATGGACGGTACGACTATTCGACTCATCGATGTCGCAATCATGATGCTCATCCATCAGCCAAATCACTGGCTCGACGGCATTCTATAGCGTCTCGGGCAAAGTTGGTACTCGTTTGCGTTGAGAAAAAGGGGTAGGCCGGCCAGCTTACAGCCACCCGGCACGCCGGAAGCGCCAGAACAGGCCCGCGCACACGGTCAGGATCGTGCCAATAATGGCGAAGTAGCCATACTCCCACTCGAGTTCCGGCATGTGCTTGAAGTTCATGCCGTAGATGCCGGCGATCGCGGTCGGGACCGCGATGATGGCAAGCCATGAGGCGAGTTTCTTGGAGACCGCGGTCTCCTGGGCCTGGCCCACCAGCAGGCTGGCCTCAAAGGCAAAAGCGAGGACTTCGCGGAGCGAGTCGATCTGTTCCTGAACGGTGCGGACGTGGTCGGTGACGTCGCGGAACAGCGGCTGCATGGTGGGCCGGATCATCGGCAGATTGTCATGCTCAAGCCGGCGGCAGACCTCCACCAGGGGTCCCACCGCGTTCCGCAGGCGCAACAGATCGCGCCGCAACAGATAGAGCCGCTCGATCTGCGCCCGCGTCATCGCGCTGGCGAGCACCTGCTCCTCCATCGCTTCGACTTCTTCCTGGATGGTCTCGAGCACCGGCGAGTAATTGTCGACGATAAAATCGAGGATGGCGTAGAGGATATAATCCTCGCCGCGGGCCAGCGCCCGCGGGCAGCTTTCGCAGCGCGCACGCACCGGCGCATAGGACGTCGAGGCGCCGTGGCGAACGGAGACGAGATATCCTTCGCCGACGAACAGATGGGTTTCGCCGAACGCGATGCTGTCGCCTACGAGTTGCGCGGTGCGTGCCACGATGAAAAGGCCGTCGCCATATTGTTCGATCTTGGGGCGCTGATGGGCGTTGTTCGCGTCTTCAATGGCAAGATCATGCAACTGGAATTGCTGCTGCACGCTGGTCAGGATCGTCATGTCTGGTTCGTGCAGCCCGATCCAGACCACATGGCCGGGCTTGCTGCGCCAGCTCGAGGATTCCTCGATGGCGATATTGGCGACCCGCCGGCCGTCGACATAGGCCCCGGCCGCGACCACACCTTCGGAAGCAACGGGATCGCTCGGCATGTCCGCTTGCGGCGCTATGTTCATGGTTTCCATCCCTCAATGATCGCAGCTGAAACCTGCGCCGACGCCGTGTTCTCGGCAAGGCTAGCTACCGGGGAATTTGTCGTCAAATGTATGTTCGGCCTCACATGTCGTTATCGTTGATGCCGGTCAGACCAAACGCAGATGTCGGTAGCAGATTCTTGCGCACGGGTCGTTCGGCCGTTCTCAATGGCTGACGCGCGAAAGGAAGACCGCAGCCTTGAGGACGATGACGCCGGCGATCGCGACAGCTATCAGCAGGGGACCAATCGCGCGAAGGCAGATCAGCTTGAGTATCGCAAGGTTCGCGGTGGTGGTTGGGGCACGGCGTCCCGACCGATGGGAAGCCGGTTTGAACCGGCTGCCGGGATGCGTCAGCATGGTCATGTCATCACTCCTTCTGAAGATCGGATGTGCGGGTGAATCTGTCGCGGCGACATGCACCGCGCGCCTGGGCGGCTACCCATGTCGAGCTCGATTTCGCAGGCCAGTTCGACGATCGTTTCGGGATGGTGGCCGTTCTCGAACAACGCATATTTGATGGCCTGTGCGCGATTGACGAACAGGCCGCCATAGAGGCCGTTTTGTTCCTGGGCAACCCAATGGCCGCGGCGGTTTCTGCCGATGAAGACGATTGCGGATGGCGAGCGGCACGATGGAGGTTCGATGAGCTTCACGTTGGTATTCTTTCATTTTGGCGAGCTGTGTATTCCCGGCTCGTTCAGCCGAAATTGTCGCTCAGGACCGGCTCATAGAGCGCGCCGGCATCGCAGCGCATGGCAGGGACGCTGGGCCGGCGCAACGGCACGCTGAGGCGCTGCGCCTCGACGAACGCGCTCAGGATAGCCAGCGCCAGGTCGGCGTGCCGGCCCTCGGCCGATTGATCGAGCCAGTCCGGCAATTCGCGTTCGCGCGACAATGCGCAATGCCACTCGCCTTCGTCATAGGCGATACGGCGCAGCTGCCATTGCGGCAATTCCAGATCGATCAGCGCCAGGGCGGCATCGGTCCAGGCGCCGGATTGAATCAGCCGCTCAATGCGGGCGGTGTTGCCGCTCTGGCTCACGGACGGAAAGCGCCGGCAGGTCTGGTCGACGATGTCGGAGAGGAATTCAGTGGTCACGGCATAGGCATTGCGCAGCCGGTCGCCGGGTTCTGTGGGGTTCTGGGATTCTACAAGTAGTGACATGGCGTGATCTCACTTGTGGGGCGGCTGATACGGCAGCCGTGCCCCCCAAGGTGGTCAAAACGCCATTTGAAAACGAGATGAGGTGAGGAGCAGAGAAATAGAGATTTCATAAGTGGTGGGTGGGATGTTGGCGCGCTCCCTCCCCACGTCGTCCCGGCGAAGGCCGGGACCGATAGCCACCGTCAGAATTTTGCGACAGGTCTCTGCCGTTCTGCCCTTTCGATGGGACAACGCGGTATGGGTTTCGGCGTTCGCCGGGACGACGCCAGAGTAAAGTGGCCAAGACGACCGGCACTTATGAGATTCCTATAACGTCGCCATTGCCCCCATCTCGAAAACCTATGCGCAAGGTGGCACTTCAGCCATCCAAAGCGAGGCCGTCCATTCGGTCCGCGGCTCATTTCGCACAGGAGCATCCCATGCTGGACATTGTCATGCTGGCGCTAGGCGCAGGCTTCTTCCTGGCAGGCGTCGGCTACGCCTATGCCTGCGAACGGTTGTGAGGGTAAGGCCATGATTTTCGATTACTCGCTCGCCGGGCTCGTGTCGCTGGGTCTGCTGTTCTACCTGACCTACGCGCTGCTGCGGCCCGAACGCTTCTGAGGACGCCATGATCACGCTGGTCCAAGTCGTTCTGGCGTTTGTCGTTACCTCGGCGCTGCTGATTGCGCTCATTCACCTGCTGCTGCCTGCAAAGAGATTCTCAAGGATTCCCGACCATGACCGTCATCGGCTGGATTCAAATTTTCCTGTACTGCGCCATCGTGGTCGCGCTGGTCAAACCGCTCGGCTGGTACATGACTCGCGTCTTCAACGGCGAGTCCACCTTTCTGTCGCCCGTGCTGCGGCCGGTCGAGCGCGGGCTTTACTGGATCGGCGGCGTCGATGAGAAGCGCGAGCAGCATTGGCTGACCTATACGGTCGCGATGCTGCTGTTCCATGTCGGCGGCTTCCTCATCATTTATGGACTGATGCGGCTGCAGGCGCTGTTGCCGTTCAATCCGCAGGATCAATCCGCGGTCGCCCCGGATCTGTCGTTCAACACAGCGATCTCCTTCATCACCAACACCAACTGGCAGAACTACGGCGGCGAAAGCACGCTGTCCTATCTGGTCCAGATGCTGGGACTGACGCACCAGAATTTCCTGTCGTCGGCGACCGGTATCGCGCTCGCGGTGGCGCTGATCCGCGGCTTCTCGCGTTCCTCGATGCGCACCATCGGCAATTTCTGGGTCGACGTCACGCGCTGTACCCTTTATGTGCTGCTGCCGATCTGCGTGGTCTACACGCTGTTCCTGGTCTGGCAGGGCATGCCGCAGACGTTAGGGGCCTATGTCGACGCCACCACGCTGGAAGGCGCCAGGCAGACCATCGCGGTCGGCCCGGTCGCCTCGCAGGTCGCGATCAAGATGCTGGGCACCAATGGCGGCGGCTTCTTCAATGCCAACGCCGCGCATCCGTTCGAGAACCCCACCGCGCTGTCGAACTTCGTGCAGATGATTTCCATCTTCGCGCTCGGCGCGGCGCTTACCAACGTGTTCGGCCGCATGGTCGGCGACCAGCGCCAGGGCTGGGCGATCCTCGGCGTCATGGGCGTGCTGTTCCTCGCGGGCGTCGCCATCACCTATTGGGCCGAGGCCAACGGCACGTCGACGCTCAGTGCGCTCGGGCTCACCGGCGGCAACATGGAAGGCAAGGAAGTCCGTTTCGGCATCGTGGCCTCCAGCCTGTTCGCGGTGATCACCACGGCGGCCTCCTGCGGCGCGGTCAACGCCATGCATGACTCCTTCACCGCGCTCGGCGGCATGATCCCGCTGATCAACATGCAGCTCGGCGAGATCATCGTCGGCGGCGTCGGCGCCGGCCTCTATGGCATGCTGCTGTTCGTCGTGCTGGCGATCTTCGTGGCCGGCCTGATGGTCGGTCGCACGCCGGAATATGTCGGCAAGAAGATCGAGGCGCGCGAGGTCAAGATGGCGATGCTCTCGATCCTGGTGCTGCCGTTGATGTATCTCGGCTGGACTGCTGTCGCCGTGGTGTTTCCGCCGGCGGCGGCGTCGATGGCCAATGCCGGGCCGCATGGCTTTACGGAGGTGCTCTATGCCTTCACCTCGGCGACCGGCAACAACGGTTCGGCGTTCGGCGGCCTGACCGGCAACACCTTCTTCTACAATCTGACGCTGGCAAGTTCGATGTTCGTCGGCCGCTTCTTCATGATCGTGCCGGCGATGGCGATTGCGGGCTCGCTGGCGGCCAAGAAGTCGATCCCGCCATCGGCCGGCACGCTGCCGACCACCGGTGGCCTGTTCGTCGGCCTCGTCGTCGGCGTGATCCTGATCATCGGCGGTCTCACCTTCTTCCCGGCGCTGGCGCTCGGGCCGATCGTCGAGCACCTCGCCATGAATGCCAACAATCTGTTCTGATCGATCTCTCGTTGGAGTTGCGTCCATGGAAACCACAAGACTGCAGAAAAAAGCGACGGCCTCGGCGATATCAGACCCGAAGATCCTGCTCCCGGCGATCAGGTCGTCGTTCGTCAAGCTCGACCCGCGGCTGATGATCAAGAGCCCCGTGATGTTCGTGGTCGAGATTGTCGCGGCGTTGACGTCAATCATATTTGTGCGCGATCTCGTCACCGGCGGCGCGAACCTCGGCTTCACGTTCCAGATCATCCTGTGGCTGTGGTTCACGGTGCTGTTCGCCAATTTCGCGGAAGCGGTTGCGGAAGGCCGCGGCAAGGCGCAGGCCGAATCGCTGAAGAAGACCCGCACCGAAAGCCAGGCCAAGCTGCTGACGGGTTCGGACAAGACTTTTCGCCTGGTGCCCGGCACCGCGCTGAAAGTCGGCGATATCGTTCTGGTCGAAGCCGGCGACAACATTCCGTCCGACGGCGAAGTGGTGGAGGGCGTCGCTTCGGTCAACGAGGCTGCGATCACAGGCGAATCCGCGCCCGTGATCCGGGAATCCGGCGGCGACCGCTCGGCGGTGACCGGCGGCACCCAGGTGCTGTCCGACTGGATCCGCGTCCGTATCACCGCGGCGCAAGGCTCGACCTTCATCGACCGCATGATCAGGCTGGTGGAAGGCGCCGAGCGGCAGAAGACGCCGAACGAGATCGCGCTCAACATCCTGCTTGCGGGCCTCACCATCATCTTCGTATTTGCTACCGTGACGATCCCGAGCTATGCCGCCTATGCCGGCGGCTCGATTTCGGTGGTGGTGCTGGTGGCGCTGTTCGTGACGCTGATCCCGACCACGATCGGCGCGTTGCTGTCGGCGATTGGTATCGCCGGCATGGACCGGCTGGTGCGCTTCAATGTGCTGGCGATGTCCGGCCGCGCGGTCGAAGCCGCCGGCGACGTCGACACGCTGCTGCTCGACAAGACCGGCACCATTACCCTCGGCAACCGGCAGGCAACGGTGTTTCGCCCGGTCCGCGGCGTGACCGAGCAGGAACTGGCGGATGCGGCGCAACTGGCTTCGCTGGCCGACGAGACGCCGGAGGGCCGCTCGATCGTGGTGCTGGCCAAGGAAAAATACAACATTCGAAGCCGCGACATGAAGGAGCTCGCCGCGACATTCGTGCCCTTTACCGCGCAAACCCGGATGAGCGGCATCGACGCCGGTTCATCGTCGGTCCGCAAGGGCGCGGTGGAGGCGATCCTCAATTACATCGGCGGCGGCACCGCGCAGACCATGGCCAGCGGCAACGCGGTTCGTGCGATCCAGCCGACTATAGGTACGGAAGCGGCCCGCGAACTCCAGGCCATCGCAGACGAAATCGCCAAGGCCGGCGGCACGCCGCTCGCCGTCGCCAGGAACGGCCGCCTGCTCGGCGTCATCCACCTCAAGGACATCGTCAAGGGCGGCATCCGCGAGCGCTTTGCTGAACTCCGCCGCATGGGCATCCGCACGGTGATGATCACCGGCGACAACCCGATGACCGCAGCGGCAATCGCGGCCGAGGCCGGCGTCGATGATTTCCTGGCCCAGGCAACGCCTGAGGACAAGCTGAAGCTGATCCGCGACGAGCAAGCCAAGGGCAAGCTGGTGGCGATGTGCGGCGACGGCACCAACGACGCGCCCGCACTGGCGCAAGCCGACGTCGGCGTCGCCATGAACACCGGCACCCAGGCCGCGCGCGAGGCCGGCAACATGGTCGACCTCGATTCCAACCCGACAAAACTGATCGAGGTGGTCGAGATCGGCAAGCAGCTGCTGATGACGCGCGGCGCGCTGACGACGTTCTCGATTGCGAATGACGTCGCGAAGTATTTCGCCATCATCCCGGCAATGTTCCTCGCGTTCTATCCGCAGCTCGAGGTGCTCAACGTCATGCACCTGGCGAGCCCGCAAAGCGCGATCCTGTCGGCGATTATCTTCAATGCGCTTGTTATCATCGCACTGATCCCGCTGGCGCTGAAAGGCGTGGCCTATCGCGCCGTCGGGGCAGGGGCACTGCTGCGCCGCAACCTGCTGATCTACGGCCTCGGCGGCATCATCATTCCCTTTATCGGCATCAAGGCCATCGACCTCGTGGTCGCTGCCTTGCACCTGGCTTAACCCCCATCGTCATTGCGAGCGAAGCGAAGCAATCCATCCCACCGCGCAAAGAAAGAATGGATTGCTTCGTCGCTTCGCTCCTCGCAATGACGAATTATCAGGAGGCATGTTATGTTAAGAGAAATTCGCCCCGCCATCATCCTGCTGCTCTTGCTGACCGCCATCACAGGCCTCGCCTATCCGCTCGCGATGACCGCGATTGCCGGCGTGATCTTTCCGAAGCAGGCGCAAGGCAGCCTGATCGAGAAGGACGGCAAGGTGATCGGCTCGGCCCTGATCGGGCAGGAGTTCAGGGAAGACAAATATTTCCACGGCCGGCCCTCGGCGACGTCGGCGCCGGACCCGGCCGATTCCAGCAAGACGGTATCGGCCCCCTACAACGCCGCCAATTCCGGTGGCTCCAACCTCGGCCCGACCAGCAAGGCGCTGAACGATCGGATCAAGGAGGATGTCGACAAGCTGAAGGCCGAAAACCCCAACGCTCCCGTCCCCGTCGATCTCGTCACGACCTCTGCCAGCGGCCTCGATCCCGATATTTCGCCGGACGCGGCGCTATTTCAGGTGCCGCGGGTGGCCAAGGCGCGGAAGATGCCGGAAGAGCGTGTTCGCCAGCTGGTCACGGAGCACAGCCAGGGCCGCATGGCTGGATTGCTCGGCGAGATCAGAGTTAACGTTCTGGCGCTGAATCTGGCGCTGGATGCCGCCGCAACCAAATGACGGGAGCTAGGCCGCGCCGGATGAGATGACTATATTGCCGCATGGCTAATCAGCGCCAAGATCATGAAAAAAGACCGTCGCCGGACGCGCTGCTGGAGGCCGCCCGGCGCGAGAGCGATCAGGCCGGAAAGCTCAAGATATTCGTCGGCGCCGCCCCCGGTGTCGGCAAGACCTACGAAATGCTGCAGAGCGCGCACGCCAGGAGCAAGGCCGGTGTCGATGTTGTGGTCGGCGTGGTCGAGACCCATGGGCGGGCAGAGACCGAAGCGCTGCTGCACGGCCTTGAAGTCATTCCGCGCAAGAAGCTTGAGTATAAGGACCAGATCCTTGAGGAGATGGACCTCGACGCCCTGATTGCGCGGCGCCCTCAGATCGCCCTGGTCGACGAACTCGCTCACACCAACGCGCCCGGCAGCCGCCATCCCAAGCGCTATCTCGACGTCGAGGAGCTGCTGTCCCACGGCATCGATGTCTACACCGCAGTCAACATCCAGCACATCGAAAGCCTCAACGATGTGGTCGCGCAGATCACGCATGTGCGGGTGCGCGAGACCGTGCCGGACAAGGTGTTCGACCGCGCCGATGCCATCGAGCTGATCGACCTTACACCTGACGACCTGATCCAGCGGCTGAAGGAGGGAAAAGTCTACGTCCCCAAGCAGGCCGAACGCGCGCTCGAACACTATTTCTCACCGGGCAATTTGACTGCGCTGCGCGAACTGGCGTTGCGACGCACCGCCGAACGGGTCGATGAGCAACTGCTGACCCACATGCAGGCCAACGCGATCGCCGGGCCCTGGGCCGCAGGCGAGCGTGTTCTGGTTTGCATCAGTGAGGATCCGCGATCGGCGGGGCTGGTGCGCTACACCAAGCGGCTGGCCGACCGGCTGCACGCGCAATGGACGGCGATCAGCATCGAGACGCGGCGCAGCCTGCAACTGACCGACGAGCAGCGCGACCGGCTCGCCGATACGATGCGGCTCGCCGAAGCGCTCGGTGGCGAGGCTATCACCATTCCCGGCGTCGGGCGGCGCATTGCCGATGACGTGGTCCAATTCGCGCAAGCCAACAATGTGACCCAGATCATCATCGGCAAGTCGACGCGTTCCCTGTGGTTTGAACTCACGCGCGGCTCGGTCGTGCACGATCTGGTGCGCCGCGCCGGCAATATCACCGTCAACGTCATCGCCGGCGAGGAACTCGCGGCCGAGCCCGTTCCGAAGAAGACGGTGCACACGGCCGAACGGCAGGAGCCGTTCGATCCACTGCCCTATGCAATATCCCTGCTGTTCGTCGCCATTGCGCTCGGTGCTGGCCTGCTGGTTCATCCACGGCTGGGCATCGAAAACGTCGACCTCGTGTTCCTGACGGCCGTGGTCGGGGCCGCCGTCCGTTACGGGCTGTTGCCTTCGATATTTGCAAGCGTGGTGGGCTCGCTTTGCTACAATTTCTTCTTCCTGCCGCCGCTCTATAACTTCACGATCACCGAGCCGACCAATATCGCCGCCTTCTTCTTCTTTATGCTGATTGCGATCCTGGTTTCCAACGTCGCGGCGCGGGTGCGAACGCAGGCCGTGACTGCGACTAGCCGGGTCCGCACCACGGAATCGCTCTACGCCTTCAGCCGCAAGCTCGCCGGCACCGCGACCCTCGACGACGTGTTGTGGGCGACCGCCTACCAGACGGCCTTGATGTTGAAGGTGCGGGTGGTGCTGCTGTTGCCGGAGGACGGCATCATTACCGTCAAGGCCGGCTATCCGCCCGAAGATCAACTGGACAAGGCCGATCTCGCCGCCGCGAACTGGGCATGGGGCAATGACCGAGCCGCGGGGCGCGGCGCCGATACGCTGCCGGGCGCCAAGCGCCTGTTCCTGCCGATGCGAACCGGACGCGGACCGATCGGCGTCATCGGCATCGATGACGACAAGACCGGGCCGCTGCTCACCCCGGATCAGCGCCGGTTGCTCGACGCCTTGATGGATCAGGGCGCGCTGGCGATCGAGCGCGTGTTGCTGGTGGAGGATATGGACCGCGTCAAACGCACGGTGGAGTCGGATCGTCTACGCTCGGCGCTGTTGACCTCGATCTCGCACGACCTCAAGACGCCGCTGGCCTCGGTGCTCGGCGCCGCAAGCGCGATACGGGACCTTGACAGCGGCCTGAGCGATACCGAAAAACGCGACCTGCTGGCAACCGTGATCGACGAGTCCGAACGGCTCAACCGCTTCATCGCCAACCTGCTCGACATGACAAAGCTGGAATCCGGCGCCGTGGTGCCGAACACGGCGCTGCATGATATCGGCGAGATCGTCGGCAGCGTGCTGCGGCGCGCCAGCAAGATTCTTGGAGGCCACAAGGTTTCGCTTGAGCTTGCCGCGGACTTGCCGATGCTGCAGCTTGACGCGGTGCTGTTCGAACAGGTGCTGTTTAATCTGCTGGACAACGCGGCGAAATATGCGCCGGCCGACACCACGATTTCGATCAGGAGTTCGCGGGAAAGGGATTGGGTATCCCTGCAAATCATTGACGAAGGCGATGGTATACCGCCCGAGGAGCTGGATATGATATTCGACAAGTTCCATCGCGCGCAAAAGGGCGATCACGTCCGCCCGGGCACCGGCCTTGGCCTGGCGATTTCGCGCGGCTTTGTCGAGGCGATGCATGGCACGATCTCGGCCGCCAACCGGCTTGACCGGAGCGGCGCCGTGCTGACTATCCGCTTGCCGGTCCCGGCAGTATCAGATGCACTGGACACCGCCGCATGAGTGCCGCGCCGATCAAGGTCCTGGTGATCGACGATGAGCCGCCGATCCGCAAGCTGCTGCGGATGGGACTGAGCACGCAGGGCTACGAGATCCTGGAAGCCTCCAACGGCAAGATCGGGCTCGAATTGCTTGCGCAGGATCCCGCATTGATCATTCTCGATCTCGGATTGCCGGATATCCAGGGCCATGAATTGCTGCGCATGATCCGCGGGCGTAACGACAGCGTTCCGGTCGTTGTGCTGTCGAGCCGCGGCGACGAGGCCGGCAAGGTCCAGGCGCTCGATCTCGGGGCCGACGATTATCTCACCAAACCGTTCGGGATGGACGAACTGCTCGCCCGCATGCGCGCAGCACTTCGGCACCAGTTGCAGGTCCATGGCGAACGGCCGGTATTCCGATCGGGCGATCTTTCGGTCGATCTTGTGCGCCGGATCGTCAAGGTGGGTGACAAGGATGTCAAATTGTCGCCCAAGGAGTATGAATTGCTGCGCGTGCTGGTGCAGCATGCCGGCAAGGTGCTGACCCACCGGTTCCTGCTGAAGGAGCTGTGGGATGAGTTGACCGACGCGCAATATCTCCGCGTCTATGTGCGGCAGCTCCGACAGAAGATCGAGACGGATCCGGAGCGCCCGCAATTCGTTCTGACTGAAACCGGAATAGGCTATCGGCTGCGCGCGCCGGATTAGAGCATGATCCGGAAAAGTGGGTACCGGTTTTCCGATGAGATCATGCTCAAACAAAGAGTTAGAGAGGGATGACGAAACGAAGAGAAGTCGTCCCGCTCTAACGCGGCGATCCGCCCGGAGTTACGATGAAGATTTCCGATCTGCTATCGCCAACCGACGTCATGATCGACGTTCGGGCCTCGCAGAAGGGGCCGCTGTTGCAGGAATTGGCGGCCATGGCCGCCGCCAATCTCGGCTTGGCGGTTGATGAGGTCACGTCGCATCTCCTGAAGCGGGAAGAACTGGGATCGACGGGGACCGGCAATGGCATCGCCATTCCTCATGCCCGGCTGACGGGCTTGAAGCGGCCCTATGGGCTGCTTGCAAAGCTGAAGCAGGGCATCGAATTTGATGCCATCGACGGACGGGCGGTGGACGTGGTGTTCGTCCTGCTGTTGCCTGCGGCAGTGGAGAGCGAAGCGCTCACCGCTTTGGCGCTGGTAGCCCGGACGTTGAGATCGCCGGATACGCTCGCGCGACTGCGGGCCGCGAAGACCTCAGCCGAACTCCATGCCGCGGTGGCCTGAGGGTTGCGGGCTGGAACCTTCGTGCAATGCGACGATTATTTTCCCGAACACCGGTAGGTAATCCATGGCACGAAAATATTCCAAGAAGGCTTCGGCCGACGTCAAGCGCGCAATGAAGAAACGCAAGGCTGGCACCTTGAAGAGTGGCCGCTCCGGCAGGACGGTGAAGAGCAAGAAGCAGGCGATCGCGATCGGACTTTCCGAGGCGCGCGCCAAGGGCAAGAAGGTGCCGAAGAAGGCCAAGAAGACAGCAAAGAAACGGAAGACAGTGAAGAAACGGAAGGCGAAGAGGTAGGGCATCTCTCTCTCGTCATGGCCGGGCTTGACCCGGCCATCCACGTCTTTGCTGCAAGCTAAAGGAAGTCGTGGATGCCCGGGTCAAGCCCGGGCATGACGAATGAGTGGGCTGCGCTCTCAAAATCACCCCGCCTTGCGGGCTCGCGCCGCCGAGCGGTGCGCCTTCTTGGCCGCGCGTCGTTGTGGGGCCCGGCGCGATGCCGGGGCGCCGGCTCGGCGCTTGGTGGCTGCCTTGCCTTTCAGGCTCTGCTTCAGCGCGTCCATCAGGTTGATGACGTTATCCACCTTCTCCTCACGCGGGGCGGCCTTCACGGGCTTGCCGGAGGCCTTGCGGCGGACCAGCGCCTTCAACGCGTTTTCGTATTCGTCCTTGAATTTCGACGGATCGAAATGCGCCGCCTTGGTATCCAGGATGTGGCTGGCCAGTTCGATCATGTCTTTCGATATTTTGGGGCTCTTGATGTCGTCGAAATAGCTGTCCTCGTCGCGCAGTTCGTAGGGGTAGCGCAGCGTGGTGCCGAGCAGGCCCTTGCCGAGCGGTTCGATCGCGATGACGTGCTCGCGGTTGGTGAGCACGATGCGCGCCAGCGCGACGCGGTCCTGGTCCTTCATGGCGTCGCGGATCACGGCAAAGGCGTCGATACCGGCCTTGCCGTCCGGCACGATATAATAGGGGTTGTTGAGATAGCGTTTGTCGATCTCGTCACGGGGCACGAAGCTGTCGATGTCGATGGTGTGGTTGCTCTCGATCTGGACCGCCTCCAGTTCCTCTTTCTCGACCTCGACATATTCGCCCTTCTTCAACTCGTAGCCGCGGCCCTTCTGGTCGCTCTCGACGACATCGCCGGTCTCGCTATCGACCATCTGCTGCTTCAGCCGGTTGCCGGTGTCCCTGTTGATCATGTGGAAGCGGGTTTTCTCGGCGGAGGTCGAGGCCGGGTACAGCGCAATCGGGCATGACACGAGGGAAAGCTTCAGCGAGCCTTTCCAATAGGCGCGAGGGGCCATGACAATCTCCGGCGAGGATTTTGGTTTCGGAGCTTCAACGGTTGGTGCTGGGTTTGGTTCCTGTTGCTGCTGTGCAAGAGCAACGCCGCCTTTCCGTCATTGCGACCCGTTGGCTCGCAATGACAGTTGAGTGCGACAAAACAACCCGACGGGCAAATCACTTCGAATTTTCGGAATTAATGTCAAGCCCCAGAATTAGAAATATTTCTGTTTCCCAGAAAGAAAATCAGAGGTATGTGTTTGGCCATCCCGTCCTACTCAAAAGGGCGTCGGCCGTCGTCACGGACGTTGGGCGGGTTGCGGTGGACGCTGGTTTACGCCTCGACGATGGCGTGGATAAGCGTACGGCAAAACCGTGTGGTCCTGGCACCCGTTGCAGGTGTCAAGCTGTCGGGTAGGCGAGAGCTGAACCGGCGGTGACGGAGTCAACCAAGAACTCGTCTCCGGGGAGATCACGGCATAAGCCGTAAAGCCATTGCGCAGGGAAGGCCGGGTGTTCTCCGCTGCCCTGTATGCTCGTGTGCAGCCTACTTAGTGCAAACCGCACACGGGACCGCGGGTGCAGCGCGCACCCGGTCTTCCCTGCGCCCTCTATTTGAAGAGGGCGGGAAGTTTCTGGCACAGCTCGGGCGCATCGCGCCGCGAGAATGCGAAGGTGTGTTTTGGATAACGGCGCAACAACAAACACCGCTGTCGTCCCGGCCTTGAGCTCAGATGCGCAATTGCGCATCGGGGGACCCATACGCCGCGGCCCATCGGTTAGGCGCTGGCGTTAGAGACCTTCTTCAACAATGATTGCCGCGGAGTATGGGTCCCGGCGCCGGGACGACGCGCTGATGGAGCTAAGGCCACGCCCGGCGGGCTTTGGTTTCGGAACTTCAACGGTTACCATGGGTTTTGGATAACGTTGCCGCCTCGCGGGGCGCCGGACGGATGTGAGGCTAGACCGTGTCGCTACGAAACCTGAACACCTACCGGAAAAAACGCGATTTCGAAAAGACCAGCGAGCCCTCCGGCGACGTCAAGGTGGCGCCGTCGAAGCAGCGGCGGTTCGTGATCCAGAAGCATGACGCGACCCGGCTGCACTACGATCTCCGGCTGGAGTTCGACGGCGTTTTCAAGTCGTGGGCGGTGACGCGTGGTCCCTCGCTCGATCCGCACGACAAGCGGCTCGCGGTCGAGGTCGAGGACCATCCGCTCGATTACGGTGATTTCGAAGGCACCATTCCGGATGACCAATATGGCGGCGGGACCGTGCAGCTCTGGGACCGCGGCTATTGGGAATCCGACGACCCCGAGCGCGGCTTCAAGAAGGGCGACCTGAAATTCAACCTGCAGGGCGAGAAGCTGCATGGCAGCTGGGTGCTGGTGCGGATGAAGGGCGACCGCTATGGCGGCAAGCGCACCAACTGGCTGCTGATCAAGCATCGCGACGAATTCGTCAAGGAAGGGGACGACAACGATATCCTCGACGAGGACAAATCGGTCGCGTCGGGCCGCTCGATGGATCAGATTGCGAACGGCAAGGGGAGGGCGCCAAAGCCGTTCATGCTGGCGAAGGGCGGCAAGACCAAAGCGGATGCGGTGTGGCATTCCAACCGCGGCGATGCGGCGGAAGCGCGGGCGCAGGGAAAAACATCGATCAAGACGTCGATCGCGCGGTCCGCGCCTCTAACGAAGGCGCCCGCCGCCGCCAAGGCGAAGAAGATTGACGCGATGCCGGATTTCGTCGCGCCGCAACTTTGCGCCTCGGCCGAAAGCCCACCCAATTCGGACGGCTGGTGCCACGAGATCAAATTCGACGGCTACCGCATGCAATTGCGGGTCGAGGATGGCGACGCCGTCCTGAAAACCCGTAAAGCACTGGACTGGACGGAAAAGTTCGGCGCCATCGCCAAGGAGGCGACATCGCTGCCGGATGTGCTGATCGACGGTGAAATCGCGGCGCTCGACCACCACGGCGTACCGCATTTCTCGACGCTGCAGGCCGCAATCTCCGACGGCAAAACCGGCGCCCTGATCTTCTTCGCGTTCGATCTGCTGTTCGCCGGCGGTGAGGATCTACGCGGCCTCCCGCTTGGCGAGCGCAAGGCGCGCCTGAAGCAGCTTCTGGAAGCCAGGAAGCGCAAGGGCCGTCTGATTCAGTACGTCGCGCATTTCGAGGAAAGCGGCGATTCCGTCCTGGAAGCCGCCAACAAATTGGCGCTTGAAGGCATCATCTCCAAGAAGCTGGATGCGCCGTATCGATCCGGGCGGTCCGAAAGTTGGACCAAATCCAAGACCCGCGCCGGACACGAGGTGGTGCTGGGCGGCTGGAAGACCACCAACGGCAAATTCCGCTCGCTGATGGCCGGCGTCTATCGCGAAGGTCATCTCGCCTTTGTCGGCCTCGTGGGCACCGGCTTTGGGCAGGATACGGTCCGGCGCATCATGCCGGCGCTGAAGTCGGCGAGTTCAGACAAGAGCCCGTTTGGCGGCAAGGACGCGCCGAAGAAGACCCGCGACGTGCATTGGCTGAAGCCTGAACTCGTTGCCGAGATCGAGTTCGCGGGGTGGACCGACGGCGGCAACATCAGGCAGGCGGCGTTCAAGGGGCTGCGGCAGGACAAGCCGGCAAATGAGGTTGAAGCGGAGAAGCCTGTCATGACCAAGGCGGCAAAACCTTTGATCAGGTCCGGCAAGTCGTCGGCCAGCAAATCCGCTGAGGTGATGGGCGTCGTCATCTCAAAACCCGACAAGGCGCTGTGGCCCGACGGCGGGGACGGCAAGGGCGTGACCAAGCTCGATCTTGCGCGTTATTTCGAGGCGGTCGGCGAATGGATGATCGGCTATCTCAAGGGACGGCCGTGCTCGGTGGTTCGCGCGCCCGATGGCATCAAGGGAGAGACGTTCTTTCAGCGTCATGGCATGCCGGGCAAGTCGGAGCTGCTCGAACTCGTCAAGGTCTCCGGCGACCGCAAGCCGTACCTGCAGATCGATCGCATCGAGGGCCTTGCTGCGGTAGCCCAAAGCGGCGGGCTCGAACTGCATCCCTGGAATTGCGCGCCTGATGCGCCAGATGTGCCCGGCCGGCTGGTGTTCGATCTCGACCCCGCGCCCGATGTCGAATTTGCTGACGTGATCGAGGCCGCCAAGGAGATGCGGCAGCGGCTGACTGCCGTGGGCCTCGAGAGCTTCTGCAAGACCACCGGCGGCAAGGGACTGCACGTGGTGACGCCGCTGCTCCACGGGCCTAAGGACAAGGTGACGTGGAAGGAAGCGAAGGCGTTCGCGCAGGGCGTTTGCCAGTGGATGGCGAACGACGATCCCGAGCGCTATCTGCTCAACATGTCGAAGAAGCAGCGCCAGGGAAAGATCTTCCTCGACTATCTGCGCAACGACCGGATGTCGACCGCGGTCGCCGTGCTGTCGCCGCGCGCGCGCGAGGGCGCTACGGTTTCAATGCCGCTGACCTGGGCGCAGGTGCGCGGCGATCTCGATCCAAAGAAATACACCGTGCGCACGGTGCCGGCGTTACTGGCCAAAACCAAGGCGTGGCAGGGCTATGATGAGGCGGCGGCGTCGATCAAGGCGGCGATGAAAAAGCTGGCGGGGAAGTGATGGAGGGCAGCGAACACAGCCAAGTCGTCATGCCCGGCCTTGTGCCGGGCATCCACGTCTTTGCCAAGCTCAAGCAAGGAAGACGTGGATGGCCGGGACAAGCCCGGCCATGACGGAAAATCTCTTTACTCAGAGATCACAGCTTCCCGAGCAACAACAATATCAGCAGGATCACGATCACCAGCCCGAGGCCGCCGCCACCGTAATAGCCGGTGCCGTAGAACGGTCCGCCGCCGATGCCGGAAAAGCCGCCGAGAAGGGCGATGATAAGAATGATCAGGATGATTGTTCCGAGTGACATGTAGTTCTCCTCAGCCCGGCATTGGGCGCCTGTTTGCCTTGCCCTCAACCGGAAAAACAAATGGCAGGTGTGAAAGTTCCACCTATTGCAGTGCACATATCGCGCCCGCCTCTTCCTTTCGAACGGAACGGAATTACATCCGAAAGATCAGACCCGAGGATTTGTCCAATGTCCGCACCGCTGGTCGTTTCCATTCCGCACAGCCTCGGCCGCGAAGAAGCCATGCGCCGTCTCAAAACAGGTTTATCGCGCGCTGCGTCGAGCGTGCCGATGCTGAGCGTCGATGAGGAGCGATGGGAAGACAACCGCATGGTCTTTCGCGTCCGCGCGCTCGGGCAGGCGGCTGCCGGGCATGTCGATGTCGCCGACGATCATGTGAAGGTCGAGGTCGTGTTGCCGTGGCTGCTGCAGCGCTTCGCCGAAGTGGCCCAGGCCGCGATCCGGAGTCGCGGCAATCTGTTGTTGACCAAGAAGAACTAGGGCGTTGGTATCAAGCGCCTGCGCTTTGGCGCACGCTGCGCCGCGCCGTGATATCTGGCCTTCAGCACGGCCACAGGCAGGTGCGCCAACAGGTCGGACAACCGCAATTGTGAGGCATCGGCGTCGGCAAAGCCTTCCGCCGAATAACCGGTGACGTCGAGGGTGGCATCATGGCTTTCGGCGCGGGGCCACGCCCGGCCACTCTCGGAGAACGCGGCGGACGATTTCGTGACGACGACGATTGCGGCCTCGCGGCCGCGACGGCGGGCAAAGGCGATAAAGTGGTCGCGATGAGGTCCGCTGATATCCAGTGGCTGATAATCGCCGTTGGTGAAGACATCGGCGAGCCCAGTGCGCAATTTGAGGAGATGCCGCGTCCAGGCCAGTTTCAACTTGCCGCTCGGCCAATCCTGCACCAAATGGTCCCAGTCCGGTGTCTGCAGTGAAGCGAGCAGGTGGGCACGTTTGGCAAAGTCGACTGGTCGCCGGTTATCGGGATCGACCAGCGAGAAATCCCAAAGCTCGGTGCCCTGATAGAAATCGGGTACGCCCGGCATCGTTGCCTTCAGCGTGATCTGGCTCAGCGAGTTCAAGGCGCCTAATAGCGATACGCGCCGCGCCAGTGCATCAAGCGCGTCCAAAAACTCGGCGGAAATGGAGCGGTCCAGAATGCGCGCGATGAAGGTCTTCAGTCCCGCTTCATAAGCCGCGTGCGGATTGAGCCAGCTGGTCTCTTCCTTGCCCTCGCGCGCCGCCTTCAGCGCATAGGCCTGCATCCGCTCCAGGAACCCCTCGTCGTCCGGCTGCCAGGCGCCCAGCAGGGCCTGATAGAGCATGTATTCGAATGTCGCCGACGGCGCCCGCATCTCGCCGTCGATGACCAGATGGGGCGCGTTGAGAACCTTCCACCGCGCCACGGCGCTGGTCCACTCGCCATGGATCTCGGACAGCGCCATGATCCGGGCGCGGGCGTCCTCGCCCCGCTTGGTGTCATGCGTTGCGGTCGCGGTCATGCCATGCGGCCATTCCCCGGCGCGCGTCTGCATGACCTGATGAAAATCATCGACGGAGAGCGCCCTGGCAGATGGGTCTCCGCCGACCTCGTTGAGTGCGAGCAGGCGGTGGTAGCGATAGAACGTGGTGTCCTCGAGCGATTTCGCCATCATCGGCCCGGTGAATTGCTGCACCTTCAGCGCAAATCGCCGCACGCGCGGCGCGCTGTGTGGCGGCCGGCCGGGCTTGAGCAGGTCCATGGTCAGGGTGTCGCGCAGGAATTCGAAAATGCCGTCATCGGCCGCGAACCAGTCGGCGCGTGCCTTCTGGAGAGTTTGCGAGATCAGCGCACGGTCATGGGCGTTCGGACCCGACGAGGTCAAATAGGTCCGGTAGACCGGGAAATGCAGCACATAGAGTTCCAGCGCCTGCCGCAGACTGTCGGCGGAATAGTCCCGTGTCGAGTAGTGTCCGCTGGCGATGCGCGCCAGGAGGCGCGTCAGCACCGTGAACTCGCTGGTCAGCAGGGTTTCCAGCACCCGGCGCTTAGCCTCCCTCAGGATCGGTTCGAGTTTCGGCGACTGGCTGCTGATCTGGCGAAAGATTTCGCTGAGCGGTTCGAGGCCATTGCCGTCGACCAGCGCTTGCGTAATCGTGTTCATCCACTCGTAGCCGGTGGTACCGTGAACCCCGGTGAAGGAAGGCAGCTGTTCGCCTTCCCCGAGAATCTTCTCGATCACCATATAGAATGGCTTACTGCCCTGCGCGCCGCGGATCAGGCGGCGCAGGCGCTGAAAATATTGGACGGGATCGCGCAGGCCGTCGATATGGTCGAGCCGCAGGCCCTGCAGCTTTCCTTCCGTGATCAGCCGTCTGACGAGTTGATGGATGGCCTCAAAGGTGCCGGCGTCCTCGACGCGCAATCCCGCGAGCGAATTGACGTCGAAGAAGCGGCGGTAGTTGATGTCGCTGGAGGCAAGCCGCCAGTGACCGAGCTTGTAATGCTGGCGTTCGAGAAGGTGGTGCAGCGCCAGCGTCTGAGCGGGACGATCCGGTCCGGCGCGATAGGCGTCGATCCCGTGCGTGATGGCCGCAGTGCTTCCGGCGATCGCCCGCAACCCCGCCTTGAACGCCGGGGCTTCCTTCCGGTTGGGGCGGCGCAGCCCGTGGTAGCGCGCGGCGAGGGCGAGGATGTCCTTGCCGGCTGGACGATCTTCGGCGCCTGCTTCTCTGACGACGGTTCGCAGGATTTCGCTGTAGCGCTCGGGTGCGATCGGCAGCCGATGCTCGAAATACCATGCCGAGAAGCTGCCTTCGTTGGCATCATAGCGCAGTTCGATCTCGCCGCTTTCCAGCGCCTGACCATAGGATGAACCGATGATCGGCAGCAGCACGCCGCCGCGCGCGCGATACGGCAGCAGTTCCCAGTCGATATCGAAGGATGCCGCGTGCGGCGAGGTCTGGCCCCATTCCAGCACGTCCAGCCACCATGGATTATCGGCGAAATGCACCCCGACATGATTGGGCACGAAGTCGAGGATCAGGCCGAGATCGTATTTCCGCAGCGCCGCACTCAACCGCTCGAAGCCGGCTTCGCCGCCGAGCTCGGGATTGAACCTTGTGTGATCGGTGATGTCGTACCCGTGCGTGCTGCCCTTGCGCGCCGTCATGAAGGGCGAAGCGTAGAGATGCGTGATCCCGAGCGCCGCAAGATACGGGACGACGGAAGCGGCCGCGTCGAAATCGAAATCCGCCGAAAGCTGCAGGCGGTAGGTCGCGATCGGGATCGCCGGGGGCATTTTCCTATCCGATGCGCCAGTGCACCGACCATGGCGGGACGCGTTCTCCCAACTCGCTGCCCCAGATCAGGGTTCCCTGGAATTCGCCCGATGTATTGGCGATCTCCAGGTCTGACAGGTTGGCGAGCAGGCGAAGCGTGGCGCCATCGCCCATGCGCCAACTGGCCGTCAGCAGGCCATTGCCGGCGGCCTTTGCTTCGCCGAACGCCGCGCCTGCGAGGCGAGGGACGATCTCTCGCCTGCGGATCGCCAGCATCTGCTGCACGGTTGACTGCCGTCGTTGTGCCGCCGGCTCGGCACGTTCATTCCAGTTGAGGACAGCCGATTGGAAGGTGGATGGCGCCAACGCGTCGGGGACCTCGTCGCCATATTCGGCGTAGGCCCAGGCGTATTCGCTGCGGCGGCCCTTGCGGACCGCGTCCGCAAGATCGCCCTTGAAATCACAGAAGAATGGGAAGGGAGTTTTCGAGCCCCATTCCTCCCCCATGAACAGCATCGGGATCGCAGGGGCCAACAGCATGACGGCGAGCGCCGCTTCGATGGCTTCCGGACGCGCTACGCCTTCGAGCCGGTCGCCAAAGGCGCGGTTGCCGATCTGGTCGTGGTTCTGCAGGAAATTGATGAAAGCCGTCGGTGCGAGCTTGCCGCTCGGTTCGCCGCGCGTGCCGCCGCGAAATTCCGACACCTCGCCCTGGTAGACAAATCCTGAGGATAGCGATCTGGCGATGTCGTCCAGCGGCGAACGCTGATAGTCGCAATAATAACCCTGCTTTTCGCGGGTCATCAGCACGCGCCAGGCGTGATGATAATCATCGTTCCACTGCGCGCGATATTTGCCGCGCGGCGGGTCCTGCGCAGCGTCCAGTATGCTGGCGCGGTTGTCGCCGTTTTCCAGCACCAGATGAATGTGCCGACCGGTTGCCGCGGCGAGCTGGCCCACAGCCATGCTGAGATCGTGCAGCAGCGAGAGCCCACCCGGTTCGACGATGCTGTTCACCGCATCCAGCCGCAATCCGTCGAAGCGATAATCGCGCAGCCAATGCAGCGCATTCTCGATCGCGAAGGCGCGCACTTGCGGCACGCGGTAATCGATCGCACTGCCCCACGGGGTGTGGGCCTCCGTAAAGAACCCCGGCGCGTAACGGCCGAGATAATTTCCCTCGGGGCCGAAATGGTTATAGACCACGTCGAGAAACACCATCAGGCCGCGCAGATGCGCCTCGTCGATCAGCGCCTTGAGATCCTCAGGCCGGCCATAGGCGCTGTCGGGCGCATACCACAGCACGCCGTCATACCCCCAGTTGCGGCTGCCGGCGAAGTCCGCCAGCGGCAGCAATTCCAGCGCGGTGATGCCGGTCTGCACGAGATGATCGAGCCTCCCGATCATGGCGCGATAGCTGCCGTCCGGCGTGAAGGTTCCGACATGAGCCTCGAGGATGACGGCTTCCTGCCAGGGCCGCCCGCGCCACTCCGTCGCGCGCCACGGAAAGGCGGCGTGGTCGATCACCTCGCTCGGACCGAAGACGTCCTCGGGCTGAAAATCGGCCGCGGGGTCGGGGATATCGATCTCGTCGTCGATGCGGAATTTGTAGCGGGCGCCCGATTTCGCGCCCGGGATATTGGTGGAAAACCATCCACCGTCGCCGCCCTGCATCGCATGGGGTTGTTGCAGCAGCAGATCGACGCGCTTGGCCGCCGGCGCCCACAGGCGAAAGCGCGCGCCGTCTTTCGTCAGCTTTGGGCCAAATTGTCGGTCATTCATGCTGAGCCCGCAAAGGCGAGCACCGAGCGCGGCGGCGCCTTCAGGTTGGCGCCCGCGGCGAAGTCGGCCGTCGCTTGTGCGTTTTCGGTGGTATTCAGCACCCGCTGCCAGCTCTTGTAGTTGCTCATCTTGGGCAATTTGAATGCGATCTCTTCGGGGGCGGCGTTCAGAACGATAAAGATCGGCGCTTGTCCTTGTTCCATCGGTCCGAGCACATAGGCGAGGAATCGTCCTTCCGGAAACTTCCAGTCGGATTCCTTCATTTCCTCGGCCGCCGGCGTCAGCCACAGCACGCCGTAGGAGCCGTCGGCGCGACGGCCGTCGAGCCAGCGCTGGCAGCGGATCTGGCCGAACCGCCGGCGCAGGCCGGTCAAATGGCCGATGAAATCGGTGAGGTCCTCGCCTTCCTTGCCGAGGTTTTCCCAACCAACCCAGCCGATCTCGTTGTCCTGGCAATAAGCGTTGTTGTTGCCGCTTTGCGAGTTGCCGACTTCATCGCCGGCCAGCATCAGCGGCGTACCCTGCGCGAGCATCAGGCACGCCAGCTGGTTCTTGCGGAGCTGGCGGCGTAACGCAATGATCGCAGCGTCATCGGTCGGGCCTTCATGCCCGCAATTGTTGCTGTCGTTGTGGCTGGAGCCGTCGCGGTTGTCTTCGCCATTGGCCTCGTTGTGCTTCTCGTTGTAGCTGAACAGATCCGCCAGCGTGAAGCCGTCATGAACGGTGATGTGATTGATGCCGGCGCGCGGGGCGCGATTGTCATGGTGAAACAGGTCGGAGGAAGCGGTCATGCGGCTCGATATTTCGCCGATCAGGCTGCCTTCGCCGCTCCAGTAGCGCCGCATCGCGCTGCGATATCGGTCGTTCCATTCCGACCATTGCGACGGGAACGCGCCGACCTGATAGCCGCCCAAACCGAGATCCCAGGGTTCGGCGACCAGTTTGACGGTTGCCAGCACCGGATCCTGCCGCACGGCGGTGAGGAAGGCGGCGTTGCGGTCATAACCGTTCGGCCCGCGCGCCAGCGTGGTGGCGAGATCGAAGCGGAAGCCGTCGACGTGGCAGACCTCGACCCAATAGCGCAGTGAATCCATCACCATTTGCAGCACGCGCGGATGGGTCAGATTGACCGAACTGCCGCAGCCGGTGAAGTCGTCATAGAAGCGCCGATTGTCCGGCTTGAGCCAGTAATAGGACGCGTTGTCGATGCCGCGAAACGACAGCGTCGGGCCGAGATGATTGCCTTCGGCGGTGTGATTGTAGACGACGTCGAGCATCACCTCGATGCCGGCATCGTGCAGCCGCGCCACCGTGGTGCGGAACGCATCGAGCGGATTGTCCTGCGCGTAGCGCCCTTCGGGCGCGAAGAACGCCAGTGTGTTGTAGCCCCAGTAGTTGACCAGCTTCTTTTCGACCAGCACGCGGTCGTCGATCAGCCCGTGGACCGGCAGCAAGTCGATGGTGGTGACGCCAAGGCGCTTGAGGTGATCGATCATCGCAGGCGAGGCGAGCCCGCTATAGGTGCCGCGCAGGCCCGGCGGCACGTCGTCGCGCTTCTGCGTCAGGCCCTTGACGTGGGCCTCGTAGATGATGGTGTCTTCCCAGGAAATGTTGGGGCGCATCTCGCGGCGGCCCCAATTGAAGGTCTCGTCGACCACGACCGCTTTGGGCATGCCGCGGGCGTTGTCGCGCCGGTCGAAGGAGAGATCCTCGCGCGAACTGCCGGCCCGATAGCCGAAATGCGCGTCGCTCCAGACCAGCCGGCCGGCCAGCCGCCTTGCATAGGGATCGAGCAGCAGCTTGTTGGCGTTGAAGCGGTGCCCGTGCTCGGGATGGTAGGGCCCGTGGACCCGATAGCCGTAGAGCTGCCCGGGTGAGACGTCGTTGAGATAGCCGTGCCAGACATCCTCGGTACGTTCGGGCAATTCAATGCGCTCGAGCTCGCGGCGGCCCTGGCCGTCGAACAGGCAAAGCTCGACCTTCTCTGCGTTGGCCGAGAACAGCGCAAAATTGGTGCCTCTTCCGTCCCAGCTTGCGCCGAGACGTGAGGGCGTTCCCGCGGTCAGGCGCATGCGTCAGCTTTCCGGTACGAGAAAGATCGCGGCCAGCGGCGGAATGGTCAGGTTGAGTTCGGGGATGTTGCCCTCCAGCGTCCGGACCTCGCCGACATTGCCGACATTGCTGCCGCCATAATGCGCGGAGTCCGAATTGAACACTTCTTTCCATTTGCCGGCAAACGGCGCGCGTACCCGGTAATCATAGTAGACGTTGGGCGAGAAGTTCACGACCACAAGGCAGCGCGCTCGCGGATCAAGGCCCTTGCGGACCCAGGCAAAGACGTTGCCGCCGGAATCATGGGTGATGACCCATTCGAAGCCCGGCTGGCTGCAATCCAGCTCGTGCAGCGCCGGCACCGTGCGATAGAGGTGGTTGAGGTCGCGGACCAGGCTGTGGATGCCGGCATGCCTTGGCTGTTGCAGCAGGTGCCAATCCAGCGAGTGATCGTGATCCCACTCGCGCTCCTGGCCGAATTCGCAGCCCATGAACATCAGCTTCTTGCCGGGATGGCCGAACATGAAGCTGTAATAGGCGCGCAAATTCGCAAAACGCTGCCAGTCGTCGCCGGGCATCCGTCCCAGGATCGAGCGTTTGCCGTGCACGACTTCGTCATGCGACAGCGGCAGGATGAAGTTTTCCGAGAACGCATATTGCAGGCCGAACAGGATGTCGCCGTGATGGAATTTGCGGTGGATCGGATCCTTGCCGATATATTTCAGCGTGTCGTGCATCCAGCCCATGTTCCACTTGTAGCCGAAGCCAAGCCCGCCATATTCGACCGGGCGGGAGACTTGCGGCCATGCGGTGGATTCCTCCGCCGCGGTGGTGGCGTCCGGGAAGCGTCCGAACACTTCGGTGTTGAAGCGGCGCAGAAAGCCGATGGCTTCGAGATTTTCCCGCCCGCCAAGCTGGTTCGGAATCCATTCGCCGGCGGGCCTGGAGTAGTCGAGATAGAGCATCGAGGCGACCGCATCGACGCGCAGCCCGTCGATGGCGTAGCGCTCAAGCCAGAACAGCGCGTTCGACACCAGGAAATTCACCACTTCGGTGCGGCCGTAATTGTAGATCAGCGTGCCCCAGTCGAGATGGCGGCCCTGCAAGGGGTTGGCGTGCTCGTACAATGCGGTGCCGTCGAAATGGCCGAGGCCATGGGGATCGTCGGGGAAGTGTCCGGGCACCCAGTCCAGCAGCACGGCAATGCCCTCGCGATGGAAGGCATCGACCAGCGCGGCAAAATCCTCCGGCGTGCCGAACCGGCTGGTCGGTGCGAACATGCCCGTCGGCTGATAGCCCCACGAGCCGTCGAACGGATGTTCGCTGATGGGAAGAAGTTCGACATGGGTAAATCCGAGATTCCTGACATAGGCCGGAAGCTGCTCGGCGAGTTCGCGGTAGGTCAGCCAATCGTTGCTGCCCTTGCGCCGCCATGAACCGAGATGAACCTCGTAAATCGACATCGGCACGTTCAACGCATTCATGCCAACCGGTGCCGGGCGCGGACGCGGCAGATTGGCCTGGTCGAAAACGATCGAGGCGGTCTTGGGACGCACTTCGGCGGCAAAGGCGACCGGATCGGACTTCAGCGGCAAATGCTGTCCGTTGGGTTCGATGATGTCGAACTTGTAGTGGTCGCCGACGCTGGCGTGGGGAATGAACAGCTCCCAATAGCCGACGCCGCGCACCCGCATCGGGTGCCGGCGCGGATTCCAGTAGTTGAAATCGCCGACCACGCTGACGCCGCGGGCGTTCGGCGCCAGCACGACAAAGGCCACGCCCTCGACGCCTTCGAGCGTCATCGGATGGGCGCCGAGCTTGTCGTAGATGCGCTGATGGGTGCCTTCGCCGAGCAGGTAAAGGTCGAAGTCGCTCAGGACAGGCGGAAAACGGTAGGGGTCGTCGAGGTCGACCAGTTTGTCGCCGAACCGGGCGCGCAATTGATAGCGCGTAGAGCCGTTCGGCAGCGCACCGGCAAATAGCCCGGCATCATGGATCCGCGCCAGCGGCGCCCGTTCACCATGTTCTCCGATTGCCTCGACATTGGAGGCCTCCGGCAGGAACGCACGAACGATCTTGCGGTCGCCCTCGGTATGAAGGCCGAGATAATGGAAGGGGTCGGTGTGATTGCCCTGGATGATCGCATAGGCCTCGGCGGGTAGCTTGGTCATAAGGCCTCAAGCGACTGTTGCGGCAAAATACGGAGCATTCCGGTCAAGGCCGTTCGTAGCCAATCCGGCCGGTAGGATAGTTCATATTCGATCTCGTAGCATGCCTTCTCCAGCAGGAAGAAGTTGAGCATCGACTCGGCGGCTTCGGGGTCGGCTGGCCAAAGGCGCTTGTTAACCATGGCTTCGCGATAGGCGGCCAGGAACGCGGCGGTCGCCCGATTGCGCCACTCCGCGAGCGCAGCCCCGAGCCTGCCGTTTTCATCGTGGGCCACCTTGAGCGCCCGCTCAAGGGCAGCAGTCGTCGAATAATCGATCGAACGGATCATGCTGGCGACGTCGCGCGCCGCGGGCGCCTTGCGCCGACGCTCGGCGATGGAGCGCCGCGGATCGCCGTCGAAATCGACGATGAAGATGTCGTCCTTGACGATCAGCAGCTGGCCAAGATGGAAGTCGCCGTGATGGCGGATATTGAGCCCGGCGTTTTCTTGCGGCAACAGCGCCTTCAGCCGATCGGGCAGGCCGGATTGCTGGGCCAATAGCTGATCGACCAGCGGACGATCCGCCTCTTTCAGCGTATCGCGTCGTTGCTTCAGCGTGTCGAAGACGCGCTCGACGCGGGCCAGGGTGTCGCCGAACCAGCGCTGGACATCCTCGTGCTTGATGGGCTCCGGCACGAAGTCGGGAAGCTCATTATTGCTTGCCAGTGCGACATGCATCTCGGCGACGCGCCGGCCGGCCTGCGACATGTAGCGCAGAAAAGAGACCTGATCCTCGCTTTCCCTGACACGCTCGCTTGCCGCCAGCAGGCGCTGCTCGTCGACGAAGCGGTCGAGATAGGCCGCGGTCACGGTCCAGGCGTCGCCCTGGTTGGCGACGAAAGCATGCAGGACGCCGATAGCGTTTCGTTCGTCGCCGTCAATCAGTTCGACGCTGCCGAGCAGCGCCGGCGTGTTGGCATAGCCGGCGATCTCGGTCAGAAAACGGCCCATCTCGATCTCGGGACTGATGCCGGCCTGCAGCGTGCGGTAGATCTTGACGACATAATCGTCATCCACCTGCGCAGTACTGTCGACCCGCTCGGTCTCGATCGTGCGGATGTGTTCGGGCTGCTTGATCGCCTTATCGGAGAAACGGCTGGTCGGCCGGAATTCCAGCTTCAAACCCTGCTCGCTTTCGTCGACGAGTAGCGACTCCTTGAGGTTTCGCAGCAAGATCGCGATGAAAATCTGGTCGTTGGCGACGTCGAGCAATGTTCCTTCACGGGCGCCCTGACGCACGGCGGCCAGCGCGCGCGGGTTATAGCGCTCGCGGTCGAAGCGCACCCATTCGATCTGCAACGGCAGCACGTAGCGCGTGGTGACGCCGCGTTGCGTCGACTTGAAGAAGGCGAGCCATGGCCTGTTATCACCGATATCGCAGAACGGGATCGCCGAAATCAGCGTCGGCTGGATCGCCTTGGCCGATCGCTCCGGGTACCAGCGCGTCCGCGCCAGATGCCCGGGCAGCACGTCGCGTTCGAACACGCCGCGGGTGCGCGCCAGCGATACCCAGGTCGCGCCCAGCGGCACCACCAGCGTTTCGAATTCGGGCACCGCCCGCTGCACCACCGGCTCGGACTTGTCGCGCTCCTGCAGCTCGAACCAGTAGAAGCCGTACGGCGCCAGCGTGATCATGTAGGGCAGTTCGCCGATCGCGGGGAAGCGCGTGCGGCCGAGCATCTCCAGGGGAATCCGGTCCTTCCACGGGGAGAGATCGAGTTCGGTGGCCTGTGCGGAGCGCGACAAATTGGCGACGCAGAGAATGGCCTCGTCCTCGTACTGGCGCACATAGCACAGCACCGAGCGGTTTTCCGGGCGGATGAACGTCATGGTGCCGCGGCCGAAAGCCAGCGTCGATTTGCGGACCGCGATCAGCCGTTTGGTGGCTGACAGCAGCGACGACAGGCTGCGCGACTGCGCCTCCACGTTGACGGATTCATAGCCGTAGACGGGATCCATGATGGTGGGTGCATAAAGCCGCGCCGGATCGGCGCGCGAGAACCCGCCATTGCGGTCCGGCGTCCATTGCATCGGCGTGCGCACGCCGTTGCGATCGCCGAGATAGATGTTGTCGCCCATGCCGATTTCGTCGCCGTAATAAATGATCGGCGTGCCCGGGAACGACAGCAGCAGCGAGTTCATCAGCTCGATCTTGCGCCGGTCATTGTCCATCAGCGGCGCCAAGCGCCGGCGGATGCCGACATTGATGCGGGCGCGGGGGTCGTTGGCGTAGGTCGACCACAAATAATCGCGCTCGACGTCGGTAACCATTTCCAGCGTCAGCTCGTCATGGTTGCGCAGGAACAGCGCCCATTGGCAATTGCTCGGAATGTCAGGCGTCTGCCGCAGGATGTCGGTGATCGGAAAGCGGTCTTCCTGCGCGATCGCCATGTAGATGCGCGGCATCAGCGGGAAGTGATAGGCCATGTGGCATTCATCGCTGCGGCCGAAATATTCCTGCACGTCCTCGGGCCATTGGTTGGCCTCCGCCAGCAACACCTTGCCTTTGGCATAGGCGTCGAGCTCGATGCGCAGCCGCTTGATGATGGCGTGGGTCTCGGGAAGGTTCTCGTTGTTGGTGCCGTCGCGCTCGCACAGATAGGGAATGGCATCGAGGCGGAAACCGTCGACGCCGGTATCGAGCCAGCGCTTCATCACCTTCACCAGCGCGCTGACCACGCGCGGATTGTCGAAATTGAGATCCGGCTGGTGCGCGAAGAAGCGATGCCAGTAGAACTGGCCGGCTTCCGGGTCCCAGGTCCAGTTCGACTTCTCGGTATCGGTGAAGATGATCCGCGTGCCCTGGTATTTCTGGTCGGTATCGCTCCAGACATACCAGTTGCGCGCGCTCGAATCCGGGCCGCTGCGCCGGGCGCGCTTGAACCAGTCGTGCTGGTCGGAGGTGTGATTGACGACGAGCTCGGTGATGACGCGCAGGCCGCGCCGCTTGGCTTCCTGGATGAAGCGCCTGAAATCCTTCATCGTCCCGAAATCGGGATTGATGTCGCCATAGTCGGCGATGTCGTAGCCGTCATCACGCCCGGGTGAGGGGTAGAACGGCAACAGCCACAGCGTGGTGACGCCGAGGTCCTGCAGGTAACCCAGCTTCTCCGTCAGTCCTGCGAAATCGCCGATGCCGTCATTGTTGCTGTCGGCAAAGGCCTTGACGTGGAGCTGATAGATAATGGCATCCTTGTACCAAAGCTCATCGTCGCTGGACTCGACGGCTGGCACCTCGCTTGCATCGATCGCAAAGCTGCCGCCGTCATTCAGCGGATCGGCAGCATCGAATCGGTAGGAGACGCCGGCCTTGGAGCTTTCGCCGGTTTGGACTTTTTTGTTCACGGTGATGCCATAGCCATGGAAACGACGCCCCCGTTTCACTTGCGAGAAAGGAGACGTTCCGAACATATGTAAAAAGCCGCTCGGCCGACTTTGGTTCCCCTGGAACCGATCAAGGGGCTGAGCGTTAGACACCGTCTATCCCCTTCCTGTATTTGGACAATTTCGCGACGCCTCTGAGACGTTTGCGTGCAAACCGCGTGCCGAATGGACCTTTTCGCTCAAGCTAACAGCCAGGGAATCCAGACCGAATTCGTGGACGGTCAGGGTCACCGCCGTGTGACTGATACGGCCGCCCTCAAAATTATCCTCGATGCCTTGCCGCCGCAGACCCCGGGCCCGTTCATCGGCGGCCCGGTCGTGGTGCGGTCCGGGCTGCCTGCGCGGACCGGGCTTTCGGCTGCCGCAAGGCTTCCGGTCCGATGGAAAATCGTGGCCGATCACAAGGTTATCGCAGAAGGCGAGGCCGTCGATCGCGTCATTGCCTGGCCGCTGGATCTGCCGCTGGGGGTCCATCGGTTGCAGCTGACCGATGCCGCATCCACCACCGAAGACGTGCCGCTGCTATCGGCGCCGCCAAGGGCTTTTGGCGGCGATTTCGACCGCTGTTGGCTGCTCGCGGTCCAGCTTTACGGCGTCCGCTCGGCGCGCAACTGGGGGATCGGCGACTTCACCGATCTAAAGGGTCTGATCGAACTCGCGAACCATCTGGGCGCCGATGGCGTCGGCCTCAATCCGCTGCATGCCCTGTTCGACGATCGTCCGGGTGATTGCAGTCCGTATTCGCCGAACAGCCGGCTGTTTCTCAACCCGCTCTATGTCGATGTCGAGAACATCCCGGAATTCCGCATCGACGCCGGGACAAGGGATGCGCTGGCGCGGGCCAGAGAAGGCGAAATGATCGACTATGTCGCTGTCGCCGGATTGAAATGGCGCGCACTGCGATCGGCATTCGCCGCCTTCGAAGCCGATGCGACACAAGGGCGCAGGCGGGAGTTCGAAAAATTTCGCGCCGAGCGCGGCTCGCTATTGTCGCACTTCGCCTGCTTCGAGACGCTCCGGCACAAATTCAAAAAGCCCTGGTGGGAATGGCCGGACGAATGGCGGCAACCGGACGACGCCAAATGCGCTGAGCTGCGCAAGGGTCCGGACGCGGCCGAAATCGCGTTTGTCGAATTCGTGCAATGGACGGCCGATCGGCAATTAGCGGCTGCGAAAGACCGCGCGCTTGAGCTCGGCATGAGGGTAGGGCTCTATCTCGACGTCGCCGTCGGCGTGCAAGCCGACGGTTTCGATGCGTGGAACGAACAGGTGGCGATCTCGCGGCATCTCGGCGTCGGCGCGCCGCCCGATCCGCTCAACACCGCCGGGCAGAGCTGGGGCCTTGCGGGCTTCAACGCGACCGGGCTGGAGCTGAAATCGTTCGCGCCCTATCGCGAAATGCTGCGCGCCTCGATGCGGCACGCGGGCGCGATCCGGCTCGACCACGTATTGGGCTTGAAGCGGCTTTATCTGGTGCCGCAAGGCTTCAGCGCCGCCGACGGCGTCTATGTGCCAATGCCGTTCGAGGCGTTATTGGCCGCAACCGCGCAGGAAAGCATCGCGCAGCGCTGCGTCGTGATCGGCGAAGACCTTGGCACCGTGCCGGAAGGTTTTCGCGACCAGATTGCCGGATGGGGCATCTGGTCATATCTGGTGATGATGTTCGAGCGCGAGGACCACGGTCCGTTCAAGAGCCTCGATCATTACCTCGCCAATGCGCTCGTCACTTTCAACACCCACGATCTCTCGACCTATGCCGGCTGGCGCTCGTTCGGCGACCTCAAAACCAAGCGCGCGCTCGGCATCGACCCCGGCGAAAGCGACGATGCGCGATGGCATGCGCTGGCAATGCTCGACGATGTGCTGCGCCACAACGGCATCGGCAAGAACGACCTTTATTCGGTGGCAAATTTCCTCGCGCGCACGCCATCACGGCTGCTCGCGATCGCGCTGGAGGATTTTTTGGGTCTGGTGGACCAGCCCAATATTCCCGGCACGGTCGACGAACACCCGAACTGGCGTCGCCGGCTGCCGGTGCCGCTCGAGCAGATCGCGTCCACGATCGACGTTGCCGCGCTGAAGGCGGCGACACGCGAGCGGTCGCGCGGATAGGCCCGATCCAGGTGGTAGCAAGCCTTGTCGTGCAGGATAGAAGACTACGGATTGATCGGCGATTGCGAGACGGCGGCGCTTGTCGGTCGTGACGGCTCGATCGACTGGCTGTGCTGGCCGGCGTTCGATTCCGACGCCTGCTTTGCCGCACTGCTCGGCACCCACAAGCATGGCCGCTGGCTGATCGCGCCCGCAGAAGAGATCACCAACACGTCACGCCGCTACCGGGGCAACACGCTGATCCTGGAGACGCGGTTTGAGACCGCCAATGGCGTGATCGACTTGATCGATTTCATGCCGCCGCGCGGCAATGCGTCCGACGTGGTGCGGCTGGTGCGCGGGGTCAGCGGCCGGGTCAGGCTGCGGATGCAACTGGTGATCCGCTTTGGCTTTGGCATCGATATTCCCTGGGTCAGGAAAACCGACGACGGCTCGGGTCTGCTCGCGATTTGCGGGCCTGACATGACCGTGCTGCGAACGCCGGTCGCGACCCGCGGCGAGGACCTGACCACGGTGGCGGAGTTTGAGGTAGGCGAGGGCGATACCGTGCCCTTTGTCCTCACCTACGGGCCCTCGCATCTGGCGGTGCCCGCGCCGATCGATCCGGCGGTCGCTTTGCAGGAAACCGAGGCGTTCTGGAGCGAATGGAGCGCCCGCTGCAGCTACGAAGGCGAACATCGCGATCTCGTGATGCGCTCGCTGATCACGCTAAAGGCGCTGACCTATGCGCCGACCGGCGGTATTGTCGCGGCGCCCACCACCTCGCTGCCGGAAAAGCTCGGTGGCGGGCGCAACTGGGACTATCGCTTCTGCTGGCTGCGCGATGCCACCTTTACGCTGCTGGCGCTGATGAACTCGGGCTATACCGAGGAAGCCCTCGCCTGGCACAACTGGCTGTTGCGTGCGGTGGCGGGATCGCCGGCCAACATGCAGATCATGTACGGCATCATGGGCGAGCGGCGGCTCTTGGAATGGGAGGCGGGCTGGCTCCCGGGCTATGAGGGCGCGCAGCCGGTCCGCGTCGGCAACGCCGCGCATGCGCAGCTGCAACTCGACGTCTATGGCGAGCTGATCGACGCCTTCCATCAGTGGCGAATAGCCAAGCTCGAACTCTATGAAGGAAGCTGGGCACTGGAATGCACGGTGCTGGAGCATCTCGCCGAACAATGGGATCAACCGGATCACGGCATCTGGGAGCGCCGCGGCGACGGCAAGCACTATGTCTCGTCCAAGGTGATGTGCTGGGTCGCCTTCGACCGTGGCATCAAGAGCGTCGAAAAATTCGGCTTCAAGGCGCCACTGGAAAAGTGGCGGACACTGCGCGACACCATCCATCGCGACGTCTGCGAAAAGGGCTTTGATCGCGAGCTGAACGCGTTCGTCGAATCCTACGGTTCGAAAATGCTGGATGCCAGCATCCTGTTGTTGCCCTCGGTCGGGTTCCTCGAACCAACGGATCCCCGCGTGCGGGGAACGCTGGCCGCTATCGAGAAATACTTGATGCGGGACGGCTTCGTGTTGCGGCATGACCCCCGTGAAGTCGAGCAGCAGCCGGCGGAAGGCGCATTCCTGGCCTGCAGCCTCTGGCTCGCCGATGCCTATGTGCTGACGGGAGAACTCGACAAGGCGCGGGCGTTGTTCGAGCGCATGGTCGCGATTGCCAATGATGTCGGCCTGTTGGCCGAAGAGTTCGACACCGGCGCTGGCCGCCAGACCGGTAATTTCCCGCAGGCGTTGACGCATATCGCGCTGATCAACACCGCCCATAACCTCAGCGCGGCGAAGCAGACGACCGAGAAGCCGGCGATGCAGCGGTCGAAGTAGGCTATCTCGTCGGATTGACGTCACGCGAGCCGGCACCCAGTCGCACGGCTGCAGGCGGGGCTGGGTGCCTGCGTACCTCTGGATGAATACCGGCTCGCGCTTGCCGATTCACACCCGTTGGAGTCGGAAATGGTGTGGGGTATCGGCAACCCCGAAAACCGCGGCGACGAAGGCAATAAAGCGGATTTGCCGGGCGAAAGCTTTGGCGACTTATGGATTTATTCTTGAGACGCCCTTGATATCGCGCGCCGCGTCCCCTGTGATATGAAGTGGCCGCTAGCCGAGCTTCAAAACCGTCTCCATCGCGCGGGCAAAGCCGTCACGTTCGTTCGTATCGGTCACATGCGTCGCGCGCTGCTTGATGTCATCGGCCGCGTTGCCCATCGCGAACGACATGCCGCTTCGGGCAAACATCGGCAGGTCGTTCTGCATGTCTCCGATGGTGGCGACGGCGTCGGTCGAAACGCCGAGCCGTTTGGCGATGTTCTCGACGAACGTGCCCTTGTCGTGACCCGCGGGGGTGACGTCGAGGTAATAGGTCTGCGAGCGAACCGCGGTGGCCTCTGCGCCCACCGCCTGCTTCATCGCCGCTTCGCAGCGCGCGAGCAGCGCCGCGTCGGAACTGGCGCCGACGATCTTGCAGGCCTCTAGCAGATGCGGCGTGAAATCCTCAATGATCGTCGGATCGGCCTTGATCGCGCGCTTCTCGTGCGGAACGTATTCGCCGTCGGGATTGCGCGTGTACCAGCGCTCGTTGCTGAACAGCCAGATATCGACGCCGAATTCATTGAGCACATCGAGACTGCGCTGTGCGACCGCGGGCGCGATCAAATGCTGTTCAATCGGCTGCAGCTTCGCATTGACGATCGAACTGCCGTTGAAGGCGCCGACCGGCAGCGTGATTGCAAGTGGTTCGATCAGAAAGCCCATGCCGATGGTCGGGCGGCTGGAGACGATGGTGAAGCCGATGCCGGCGGCGTGCAGCGCCCGCACGGCGTTCCTTGCATCGTCTGTGAGGATCTTGTCCTTGGTCAACAGCGTGCCATCGACATCGGATACGACAAGCGCAATGCGGCTCATGTGGGCACTTTCAATTGACGGATTATGTCGTCGACGATGGTCTCGATCGGCGCGGCAATCGACACCGTAATGGGCCGTTCGCCTGGCTGCGGCGGCTCCAGCGTCTTGAACTGGCTGGCGAGCAGCCCCGGCGGCATGAAATGCCCCTTGCGGGCAGCTAACCGGTCCGCGATCAGGTCCTGCGTCCCGTTCAGGAAGACGATGCGGATATCATCGCGTCCATGCACGAGAATGTCGCGATAGCTGCGCTTGAGCGCCGAACAGGCGACAACAGCGCGTTGTCCGGCTGCCGAGAGGCGGTCGATCTCGTCGGCAATCGCCTGCAGCCAGGGCCAGCGGTCTTGATCCGTCAGCGGCTGGCCCGCGCTCATCTTCGCGACATTGGCGGGCGGGTGAAATTTGTCCGCGTCCTCGTAGCGCCAGCCCAGCCGCGCGGCCAGGCTTTCCGCGATGGTGCTCTTGCCCGAGCCGGAGACGCCCATCACCACCAGCGCGCAGGGGCTTGTCGCATCACGCACGAAAATTCTCCGGCAATGCCGCCTGATCCACCAGCCAGATCGTCTCGCCGCTGGATCGCGCGCGGCTCGTCGGCAGGTTCTCGCCTGCGAACACGCGCGTCAAGATCGCGCGTTTGTCTGATCCTGCGACCTCGAACAGCATTTCGCGGCAGCAACCGAGTGTCGGCAGCGTGAGCGTGATGCGCGGGACGAACGGTTCGACATTGGCTTTGTGTACGCCGACCACCCAACGCCTGACCTCGTCGAGCAAGGGATCGCCGGGAAACAGCGACGCGGTATGGCCGTCGGGCCCGACGCCCATCAGCACGAGATCGAACAGCGGCCGGGCCGGGTCGAGGTCGTCTGCGCCATAGAACGCCTTCAGTTCGCCCTCGTAAAGCGCCGCACCGCGATCGGGATCGGTGGGATCGGCCGTACTCGTCGGAATTGGATGGATGTTGGATGCCGGCGCGCATCGGTCCAGAAAGGTCTTCCGTGCCACGCGCATGTTGTTGAGGGGATCATCCGCGGGCACGAAACGTTCGTCGCCGATGAACCAGTGCACGCGTTGCCACGGAATCCGGCTTCGCCAGGGGTCGGTGCCGAGCAATTGATAGAGCTGTTTCGGGCTCGATCCGCCGGTCAGGCAGATCGCGACGCGGCCGGGGTTCTCCGATATCCGCGCGATGACGCGCTCTGCGGCGGCCTCGGCCATCGCGGCTGGATCGGCAACTGACGTCACATGGCGATTGTCGTTCGACATCATCTCTAACTGAGCTTGCGCCAGCTGCGGCCGTCTCGCTCCAGCAGATCGTTGGCTTCCTCCGGACCCTCGCTGCCGGGCTCATAGACCTTGAGCCCCTTGCCGCCGGCGTTCTTCCAGGCGTCGAGAAATGGCTGCACCGCGCGCCAGCCGGCCTCGACGCTGTCGGCGCGCTGAAACAGGATGTTGTCGCCGATCATACAGTCGTAGATCAGGGTCTCATAGCCGGTCGATGGCTCGGCCTTGAAATAATCCTTGTAGCGAAACTTCATCTCGACGCCGTCGATATTGATGGTCGGGCCCGGCACCTTGGTGTTGAACTGCAGCGCGATGCCTTCGGTCGGTTCGGTCGAGATGATCAGGTAATTCTGCGAGAGCCGGTCCACCGGCGTGTCGCGGAACATCGCGAACGGCGCCTGCTTGAACTTGATGGCGATCTCGGTGCGCTTGATGCCGAGCGCCTTGCCGGTGCGCAGATAAAAGGGAACGCCGGCCCAGCGCCAATTGTCGATGGTCAGTTTCAGCGCGGCATAGGTTTCCGTGGTGCTGGCGGGTTTGACGTCGGCGGTCCTGCGATAGTCCTCGATCTCGGTGTCGCCGACCATGCCGGCGCGATATTGCCCGCGCACCGAATTGTGCAGCGCCTCCTGCTCGCTCTGGGTCTGGATCGCGGCCAGCACGTCGGCCTTCTCCGAGCGCACCGAATGCGCATCGAATTTCGATGGCGGCTCCATCGCGACCAGCGACAGCAGTTGAAACAGATGGTTCGGCACCATGTCGCGCAACGCGCCGGTGGCGTCATAGAAGCTGCCACGATGACCGACGCCGAGCCTTTCATCGACCGTGATCTGGATGTGGTCGATGTGATTGCGGTTCCAGATCGGCTCGAACATGCCGTTGGCGAAGCGCAGCACCAGGATGTTCTGGACGGTCTCCTTGCCGAGATAATGATCGATCCGGTAGATCTGATGCTCTTCGACCAGCTTCAGGAGTTCGTTGTTGAGCTCTCTTGCCGATGCCAGATCGGTGCCGAACGGCTTTTCGACCACCAGCCGCCGCCATGTGCCGTTCTCGACCAGCATGCCGGTGCGGCCGAGTTCGCGGCTGATCGGCAGGAAGGCGCTCGGCGGCGTCGCGAGATAGAACAGGCGATTGCCCTGGGTGTTTCGCGCGGCTTCCAATTTGTCGAGCTGCTCGCTCATGGCGTCGAATGAGGCGGGATCCCGCGGGTCAGCCTCGATGCAGGTGACGCATGCGAGCAGGCGCATCGCGATCTCCTCGTCCACTTGGCGCGTGGCGAATTGATGCAGGCCCTTCATCAGGCTGTCGCGCAACTGGTCGCTGGTCATGCCCTTGCGGGCAATGCCGACGACGCAGAATTTTTCCGGCAGCAGATCGGCTGCCGCCAGATTGTAGAGGGCAGGGATCACCAGCCGATGCGCGAGATCGCCGGTGACGCCAAAGATGACGAAGGAGCAGGGATCGGGTTTCGTCTGTGCCAGTTTGCCGACCGCCATGGGCGTTAAGCCTTCGAGCCCGGCTTCTTCGGCGGCTCCTTGTGACCGCCGAAGCCTGCGCGCATCGCGGAAAGGATCTTCTCCGCGAATGTGTGATCCTTGCGCGAGCGGAAGCGCGCATAGAGCGCCGCCGTCAGCACCTCGGCCGGCACCGCCTCGTCGATCGCGGCATTGACGGTCCAGCGGCCTTCGCCGGAATCCTCGACATGGCCGGAGTAATTATCCAGCGTCTGGTTCTCGGCGAGCGCCGACGAAGTGAGATCGAGCAGCCAGGAGGGGATCACGCTGCCGCGCCGCCACACCTCGGCGATATCGGCGATGTCGAGATCAAACCGATGCTCGGCCGGCAGCGCCTCGATATTGGCGTTCTTCAGGATATCAAAACCCTCGGCATAGGCCTGCATCAGCCCATACTCGATGCCGTTATGGATCATCTTGACGAAATGCCCGGCGCCGCTGGGGCCGGCATGGATATAGCCTTGCTCGATGCGCTGATCGCGGCCGTCGCGGCCGCCGGTGCGCGGAATGTCGCCGATCCCCGGCGCCAGCGTCTTGAAGATCGGATCGAGCCGATCGACCACAGCCTTGTCGCCGCCGATCATCATGCAATAGCCGCGCTCGATGCCCCAGACGCCGCCGCTGGTGCCGACGTCGACATAATGCAGCCCGCGCTCTTTCAGAGTCTTGCCGCGGCGGACGTCGTCCTGCCAGAACGTGTTGCCGCCGTCGATGATGACGTCACCGGGCTCCATCAGTTTTGCGAGTGCTTCGATGGTGGCCTCGGTGATTTTGCCGGCCGGCAGCATCACCCAGGCGGTGCGCGGCTTCTCCAGTTTCGCCACGAAAGCTTCCAGCGTGTCGGCGCCGGCAGCGCCTTCGGCCGCCAGCGCGGCGACGGCCTTGGCGTCCTTGTCGTAGACTACCGACGTGTGGCCGTTCCTCATCAGCCGCCGCACGATGTTGCCGCCCATCCGGCCGAGGCCGATCATGCCAAGCTGCATGCCAATACTTCCCTAATTGAGCGCTTCTGATATCGCGGCATCCAGCGCGGCAAGCGCCGGCTTGAGGTCGCCCTTGAGATGAACCCGCAATGCGCGCCGGCCGCGTTCGGTCAGCACGTCGAAGTCGCCGCGCGCCTGGGCTGCCTTGACGACGCCGAAACTCGCCTTCTGGCCGGGCACGGCCAGGTCCTTGGCATCGTCGGCGGTGATCTGCAGGAACACGCCGCTGTCGGGCCCACCCTTGTAGGCCTGGCCGGTCGAATGCAGGAAGCGCGGACCGAATTCGGCGCAGGTCGCTACCTGCCTGACGTCACGTACCGCCAGCCGCATCTTCTGCAGCGTGTCGATCGAAGCGCCGTCGCGCCCGATATAGGCCAGCAGCGCAAAATAGTCGCCGCTGCCGGGACGCGTCAGATGTGCCTTGATCCAGGATTCCAAAGTGCCATTGGCGCCGGCCTTGCGCAGCGCGGCGGCATTGGCTTCGTCGGTGTAGATGTCGGCCTCGGCTGTCGCGACCACCGGCCGTTCCGCCGGCAGTGCACCGGTTTTCTCGAACGCCGCGGTCAGTTCGCGCGTCTTGATCTTGGCCGCCTCGACATCAGGCTGGTTGAACGGGTTGATGCCGAGGATAGCGCCGGCGACGGCCGTGGCCATCTCGAAGCGGAAGAACTCCTGGCCGATATGGTCGATCGATTTCAGCACGATGCGCACCACCGGATGCCCGGCGGCCTCGAGGGCGGCAAGCTTGTCGTCGTGCGCCGAATCGGCTTCGCCCTCGGTTCGGATATCGATGAAGAAGCGATCGTCGCCATAGACGGCGGGATCGGCGAGCGGTTCGCCGTCGATCGGGATCAGGCCTTTGCCGTCCTTGCCGGTGGACTCCGCGATCAATTGCTCGGCCCAGGCGCCGAAATCGGCGATCTTCTTCGACGAGGATATCGTCACCTTGTCGCGGCCTTCGAGCCCGGCGAGTCCGAGCGCAAGCCCAAGCTGCACGCCGGGGTTTTCGTGCGGCGGCACGTCGGCGCCGCAGGAGCGCACCATCGCCAGCGTGTGCTTGATCAGACTTTTGACATCGATGCCGGCGGCAGCCGCCGGCACCAGCCCGAACGGTGACAGCACCGAGTAACGTCCGCCGATCGATGGATCGCCGTAGAAAATGCGCGCGAAACCCTGCTTGGTCGCGACCTTCTCCAGCGACGAGCCGGGGTCGGTCACCGCGATGAAGCGATGGCCGGCCTTGTCAGCGCCGATGGTCTTACAAACGCGATCGAAGAAATAATCCTTCATCGCATTCGGCTCGGTGGTGCCGCCGGATTTGCTGGAGACGATGAACAGGGTTTTTGCAAGGTCGACCTTCTTCTCCATCGCGCGCACCTGCGCGGGGTCGGTGGAGTCGAGCACGTGCAGTTTCGGGAAGCCCGACTTTTTCGGGAAGGTTTCCGCCAACACTTCCGGACCAAGGCTCGATCCGCCCATGCCGAGCACGACAGCGTCGGAAAAGTTCTGCCCCTTCACGCGCCTGGCAAAATCCTCGTAGTCGGCGACGTCAGCGGCAGCCGGGCTGTTCAGCCAACCCAGCCATTTGTTCTCGTCGTCATTGCTCCAGACCGATTTGTCCTTGTGCCAGAGCCGTCGGATTTTTGCTGACGCCCGCCAGTCCTCGGTGCTCTTCTCCACGGCTTTCTTGATGCCGTCGCCGAGCACGAGGTGCTGCTTGTCGATCCCGCCGCCAAGCGAAGCCGCGCGCTTGTGCGCGACGGCGCCGTAGAGCTTGTCGGCGGCGTCGGCGAATTGCTTGACGCCATCCTTGACCAGCTCGGTGGTGATCGCATCGAGCGAGATGCCGGATTTTTCCAGCTCTTCCAGCACGCGGCGCGCGTCCTCGATATTTTCCTCGAGGCTGTCGCGCGGCGTGCCGTGATCGCGGAACGCGTCGAGCGTCGCCGGCGGCACCGTGTTGATGGTGTTGGGGCCGATCAGTTCCTCGACATAGAGCACGTCACTATAGTCTTTGTTCTTGGTGCCGGTCGAAGCCCACAACAGCCGCTGCGGCTTTGCGCCCTTGGCCTTGAGCTTGTCCCAGCGTGCGCCCGAAAACAGCCCCTTGTAGTCCTGATAGGCCATCTTGGCGTTCGCGATCGCGACCTTGCCCTTGAGCGCGCTCAGGCGCTCCTTTTCGCTGGGATCGTTGGCCTTTGCGATCTTGTCGTCGAGCTGCTTGTCGACGGCGCTGTCGATCCGGCTGACGAAGAAGCTGGCGACACTGGCCACACGCGAGGGATCGCCACCCCCGGCGACGAGTTTCTCCAGCCCGTCGAGATAGGCTTCCGCCACCTGGCGATAGACCTTTTGCGAGAACAACAGCGTGATGTTGATGCTGATGCCTTCGCCGATCAGATGTTCGATCGCAGGCAGGCCTTCCGGCGTCGCCGGCACCTTCACCATCAAATTCTTGCGCTTGACGTCCTTCCACAGCCGCTCGGCCTCGGCGATGGTGCCTTTGGTGTCCATCGCCAGATAGGGCGAGACCTCGAGGCTGACGAAACCGTCCTCGCCCTTCAACTGGTCGTAGACCGGCCGCAACACGTCAGCGGCGTTCTGGATGTCCTCAATGGCGACATGTTCGAACAGGTCGGCGACCGGGCGGTCGCCCTTTTTCAGCGCCTGGCCGATCGCGCCGTCATATTCGTCCGAACTGCCGATGGCTTTCTCGAAGATCGCGGGGTTCGATGTCACGCCTTTGACGCCGTCGGTGTCGATCAAATTCTTCAGATCGCCCTTGGCGACGAAGCCGCGGGCGAGGAAATCCAGCCAGACGGCCTGACCGTGGTTTTCGAGTGCTTTGACGGGATTCATGATGCCTGTTCTGTCCGGTCGTCGGTTTTCGGGTTCCCCGGCAGCTTTCGGGTGCGAGGCGGGAATGTCAACAATTGGATGGCAAGTGGATGGCAAGTGATGGAATGGCTGCCGGTCGGAATGGGTGTATCCGGTCGGATAACGCCATTTATGTCAGTTCGATCCCCGGGATGAGCACCCGGAGAGTTGCCGAAATCCAGCACGATTTTGTGACGGGAAAGCGGACGCCGCGATCACGATCGCAGACTGCGATCAGGGTCGCAGATAGAGATAGCCCTGCGATTGCAACTCGGCGATGCGCACCACGCCGCCCTGGTCGGCGGAAATGAAGCCCGGCAGGAGATCGGCGAGGCCGACTTTCTGGGATTTCATGGTGTTGCCGCAGACGGCGAGTTCAATTCCGGCCCTGGCGAACTGGCCGATATGCCGTGTCAGATCGGGATTGGCCGCGGACGCGTGGAACGCGCGCAGCGCCTGGCCGTGAACGACCAGAGCGATGGTGACGTTGTCGGGCCCGCCGACGCCGTCGAGATGGTTCTGGATGTTGCCGACGACAGAGCTGACCTTGTCGAGGTCGTTGAGGTGATAGACCACTTTCAGTTTTTTCGTCGGCGGCGCCTCGGTGGCCGCGCTGGCGCGCGAGGCGGCAAAGGCGGCGCCGAAAGCGGACGCCGCGGCCCACAAGATGCTGCGTCGATGCATGGCGTCCTCCAACTCGATTGCCTTAAAGCTGTCACTTATGCCTGAGCGCCGCGAGTTCCTTGCGGTCGGTCACCAGCTCGGCACATTCGCGCAGATCGGCGCGATCGACCCGGAAAATCTTGTCGTCGGCGCCGGCTACCAGATCATTGCTGGCATCGTCGTCGGGCTTGCTGCGCTCCCAGATCCTGATCCGCTCCAGCCGGATGATGGCGGATTTGTCGTCCTTCATCGCGACATCGATGCCGCCGCCGTCGCAATCGATGCCGCAGCCGAAGCGGATCTCGTTGCCTTTGTCCTCGGCGACGACATGGTTGCAATAGCCGCTGGAGTCGAAATTGCCCGGCCGATGCCGATGTTTGACGCCGATGCGGAAGGAGTAATTGGTGATCTTCTCTTCCGGCGGGTTTTCGGCGGTGACCAGCAGCTTCATCGCGCTGACTTTTTGCTTGGGATGCTGCGCCAGGTGGTGGGCGTCATAGCGGCGGACGAAGCAGGCATAGGTCTTTTGACCGAGGGGGCCGGCGAACATCCTGTTGTCGAAGACGGCAGCTCTTGCCTTGTCGACGTCGTCCTGGGCATGGCCGGGGCCGGCAAGCGAGGCCATCGCGGCCAGCGTGAGGGTACACAGGAAGATACGCTTCATGATCGTCCCTAAATGCGTGACACACCGACCGTCCGCACGGAAGCGGTGCGGCGCCAGGCGCCGCCAAGGTTCGGCTTCGATCTGTTGATTGGTCGCAGGCGGCCGCGGCTGCGTTCAATTTCAGGCAGTTGGCGGGAAAACCGTGCTGCTGGCAGCCGCTTGCCTAAATATTGAGCGACGCGCCCATTCGCGCCCCATGATTTGCCCGCATTGTGCCTTGCACAATAAATCCCGGCCGGTGTCCAATTCGGACCATGACCTGGAGCACGCCTGACCCAATTGGACGCAGCGCGGGTTTCGTTTTTGCGCCGCACTCAGGAGGACCGGCGAATTGGTTGCGCCGGACTAATCCAAAAGTACTAGCGCGCGAGCCTCTTGTATCGGTTCGCCGCGTTCGGGACTTGATTACAGTCGCAATGAACGCCGCCGTGACGGCGTTCATGCCGACGAGAACGCAAACGTCACCCGTCGTGGTGAGTGGCATAAGCCCGAGAAGCGGAATTCGCGCGTTTGGATTCGTCGAACGACACCGAACAGAGAGATGATCTGCCGAGGATGACGCAGCCTGGAGTGATCTGGATTTCCGATCGCCCGTTATGGTCCAACGCGCTGAACGGACGCCGCGCGCGGCGTGCATTAATGAATCGACAAGCATTGCGGCGGCGCGTGTTCAACCGCGCGAATTCTGCAGGTTCGTTCATCTACCTGAAAAACCAGTACTTCTCCGGATGCCGCATGTTGCACTCCGGTTACAGATTCAGTGGATTCCAGTACATTCTTGAGCTCCCGAGTCGTTTAGCATGACTATTGCATTGCGTGAGGGAGTCAGTCGCGTGTCAGATATCACATCTGCTGTTGGTGATTCGCGATTGGGTACGCAGGAGGCTTGCCGGGGCTTGGAACTTGGCCAGCGCATCCTACGTTATAGCTGAACCATGAGGAGATGAATCTATGTACAACGATTCTCTGTTCAACGCGTTTGCTCGCTCCTTCGAAGCCAGAAGTCAGAGCGACATGTCGATGGCGGACTATCTGGAATCGTGTCGAAGCGATCCACTTAAATATGCGAATGCGGCCGAACGGTTGCTCGCGGCAATTGGCGAACCTCAGATGATCGACACGGCCAGGGACCAACGCCTTGGCCGTATTTTTTTGAACCGCACCATGCGCACCTATCCGGCCTTTGCCGGCTTCTATGGCATGGAGGAAACGATCGAGCGCATCGTCGGATTCTTCCGGCACGCCGCTCAAGGCCTCGAAGAGCGCAAGCAGATCCTCTATCTGCTCGGGCCCGTCGGCGGCGGCAAGTCATCGCTCGCCGAACGCCTGAAGGCGTTGATGGAGGTTCACCCCATTTATGTCTTGAAGGCCGGCGACGAACTCAGTCCCGTCTTTGAAAGCCCGCTCAGCCTGTTTGACCCGGAAACACTCGGGCCGATGCTCGAGGAAAAATACGGCATTCCGCGCCGCCGCCTCAACGGCTTGATGAGCCCGTGGTGCTACAAGCGGCTCGAATCGTTCGGCGGCGACATCTCGCAATTCCGTGTCGCCAAGATCCAGCCGTCGCGGCTGCGGCAGATCGCGGTCGCCAAGACCGAGCCGGGTGATGAAAACAACCAGGACATCTCCTCGCTGGTCGGCAAGGTCGACATCCGCAAGCTGGAAACCTTTGCCCAGAACGACCCCGACGCCTACAGCTATTCCGGCGGCTTGAACCGCGCCAACCAGGGCATCCTCGAATTCGTCGAGATGTTCAAGGCGCCGATCAAGATGCTGCATCCGCTGCTGACGGCGACGCAGGAAGGGAATTACATCGGAACCGAAAACATCGGTGCGATCCCCTTTACCGGTGTCATTCTTGCGCACTCCAACGAGTCCGAATGGCAGAGCTTCAAGACCAACAAGAACAACGAAGCCTTCATCGACCGCATTTGCGTCATCAAGGTGCCGTATTGCCTGCGCGTCACCGAAGAACAGAAGATCTACGAGAAGCTGATCCAGGGCTCTGAACTCGCCGCCGCGCCCTGCGCGCCGTCGACGCTGGAGACGCTGGCGCGCTTCTCGGTGATGTCGCGGCTGCGCCGTCACGAAAACTCCACCGTGTTTGCAAAGATGCGGGTCTATGACGGCGAAAGCCTGAAAGAGTCCGATCCCAAGGCCCGCAGCGTCCAGGAATACAAGGATGCCGCCGGTGTCGACGAAGGCATGGACGGCGTCTCGACCCGCTTCGCGTTCAAGGTGCTCGCCGCAACCTACAATCACGATACGTCGGAGGTCGGCGCGGATGCCGTTCACCTGATGTATGCGCTGGAACAGTCGATCCGTCGCGAGCAGCTCCCTGATGAGACCGAAAAGCGTTACCTCGAATTCATCAAGGCCGAACTGGTGCCGCGATATGCCGAGTTCATCGGAAACGAGATTCAGAAAGCCTATCTCGAATCCTATTCGGATTATGGCCAGAACCTGTTCGACCGTTACGTGGATTACGCCGACGCCTGGATCGAAGATCAGGACTTCAAGGATCCCGACACCGGACAATTGCTCGATCGTGAATTGCTCAATCAGGAGCTGACCAAGATCGAGAAACCTGCGGGCATCGCCAACCCGAAGGACTTCCGTAACGAGGTCGTGAAGTTCTCGCTGCGGTCGCGGGCCCAGAACGGCGGCAAGAATCCGGGCTGGACCAGCTATGAAAAGGTTCGCGAGGTGATCGAAAAGCGGATATTCTCGCAAGTGGAAGATCTGCTGCCCGTCATTTCGTTCGGCTCGAAAAAGGACGGCGAAACTGAGAAGAAGCACGACGATTTCGTCGCGCGGATGGTGGACCGCGGTTACACCGAACGGCAGGTCCGCCGGCTCGTCGAATGGTACATGCGCGTGAAGCAAGCCGGCTGAGGCGGATGCGAAGTGGTTGCTATTCACATCGTTGACCGGCGGCTGAATCCGGGCAGCAAGAGTCTCGAGAACCGTCAGCGGTTCCTGCGCCGGGCGAAGGCGCTGGTTCAGCAGGCGGTCAAGAAGACCTCGCACGACCGGGACATCAAGGATGTCCTGGAAGGCGGCGTGGTCAGCATACCGCTCGACGGCATGGACGAGCCGCGGTTCCGCCGTGAAGGCGGCACCCGCGACATGGTGCTTCCCGGAAACAAGAAGTTCATCGAAGGCGACATGCTTCCGCGCTCGGGCGGCTCGGGCGGCAAGGCCGGCGGCGCGGGTGAGGGCGACAGCGAAGACGCGTTCCGCTTCGTTCTCAGCCGCGAGGAATTCGTCGACCTGTTCCTGGACGATCTCGAATTGCCTGATCTCGCCAAGCGCAAGCTTGCCGAGGTGGAGAGCGAAGGAATCCGCCGCGCCGGTTATGCGACATCAGGTTCGCCGGCGAATATTTCCATTCCCCGTACCGTGAGCCGCGCGATGGCGCGGCGGGTGGCATTGCGGCGGCCGAAGCCGGAAGAGATTGCGGCCCTCGAAGCCGAGCTGCTGATTTGCGGCGACGAGGCGCGCCGCGCCGAACTGCTGGCCGAGATCGAAGCCCTGAAAGCCAAGGCCAAGCGGATCCCGTTCATCGATCCGATCGACATCCGATATCGGCGGTTCGAGACCACGCCGAAGCCGATTGCCCAGGCCGTGATGTTCTGCCTGATGGACGTCTCGGGCTCGATGACCGAGCACATGAAGGATCTCGCCAAGCGCTTCTACACGCTGCTCTATGTCTTCCTGAAGCGGCGCTATCGCCATGTCGAGATCGTCTTTATCCGCCATACCGACCGCGCCGAAGAGGTCGACGAGGATACATTCTTCCATGGCCCGGCATCGGGCGGCACGCTGGTCTCGAGTGCACTGCAAGAAATGCACGAGATCGTGCGTTCGCGGTTCCGCCCGGCGGACTGGAATATCTACGCCGCGCAGGCTTCCGATGGCGACAATTCCACGTCCGACGGCGAGGTGGCGGGCCGGCTGCTGACCGAGAAGATTCTGCCGGTCAGCCAGTTTTTTGCCTATCTCGAGGTCGGCCAGGATGCCGGCCTGACCTTCGAGATGCCGGATTCGTCGCTATGGACGCTGTATGAGCGCCTGCGCCTCGCCGGCGCGCCGCTGTCGATGCGCAAGGTCTGCGAGCGCAGCGAAATCTTCCCGGTGTTTCACGATCTCTTCCAGCGCCGTGTAAGACAGGAAAGGGCACCATGACAGACAAGCGGCTGTTTCAGGGCGCCGATTGGGATTTCCCGACGCTGCAGCGGATCCACGACGCCTGCGAGGAGATCGCGGAGTCCGAACTCGGGCTCAACGTCTATCCGAACCAGATCGAGGTGATCACGGCCGAGCAGATGCTGGACGCCTATTGCTCGGTCGGCATGCCCTTGTTCTACAAGCACTGGTCGTTCGGCAAGCACTTCGCCTATCAGCAGGCGTCCTACCGCAAGGGCCTGATGGGCCTGGCCTATGAGATCGTCATCAACTCGTCGCCGTGCATCTCCTATTTGATGGAGGAGAACACCGCGACCATGCAGACGCTGGTGATCGCGCACGCCGCCTTCGGCCACAATCATTTCTTCAAGAACAATTATCTGTTCAAGCAGTGGACGGATGCCGACGGCATTCTCGATTATCTCGAGTTCGCCAAGACCTACGTCGCGCAGTGCGAGGATCGCCACGGCCGGTTGGCGGTCGAGCAGACGCTCGATGCAGCGCACGCGCTGATGTCTCATGGCATCAACCGCTATCCCGGCAAGAAGCTGCCCGATCTGCGCGTCGAGGAGAAACGGGCCCAATATCGCCGCCAGCACGAAGAAAGCGTGTTCAATGATTTGTGGCGGACCATTCCGACCGGACCGGTCAAGAGCGTGGCAACGCTGAGCGCCGATCGCCGCCGCGCGCTGCTCGGCCTGCCGCAGGAAAACATCCTGTACTTCCTGGAAAAGACCGCGCCGCGCCTGGCGCCCTGGCAGCGCGAGCTGCTGCGAATCGTGCGGCACATCGCACAGTATTTTTACCCGCAGAGCCAGACGAAGGTCATGAACGAGGGCACTGCGACCTACGTTCATTACCGCATCATGAACCGGCTGCACCTGCAGGGGCGGCTCTCCGACGGCAATTTCCTCGAATTCCTGTCGTCGCATACCAACGTCGTATTCCAGCCCGACTTCGACAGTAAATATTTCTCGGGCTTCAACCCCTACGCGCTCGGTTTTGCGATGATGCAGGATATCGAGCGCATCGTGACCAATCCCGAGGACGAGGATCGCGAATGGTTCCCGGATATCGCCGGCAAGGGCGATACGATGGGCGTGCTCCGCGATGTCTGGGCCAATTACCGCGACGAGAGCTTCATCAGCCAGTTCCTCTCACCGCGGCTGATGCGGCACTTCCGCATGTTCCATTTGCATGATGATCCGGCGGAGACCGCCGGCATCAAGGTCGATGCGATCCACGACGAGCGCGGCTATCGGCGCGTGCGCCGCGCGCTGTCGCGGACGTACGATGTCGGCTTCATCGATGCCAATATCGAAGTCGTCGATGTCGATCTCGCCGGCGATCGTCATTTGATGCTGCGCCATACCGTGTTGAACGGCGCGCAGCTCAATGACACCGACGCCAAGCGCGTGCTGCAGCACCTCGCCGACCTCTGGACATACAACGTCTCGCTGGTCGAGGTCGACGCGACCGGCAAGGTGCTGAAGGAATACGTCGCCAACCCGCGCGGGCTGGCCGCGGTGGCGTAGCTACTCCGGCGATCCCGAGCGATCAGCGCCCGCGCGTCGGCAACTTCGGCAGTTTGTGCGGATCGAATGCTGGTATGGGCTCGCTCGCCTCCGGGGCGCGCGCCTGCTGGTTGTAAATGAGCGTTCCCTCCAGGAGCAGGCCTGGGAACTGTTCCGCCGTTCCGATGTAGGTCGCTATCTTGCCGGTGCACGTTCCCTGCAGCTTAAGCTCGAGTTCCTGATCATCGCCAAATACGGTTGGCAGCCCGTCGGTGTGTTTTCTTGTGATGACGACTGCGGTGAATCGGTCTCCGTCGACTTCGCATGACCCCTCGTAGGTCATGACGCCGTCGCGCCCCCAGATCCTGCCGTTTGCAACATGGACGATGCCAGTGCCTTGGCTTACCGGGGTCTTGAACCATGCCGCATAAGTACCGTCCTTGAGCACGGTGGAACCTCTTCCTTGAGCGTTCACAAGAGGGTCGATCATCGGCACGACCAGCCTAAGACTCCATTAATCGCCGCCCTCTCGGAAAGGGCGGCTTTTCTTTTGCCGTAGTCTTACGGAGCAAAACTCCATTGTTCCGACTGGTTTCGTACACATCCTATCGAGATGGGTCAGCCAATACGGGAAATCCGAGTTTGCGAAAAGTGCCACGCCGAAATGCGGCTGTTAGGCAAGCTGCCCGCTATCGGGGCCAAGCCACTCATCAAGGTTTTCCGTTGCTACCAGTGCAACCGCATTGAGACGCGCACAATAAGGTCGGGTGCACTCGGCAGACCCTTTCTTCGTACGTCCCGCTCTGCCGCAGGCCGGCGTTGATCTTTTCCAGCGCTGACGAGCCGAGGCACAATTCGCTGGTCGGCCGCGGGGTGGGTTAGGTGTCGGCTGTTCCCGCGTCCCCAAATCCTATCGACGCGCCAGGTTTGCGCGACGGGCGTTGACGGTTCGTGCCCAGGTTCCGTGAAATTTTCCGGCAAGGCGCTGGTCAATATGCGGCTTGATCAGCTTGGTCATGGCAAAGTTGAGGTCATCGTATTCCCTTGCGCAGACCTCGGCCCGGTCCTTGGGCAGGAAGCCCCTTTCGACGACGTCGGCAAACAACGTCTTGTCTGCGCCATAGGCGACGCACAGAATGTTGAACGTCCGCTGCGCCGGCGTCGAATGCTCACCTGAAAGCGATTGGATCGGAACGGTGACATGCGGTCCCGGCATCTGAATCGCATGATGATAGGCGGAGCCCAGGATCATTCTGCGGGCCTCGTCCGTGCTTAGTCGAAGCATGACGTAGGCGGCGAACTGATCGGCGGCATCTTCCTCGCGGCCGAGCACGGGTATTTGCAGCATGTTGAAAACCGCATGCGCGGTCTCGTGCAGGAACACCGCGAGAATTGGGCCCAGCACAGTGTCGGCCCGGGATAATCCGCCGGGAAGGTCTTGCGGCGGCGCGCTCTTCAGGATGTTCGCCAGCATTTCGTAACACACGGTGATGACTTCATCGTCGTACCAGGCGTTTGCGGCGCCGTCGCAACCCGCGACCTTCAGCGTCAGCGGGTAGGAAAGGCGGAGTGGACTAAGCAGTTCCTGCAGGTGTTCGAGTGCGTGACCCTGCTTCATTTGGTCGTGGATCGGCTGATGTGCCGGGTCCTTTGGCGACACATATTCGTACTTGATCTGGTTCGGCTTGCTTTTGGGGGCTGCGCTTGCACTGCCGACGGTCCAAAAGATCGTTGCCGCCAGGGCCGCGGCAATCGCGGCAGGTTTGTGCCTCATCATATCTCTCAACTATGAATGATAAAAATTTACGGCGGCAAGTGTATCGACGCGTGGTCGAGCAGCCATAGCACGCCCGTCGGATTCCGTGGATAACGAATCCGGTCGGGCTTATTGTCGGCAGCGCGGCCGCGATGACTGCTTGGACGCAAGCAGGCACGCCAACCGATGCCTGCTTCCGAGGCTAAAGCTCATATCGCAGGATGCATCGACGTTGCAGCCTGACGACTGCATGCGCTAACGCAGGCTGGCGTTGATCTTTTCCAGCGCTGACGAGCCCGGGCACAATTCCTTGGCTTCCAGCGTATTGAGCGGCGTCTCGACGGTGTCGAGATGGGTGTGCATGTCTTCGGCGTCGGGATCGACATAGAGCAAGCCGGTTACCACCTGGCCCTTGGCGGCGTGCTTCTGCAGGAAGGTCATCGCCGCCAGCCGGTCATTGGCGTCGTAATCGGCGTCGATCTTGCGTAGCGCCAGCCTGGTGCCGTCGTGCTGCTCCACCACCTGCACCGAGCCCGGGGCATAATCGACGGTGATGGGGTCACGGCTGGTGATGACGTCGAGGCGGTTGACCGCGTCGTTATGTTCGCGGACGTAGTCAAAACTCTTGGTCGAGCCGGCGTGGTTGTTGAAGGCGATGCAGGGGCTGATGACGTCGATGAATGACGCGCCCTTGTGACGGATGGCGGCGGCGATCAGCGGCACCAGCTGGGTCTTGTCGCCGGAGAAGCTGCGCGCCACGAAGCTGGCGCCGAGCTGCAGTGCGATCGCAACCAGATCGATGGCGTTGTCGGTGTTCATCACACCCTTCTTGGATTTCGAGCCGCGGTCGGCGGTGGCCGAGAACTGGCCCTTGGTCAGACCGTAAACGCCGTTGTTCTCGACGATATAGGTCATGTTGACGCCGCGCCGGATCGAATGGGCGAACTGGCCGAAGCCGATCGAGGCGGAATCGCCGTCGCCGGAGACGCCGAGATAGATCAGGTCGCGGTTGGCGAGGTTGGCGCCGGTCAGGACCGACGGCATGCGGCCGTGCACCGAGTTGAAGCCGTGCGAATTGCCGAGGAAATAGTCCGGCGTTTTCGAGGAGCAGCCGATGCCGGAGATCTTGGCCACGCGATGCGGCTCGATCGACAACTCGTAGCAGGCCTCGATGATCGAGGCGGTGATCGAGTCGTGACCGCAGCCGGCGCACAGCGTCGAAATCTTGCCCTCGTAGTCCCGGTGGGTGTAGCCGAGATCGTTCTTCGGCAGGCCGGGATGGTGGAATTTCGGTTTTGCAATGTAGGTCATGACACGGCCTTGCGGAGAGGAGTCACTTTCAGATGGTCCTGATGGTCGCCGATGGCGCTGGCGATGAAGCGCGCGGTGATCGGAGTGCCGTCATAGTGCAGGATCGGCACCAGCCGCACCGGATCGATGCCGTTCTCGTTGACGATCAACTGGCGCAGCTGGGCGTCGCGGTTCTGCTCGACCACGTAAACGAAGTCATGGTCGGCAATGAAGCTGGCGACGCTGGAGTGGAACGGGAAGGCGCGAATCCGCATGCGGTCGAGGTGGTGCCCGCGCGCCTCGAGCAGGCCGATCGCCTCGTCCATCGCCGGTGCGGTCGAGCCGAAATAGATCACGCCGTATTTGGTCGGCTTGGCGGCGTTGGCCTGCAGCGGCCGCGGCACCATGTCCTGCGCGGTCTCGAACTTGCGCATCAGCCGCTGCATGTTGTCGGCGTAGACGGCGCCTTCTTCCGAATAGCGCGCATAGCGGTCGCGCGAGGTACCGCGGGTGAAGAACGAGCCTTTGGTTGGATGCGTGCCGGGATAGGTGCGGTAGGGAATGCCGTCGCCGTCGACGTCGAGATAGCGGCCGAAATCGCGGCCGGGCTCGTCGAGCATCTCTGCGGTCATCACCTTGCCGCGGTCATATTGCCGGGCGTCGTCCCACTTCAGTGGACGGCAGAGCCGGTGGTTCATGCCGATGTCGAGGTCGAGCATCAGGAAGATCATGGTCTGCAACCGCTCGGCGAGATCGAACGATTGCGCCGCGAATTCGAACGCTTCCGCCGGGTCTTCCGGGAACAACAGGATATGCTTGGTGTCGCCGTGCGAAGCATAGGCGCAGGCGATGATGTCGCATTGCTGGGTGCGCGTCGGCATGCCGGTCGAGGGGCCGGCGCGCTGGATGTTCATGATCACGCCGGGAATTTCGGCGAAGTACGAGAGGCCGATGAATTCCGTCATCAGCGAGACGCCGGGCCCGGAAGTCGCGGTGAAGGCGCGCGCGCCGTTCCAGGAGGCGCCGATCACCATGCCGATCGATGCAAGCTCGTCCTCGCCCTGCACGATAGCGTATTTGGCCTTGCCGGTTTCGGGGTCGTGCCGCAGCTTCTTGCAGTGGCTGGTGAAGGCCTCCGCCACCGACGACGACGGCGTGATCGGATACCAGGCGCAGACGGTGGCGCCGCCATAGACGGCGCCGAGCGCGGCCGCGCTGTTGCCTTCCATGAAGATGCGGTCGCCGACCTTGTCGGCTTTCTTCACCTGCAGCCCAATCGGGCATTTCAGGTTCTGCAACGCCCAGTCGCGGCCCAGATGCAGCGCGTGGACGTTCGAGGACAACAGCTTTTCCTTGCCCTTGTACTGTTCTGATATCAATTGCTCGACGATCTTCGGGTCCATGTCGAGCAGGGCGCACATCGCGCCGAGATAGATGATGTTCTTGAACAGCTGGCGCTGGCGCGGATCGGTATAGGTCGAGTTGGTGATCGCGGTCAGCGGTACGCCGATGACGTTGATGTCGGCGCGGAATTTCGACGTCGGCATCGGCTTGGTGGAATCGTAGAACAGATAGCCGCCGGGCTCGATCGAGCCGACGTCCTTGTCCCAGGTCTGCGGGTTCATCGCCACCATCATGTCGACGCCGCCGCGGGCGCCGAGATGGCCTTCCTCGGTCACCCGCACCTCGTACCAGGTCGGAAGTCCCTGGATGTTGGAGGGAAAGATGTTGCGCGGGCTCACCGGCACGCCGTGGCGCAGGATCGAGCGCGCGAACAGCTCGTTGGCGCTGGCCGAACCCGAGCCGTTGACGTTGGCGAAACGGACGACGAAGTCGTTTACGCTGCTGATCGGGCTTTGGTCTGACATGTTGATCCCGCGTGAGTCATATCGATGAGGTACTTCTGCATGTCCCAGGCTCCGGTGGGACACCGCTCGGCGCAGAGCCCGCAATGCAGGCAGACGTCTTCGTCCTTCACCATGACGCGCCCGGTCTTGAGCCCATCGGCGACATAGAGCGCCTGGTCGTGATGCGGCGAGGGCGCCTTCAGCCGTGTCCGCAGGTCCTCTTCCTCGCCGTTCTCCGTGAAGGTGATGCAGTCCATCGGGCAGATGTCGACGCAGGCGTCGCATTCGATGCAGGCGGGGGCGCTGAAAATCGTCTGAATGTCGCAGTTCAGGCAGCGCTGCGCTTCACCGAGCGCGAGCTTGACGTCGTAGCCGAGCTCGACCTCGGCGCGGATGTCCTTGAGGGCGATCACCTTGTCGCGGTGCGGCACCTTGTAGCGTTTGTCGGCGGAGATGTCGTTGTCGTAGCTCCACTCGTGGATGCCCATCTTCTGCGACGAGACATTCACTTCGGGAAGCGGGCGCTCGGTGATGTCCTCGCCGGAGAGCATCTTGTGGATCGACAGCGCGGCGTCATGCCCGTGCGCCACCGCCCAGATGATGTTCTTGGGGCCGAACGCCGCGTCACCGCCGAAGAACACTTTCGGGTTGGTCGAAGCGAAAGTCTTGGCATCGACCTGCGGCATGTTCCACTTGTCGAACTCGATGCCGCAGTCGCGCTCGATCCAGGGGAAAGCGTTTTCCTGCCCGACCGCGACCAGCACGTCGTCACAGGGAATGGTCTGGTCCGGTTCGCCCGCGGGCACCAGGTTGCGCCGGCCCTTGGCGTCATATTCCGCCTTCACCTTCTGGAAGGTGACGCCGATGAGCTTGCCGGCTACATGCTTGAATGCCACCGGCACCATGAAATTGAGGATCGGAATGTCCTCGTGGATGGCGTCTTCCTTTTCCCAGGGGCTCGCCTTCATTTCCTCGAAGCCGGAACGCACGATCACCTTGACGTCTTCGCCGCCGAGGCGGCGCGCGGTGCGGCAGCAATCCATCGCGGTGTTGCCGCCGCCGAGCACGATCACGCGGCGGCCGATCTTCTCGACATGGCCGAACGAAACCGAAGCCAGCCATTCGATGCCGATATGGATATTGGCGGCGGCCTCCTTGCGGCCGGGGATCTCGAGCTCGCGGCCGCGCGGCGCGCCGGAACCGACGAAGATCGCGTCATAATTTTCAGCCATCAGCTTCTTCAGGCTGTCGACGCGATGACCGCCCTTGAACTCGATGCCGAGGTTGAGGATGTAATCGGTTTCCTCGTCGATCACCGAATCCGGCAGCCGGAACTTTGGAATCTGGCTGCGCATCATGCCGCCCGCCTTGGGGTCGGCATCGAACACGGTGCAGTGATAGCCGAGCGGCGCAAGATCGCGCGCCACCGCTAGCGAAGCGGGACCGCCGCCGACCAGCGCGATGCGCTTGCCGTTCTTCGCCGATACCTTCGGCATGCGGTGCTTGACGTCGTCCTTGAAATCGGCGGCGACCCGCTTCAGCCGGCAGATCGCAACGGGTGTTTCCTCGACGCGGCCGCGACGGCAGGCCGGCTCGCATGGTCGATCGCAGGTGCGTCCCAGAATTCCGGGAAACACATTCGATTTCCAGTTGATCATGTAGGCGTCGCTATACCGCCCCTCGGCAATCAAACGGATATATTCGGGAACTGGCGTGTGAGCGGGGCAGGCCCATTGGCAATCAACCACTTTGTGAAAGTAGTCCGGCGCCGAGATATCAGTCGGTTTCATTCCTACCTTTTCCGCGTAGCAATCCGAACGCGGCCTTGTTTGCCTGAACGCTCAGTAGGCGTTCTTGTGGTTTTTGAATTGGATCATAGGCTTATCTTATCGGAGCTTAGAGCCATTCCAGATGAGTCACAAAGGCAAATTTGCGCGATCGCCAGCTTTCAATGCAGGCACGCGTGAACGTTAATACTCGCTGGCATTATGCGGCGGTGCAGCATGAGCACCGCTTCGTCGCCAATGTTACGCGCGCGGCAGATCGCTCTTCGCCAGATCCCACATCAGCCGGTAAACGCCGCTCGTTACCACCAGTGGCTTGATCGCGGCATTGTCGTTGAAGCGCGCCGCGGCCGCCGGGACTGCGCCGACATCGGTGGCGTCGATCAGCACAAACCAGTCGCCGGCGCCTGGATTGGGCGCTGCGGGGTCATCAGTGATCGGTTTCGACAGCGTCGGATTGTTCTCCAGCAGGTGCATGGAGATGATGCCGTCGAGTTCTGTGGGATCAAGTTGATCCCGCAGTGCGGTACGTAGTTTGTCCTCGCCGCCGGCGGGCGGCCGCAGCCGGATGATGCCGAGCACGGCGCCACGGCCGGTGCCGTGGCTGATGGTGATACGCGAAACGCCCCGGATCATGTTCTTGAAGCGGGCAATGTTGGCCTTCGACCAGGCGGTCTGGTTGGCGAGCGCAGTGCGGTAGAACGGGCTGTCCAGCACCTCGATGGTTTCGGTGGAATACAGGCTGAGATACTTCGGGTCGCCATCGTGCGCGACATAGCGCCGCGCTTCGAGGAAACCGGGCATCGCGACGCGCTCTTCGAGATGTTCGCGGTCGTACCAGCGATTGAATTCGGCCTCGTCGGCGGCATCGATATTCATCGACGTCAGCAGCATGCCTTTTCCGGCTATCGGCATTTCGAAATCCCTATCTGGTAATCTTGGAAGCCATGTCCGCGACCGCTTTCATCACGGCGTCGCGAACGCCGGGATCGTACAGCGTGTGGCCGGCGCCTTCGACCAGGCGAACCTCGGCCTCGCGCCACACCGCGGCAAGCGCATGCGAGGTCGCCGGCGGGCACAGCAAATCATAACGGCCCTGCACGATGATGCCGGGAATGTCAGCGAGCCTGCCGGCCTCTTCGATCAGCTGGCTCGGCCTCATGAAGCAGTCATTGGCGAAATAATGCGCTTCCATGAACGGCGTGGCGGGCAGGGCGCGCGACGAGTTGACCGGATCGAGCCGGGCGCGGCCGGGCGTGTGCTCGGAGAGGATGCGTTCGGTCTCGCCCCATGCCCGTGCGGCCGGGCCATGCACGGCGGTATCGGGATTGAGGATGCGGCGGAAATATGCGTCGATCGGGTGCGTGCGTTCCGCTGGCGGCAACACGTCGAGGAACTCCGCGTGCAGCGCCGGATAGAAGCGCGGCAGCACCTCGAGGAATCCATCCTCGATCTCCTTGCGGGTGCCGAGGAAGGTGGCGCGCAGCACGATGCCGGTGACGCGGTCGGGATGCGCTTGCGCATACGCCAGCGCCAGCGTCGCGCCCCAGGAGCCGCCGACGATCATCCAGCGCTCAAAGCCGAATTTCTCGCGGATCCTCTCCATGTCCGCAATCAGATGCGGCAGAGTATTGTCTTCACGCCTGCCCTTGGGGCGGCTGCGGCCGGCGCCGCGCTGGTCGAACAGCACCGCGTGGAAACGCTCGGGGTCGAATAGCCGGCGGTGATCGGGCTGGCAACCGCTGCCGGGCCCGCCATGCAGATAGACCGCCGCAATGCCGCCGATGCGGCCGACGCTCTCGACATAGATGTCGTGGCCATCGCCGACATCGAGCTGCTCCGAGGTCAGCGGTGCAAACGGATCGGCGCGTTTGGCGGATTTTCCGGCGTCGGCGTCAGGCGCCATGCTCGCCTTCCGTCTCCAGCGTACCGCCGGCGAAATTGCGATAGAGGAAACGGTTATTGTCGGAGGCCGCTTCCTGCTCGGCCTGCTTGAAGATCTGCTCGTGCATCGGCGACAGCGTGCAGGCCGGATCGGTATTGCCGGCATCGCCGGTCAGCGCAAAGGCCTGGCAGCGGCAGCCACCGAAATCGATCTCCTTGAACTCGCAGCTCTGGCACGGTTCAGGCATCCAGCCGGTGCCGCGATAGCGGTTGAAAGCTTCGGAATTCTGCCAGATCCAGGCGATCGAGCGATTGGATCGCACCGAAAGGAATTCGAGCCCGGTGATGCTCTCGGCGGCGTGACACGGCAGGATCTTGCCGGCAGGTGAAATGTTGAAGAATTGCCGGCCCCAGCCGCCCATGCATTTCTTCGGCCGCAGCGCGTAATAATCCGGCACGACGTAGTCAATCGCGAGAATGCCCTTCAGCCGCACTTCGGCTTCCTCGACGAGCCGGCTGGTCTCCTCGATCTGCGCCATCGTCGGCATCAAGGCGGCGCGGTTCTTCAGTGCCCAGCCGTAATACTGCACGTTGGCGACCTCGAGCCGGTCGGCGTCGAGATCGACCGCCATCTGGATGATGTCGGAAAGCTGGTGCAGGTTCTGCCGGTGCATGACGGCATTGACCGTCAGCGGCAGGTCGAGCTCGCGCGTCCACTTCGCGACCTCCAGCTTCTTCTCATGCGCCTTCTTCAGGCCCGCGACGCGGTCGGCCACCATGGGCTCATTGCCCTGAAAACTGATCTGCACGTGGCACAGCCCGGCATCGGCCAGAGCGGACAGTTTTTCGCGTGTCAGCAGCACCGCCGAGGTAATGAGATTGCTGTAGAGCCCGACATCGCTGGCGTGCTGGACCAGTTCGACCAGATCCTTGCGCGCGGTCGGCTCGCCGCCGGAGAAATGGATCTGCAGCACGCCGATTTCGGCGAGCTCGGTCAGAACCTTCTTCCATTCCTCGGTGGTCAGCTCAGTGCCGCCGCGGTCGAGCTCAAGCGGGTTGGAGCAATAGGGGCATTGCAGCGGGCAGCGGTGCGTCAGCTCGGCCAGCACCGCGAGCGGAATGCCGAACGTCTCCGCCGTCGAGCGCCGCTGTTCCAGCACCGAGAGCCCGTCATGGGGTGCGGTTGCCGCTTTGCCGTTGGTGAGAATGTCGCTCATGACGTCTTCTCGCGCGCTTCGGTCAGAAAGCCCTTGTCGGCGAGGTCCTGCAGCATTGCGATGACGTCGGTTGCAATTGCCTCGCGCGGCGCGGCGTATTTCGCGGTCAGCTGATCGATCATAGCAGAGACGCTGCGAACACCGTCGCAAAGCTGCAGCACTTCGACCGCGATTTCGTCCGGCGCCAGCACGCGCTCCGGCGCCAGGATCACCCAGACCTGCCGCGTCTCATCGAATTTCAGCTTGGCGTGCCGCGGCAATTTCGGCCGGCTCGCCTCGCTGACACTGATGTTGCGGCCCAAAGCCATCGATCGCTAAATCCCGGTTCTTGGTTTCGGTTCTTAGGCTTCAGTCCCCTTAGGGCACGAACGCGCCGGGCGGTATGTGGCCGTCGACATAGGCATGATACAGCGCATCGAGCTGAACCCATAGCACATTGGTCTTGAAGATCAGGGCGTTGCAGACCGCCTCGCGTTCCGCCGGCGACCTGGCGTGCGCCTTGACGTAGTCGAGCGCGAATCCGGCGTCGCGCGGCGCTTGCTGCAGGCGGCGGCTGAAATAGCTCATGATGTCGGGATTGACGAAATCATAGTGCTGCAGCATGCCCGAGATGCGCTCTTCATGCAGGTTCGGCGCGAACAGTTCCGTCAGCGAGGAGGCGATCGCCTCGAGCGGCGTCTTGTCGCGGCAGAAATGCACATAGGCCTCCACCGCAAAGCGCGTCGCGGGCAGGATGCCTTCGGTCGATTCCACGTAGGCGCTGTCGAGCCCGAGGCCCTCGGTCAGCTTGAGCCAGCGCTCGATGCCGCCTTCGGAGCCGAGATCGCCATCGTGGTCCTCGATCCGGTGCCGCCATTCGACGCGGGTCGCGCGGTCGCGGAATCGCGAGATCACCATCGCGTCCTTGAGCGGGATCGTGCTCTGGTAAAAATAGCGGTTCAGCGCCCAGGCCTGCACCTGGCCTTTGTTGAGCTTGCCGCCATGCAGCAGCCGGTGGAACGGATGCAGGTTGTGATAGCGCGTCGCGCCGATGTGGCGCAGCGTTGCCTCCAGTTCCTCGGCGTTATTGAGCGAAATGCCTTTGCCGATCGATAGCGCGGTCATTCTGGTGACGGGCACGACGCTCACAGTGTGATCTCCATTCCATCGGCGGGGATGTGCCAGCCGGCCTGCTCGGCGGTTTTGCGCTCGTCCGAGCCGTGCAGCAAGGCGGGGTTGGAGTTGTTGATATGCAAAAACATCTTGCGCCCGATGTCGAGTCCTTCAAGGCTTGCGATCGCGCCGTCCTCGCCTGACATCGAGATGTGTCCCATGCTTTGTCCGGTCTTGTTGCCGAGGCCCGCCGCAACCAGTTCGTCGTCGCGCCACACCGTGCCGTCAAAGAACACCAGTGCGGCGCCTTTCAGCCGCGCCTTCAGATCGTCGGTCACCCGCGCGCAGGCGGCAAGGAAATAGAGATATTTGCCGCTGGCTTTGTCCAGGATTCGAAGCCCGAGCGTATCGCCCACACCGCTGCCGCCGGCCGGATGCGCCTTGCCTTCGAGATACCAGGCGCCCTTGCCGGGAACCTCGAAGGGGAGGATTTCGATGCCGGATGGCGAGCCATCGGGCAAGTCGGGTTCGAACGCCTGGTCGACCGCGATCGGCTGGCGTTTCACGTTCTTTTCGCTCAGCACATTAAAGATGCTGTTGGATTTGAGGATCGCAAGCACCCGCTCATGCGCATAGAGGGTGAAGGGCGATCCCTCGCGCATCGACAACAGGCCTGCGACCGCGTCGATCTCGCCATTGGTCAGGATGACGCCCGCGATCGGACTGTGACGGAGCTGGCCTGCCTTGGGATGAAGCTGCGGCGTCGCGGTCAATTGCTGGCGCAGATCCGGCGAGGCGTTGATCAGGAACCAGTGCTCGCCATCGGCGCTGACCGCGATCGAGGCCTGCGTGCTCTGGAGTTCGGGATGTTCGTTGCGGGCCGTCCGGCACACCGGACATCCGCAGTTCCACTGCGGAACACCGCCACCCGCCGCGGCGCCCAGGACGACGACGCGAAGCATGATCCGTCTCCTGGCAAATTCAAAACTTGGGCACAAACGGTAAGGTCAAAACGCTACGAGGTGGATCCGGGCCAAAGACACGGTTCCGCGTTCGGGAACGTGTCAGGCCCAAAGATCCACCTCGCTAAAACCTTGGCGATCGCTGCCGGTTACTTCCGGGCGGCGCACGCATACATGTTGATTTCCATGCCGACCGACACTTCGACGATTTTCGGTGCTTTCCAGGCCATTAAGCGCTCCTTTTGATACCGGACGAACTCCGCCCTCGGAGATAAGGTACTGCGGATCAGAAAGTTCGCCAGTGAAATCTTTTTGCCGCATGCCTTCCGTGTTTTCATGTTGCATCGCGAGATAATTCACGTTTTTGTGCGAAGGCCCGCGGTCAAAACGGCGTGGGATCAAGCGTTTCCGGGTTGATCGCAACGCCGCGAATGCTGATTTTCCGTTCGACGGAGCGCTGCCGGCTTCAGATAAAGAACTTGTGAAAAATGGGCTGGCCCCCGGCTGCGGGGCATCCATGGAGTAGGTTACCGCCGATGCCACGCTATTTTTTCAACACCCGTATCGGCGATGAGCTGATTTCCGATCCCGATGGCGAAGTACTGCGGGATCCCGACCGCGCCTGGGAAATGGCGCGCGCCATGATCCGGGAACTGCTCAAGACCGAAGGCACTGACGGCGCGCTGCTGAACGCGACCATCGAGGTCACGGACGACGAGGGCGAGATCGTGCTCGAGTTTCCGTTCACCGAGGCCATTCTCGACACGCCGGATCGCTCCATCACCCGGCATTGATTCAGCCACCGTCATTCCGGGGCGCGCGTCAGCGTGAATCTCAGGTGCGAATTGCGCACCGGGGAATGGCGCTGGATGATGGGTCAGCGATGTTTTCCGATTGCAAATGTACGGACAAATATTAGAGAGTGCCGCCCGGGGGGCCACCGGCGGATGATGTTTGCCGCGCGAGGATAAGGCTTCCGCCAGGGAGAATGCCATGATGAGCTATTCGTCGGCGCCGCGCAGCCTGTTGCTGGCCGGTGCTTTTTTCGGTGCATTGACATTGAACGCTGCAGCGCAGCAGCCCGCCACGCCGCCTGCGGCAGGTGCGGCGCCGGCAGCCGCAGCCCCGCTTCCGCCGGGCTCGCCCTTGATCGGCCGGCCTGCCGATAATGAAGCCGCCGCCAAGCTCGCACCGATCGCACCGCCGCCCATCCCCGCCGCGCCCGACAAATTGCCGACCGCCAAGCTGAAGGTGCCGGCCGGCTTCAACATCGAAGTCTACGCCGCCGGGATGGCCAACGCGCGCTCGCTGATCGAAGGCGACAAGGGCACGGTGTTTGCCGGCACCCGCCTGATCGACAAGGTCTATGCGGTCGTCAACAAGGACGGCAAGCGCTCGGTGAAGGTGATCGCCTCCGGCCTCTATCGCCCGAACGGCCTCGCGTTCAAGAACGGCACGCTCTACATCGCCGAACTGTCGAAGATCTCGAGGATCGACAAGATCGAGGACAATCTGGACAATGCGCCGAAGCCGACCGTGATCTACTCCGATCTGCCCAAGGATGAAGCCCACGGCTGGAAGTTCATCGGCATCGGTCCGGACAACAAGCTGTATATTCCGGTCGGGCAACCCGGCAACAACGTGCTGCACAGCGATGCGCACGGCCTGATCAAGCGCATCAATCTCGACGGCTCCGGCGCCGAAGTGATCGCCAGGGGCGTGCGCAACACCGTTGGCTTCGACTGGAATCCGGAGAACAAGCAGCTCTATTTCACCGACAACGGCCGCGACTGGATGTCGGAGGACGTGCCCGAGGATGAGCTCAACCGCATCACCAAGGTCGGCGAACATTTCGGCGCGCCCTACTGCCTGCAGGGCAACATCGTCGATCCCGAATTCGGCTGGGGAAAATCCTGCAGCGACTACACTGCGCCGGTCGGCCTGCTGGGCCCGCATTCCGCAGCGCTGGGCATGCGGTTCTACACCGGCAACATGTTCCCGAAGTCCTACAAGAACGCGATCTTCATCGCCCGCCATGGTTCGTGGAACCGGACCAAGAAGGTCGGCGGTGACGTCCTCATCGCCCGGCTGAACAAGGACGGGTCAGTCAAATCCGTGGAGCCGTTCCTCACCGGGTTCGTCGAGGACAACAAGTACATCGGCCGCCCGGTCGATGTGCTGCAGCTGAAGGACGGCTCGCTGCTGGTCTCCGACGACTACAACGGCGCCGTCTATCGCATCACCTATGGCAAGCAGAAGGTTGCTGGCGCTAAGTGATTGAAGTTCGTCATTGCGAGGAGCAGCGCGACGAACAAGCTACGTGGTCATTCCGGGCTGGTGCGTTAGCACCAGACCCGGAATCTCGAGCTTCCGGGTTCGATGCTTGCGCATCGCCCCGGAATGACAGGCATTCCTGGAAGCCCGATGCATAGAACAATAACGGCGCTGGCGTTCAGCCTGATCGCCTCAGTAGCAAGCGCGGAAACCTTCCAGGAGCGCATCGCGCCGTGTCTGGCCTGTCACGGCGAGCGCGGACAATCCCTGACCGAAAACACGCCCTCGCTCGGCGCGCAGCAGGCGCCTTACACGCTGATCCAGCTCTTCATGTTTCGCGAGAAGCTGCGCAGCTTCGAGCCGATGAACGAGATGGCGAAGGCGCTGACCGACGACGATCTGCGCACCTTCTCCGATTTCATCGCCAAGATACCCAAACCCACACCACCAGCTGAGGCCGGCGATCCCGCGCGGATGCAGCGCGGCCAGGCGCTGGGGCAGCAGCATCGCTGCAACAGCTGTCACAACCCGGATTATTCCGGCAAGGAAAACGTGCCGCGGATCGCCAACCAGCGCGAGGATTATCTCGCCAAGACGCTTGGCGAATACAAGGACAATAGCCGCCACGGCTACGACGGCAGCATGGCCGACGTGATGGGTCCGATCACATCAGAGCAGATCGCCGATCTCGCTCATTTCATTGCCCATTTGCGCTAAACCTTCGTGCGCGGCCCCGGCTGGCGTTGCCGTTCGCGCGGCGCTACAAGGCGGTCAAACGGAGTTTTCCATGCAAGATATCTGGCGCCTGTCGGCCGCGGAGCTGGCCTCGCTGATCAAGGCAAAAAAGGTCTCGGCAACGGAGGCGGCCACATCCGCATTGGCGCGGCTGGACGCGGTCAATCCCAGGATCAATGCGGTGGTCGACCACAAGCCGGCCGAGGTGCTGGCGCAGGCCTCGGCCATCGATGCCGCGATCGGGCGGGGCGAAGATGTCGGCCCCCTCGGCGGCGTACCCATTACCGTGAAGGTCAATATCGACCAGAAGGGCTTTGCCACCACCAACGGCCTGAAGCTGCAGCGCGACGCGATTGCTACGACCAACAGCCCCGTGATCGATAATCTCTACAAGGCCGGCGCCGTCATTTTGGGGCGGACCAATTGCCCGGCCTTTTCCTATCGCTGGTTCACTACCAATCTCGTGCATGGCGATACCAAAAACCCCCGCGATCCCGGCATCACGCCGGGCGGCTCCTCGGGCGGCGCGGGTGCTGCGGTCGCGGCCGGCATCGGGCATATCGCGCATGGCACCGACATCGCTGGTTCGATCCGCTACCCGGCCTACGCCTGCGGCGTCCATGGCCTGCGGCCGACGATGGGCCGGATTCCGGCATTCAATGCCGCGCTCCCCGAGCGCACGATTGGTCCCCAGATCAGCGCGGTATCGGGACCCTTGGCCCGGACCATCGGCGACATCAGGATTGCCCTGGCGGCGATGTCGGCCCGGGATTATCGCGATCCCTGGTGGGTGCCGGCGCCGCTGGACGGCCCGCCGGTGCAAAAGCGCGTCGCGATGTGCCTCAATCCTGATGGCCTCGATCCCGTGCCCGAGGTGAAAGCCGCCGTTGCCGATGCCGGCAAGCGGCTGGAGCGCGCGGGCTGGATCGTCGAGGAAATCACCAATACACCGCCGCTGCGCGAGCCCGCCGATCTGCAGACCAAGCTCTGGCTCGGTGACAGCTATGAGGCGCAGCTGGAGACCGCCGAGCGTGAGGGCGATCCCGGCGCGCTGGCCTGTCTGCGCGGCAGCCGGACAAAAGTGTTTCCGTTCGATGCCGCTGATTTCTCGAAGGCGCTGACCCGGCGCGCGACGCTGACCCGCGAATGGCTGGAATTCTTCGAACAATACCCGGTGCTGCTGATGCCGGTATCCGGCGAATTGCCGTTCCCCGATCACCTCGACCGCAAGGACGAGGCGTCTTTTGCGAGGGTGTGGCACGCCCAATTGCCGCAGATTGCCATTCCCTTCATGGGGCTGCCCGGGCTAACGGTTTCGACGGGACTGGTGGGGCGGATTCCGGTCGGCGTTCAACTGGTCTCCGGCCGTTACCGTGAGGATCTCTGCCTTGCCGCGGGCGAGGCGATCGAGGCCGGCGGAACGCCGTCGGCGGCGATCGATCCGGCAAGCTAGCAGAGCGTTTTCAAGCGAAGTGGACACCGGTTCGCGTAAAGAAAACGCGTCAAACAAGAGACCGAAGGAATTCGATGTCAGGCATTTATGATTTCACGGCGCAGTCGCTGGCCGGCGAAGAGGTTCCGCTGAAGCAGTTCGAGGGTCAGGTGCTGCTGATCGTCAACACCGCCAGCGCCTGCGGATTCACGCCGCAATACAAGGGTCTGGAAGCGTTGCATCGCGAACTTTCGCCGCGCGGCTTTGCGGTGCTCGGCTTTCCCTGCAACCAGTTCGGCGCGCAGGAGCCGGGCGACGCCAAACAAATCGAGGCGTTCTGCGAAACCAGATTTCAGGTGACGTTTCCGATGTTCGCCAAGATCGACGTCAACGGCAGCAAAGCGCACCCGCTGTATGAATACCTGAAGAACGAACGGTCGGGCCTGCTGGGCTCGTCGATCAAATGGAATTTCACCAAATTCGTGGTCGACCGTTCGGGCAAGGTGGTGGGACGCCATGCCCCGACCGTGACACCCGAAGCACTGAGAAGAGAAATCGAGGCACTGCTATGAACGAGAAAACCGAAACCGACGCGTTCCCCGACCGCCTGTCGACCAATCCGAGCAGCCCTTATTACAACGAAGAGCTGCTGTCGCGCGACGTCGGCATCCGCTTCAAGGGCGCCGAGAAGACCAATGTCGAGGAATACTGCATCAGCGAGGGCTGGATCCGCGTCACTGCGGGCAATGCCAAGGACCGCTTCGGTAATCCCCTGACGATCAAGGTTCATGGCCCCGTCGAGCCGTATTTCCGGGACAAGGCGTCGTCCTGAGGCGGTCCTGTCTCATTCGTCATTGCGAGCGAAGCGAAGCAATCCATCTCGCCACAAAAAGAAAGAATGGATTGCTTCGCTTCGCTCGCAATGACGGCATAGATCAATCATCCATTTCTATCGCTGAAGGACGCCGCGATCTTGACCAGTAAGCTCCCCCAACTCTCGCTCGCAAAGGACAAGATCCGGGTCCTGCTGCTCGAAGGTGTCAACGACAGCGCCGTGCAGCTGATCGAGTCGGCCGGCTATTCCAGCATGACGCGCCTGTCCAAGGCGCTGGAAGGCGATGCGCTCAAGGAAGCCATCAAGGGCGTGCATCTGCTCGGCATCCGCTCCCGCACGCAGATCACCCCGGATGTACTGGAAGCCGCGGACCGGCTGATCGCGATCGGGTGCTTCAGCGTCGGCACCAACCAGGTGGATGTCGACGCCGCGCGCCGCAGCGGGATTCCGGTGTTCAACGCCCCGTTTTCCAATACGCGCAGCGTGGCGGAACTGGTGATCGGCGAGATCGTCATCCTGCTGCGCCGGATCGTGGCGCGTTCCAACGCCGCCCATCAGGGACGCTGGGACAAGTCCGCCAACGACAGCTATGAGGTGAGGGGCAAGACGCTCGGCATCATCGGCTACGGCAATATCGGCTCGCAGCTCTCCAATCTCGCCGAAGCGCTGGGCATGAAGGTCATCTTCTACGATCACACCGACCGGCTTCGCCATGGCAATACCGAGCCGGTCGCGAGCTTGCATGAGCTATTGGCGCAAAGCGACGTGGTGTCGTTGCATGTGCCGGAGACGCCGGCCACGGCTGGGATGATCGGGCGCGAGGAGATCGCGGCGATCAAGCCGGGCGCGTATTTCATCAACAACAGCCGCGGCACCGTCGTCGACCTCGAGGCGCTCGCCGACGCGCTGCGCGAAGGCAGGCTCCGTGGCGCCGCGGTGGACGTTTTTCCGGTCGAGCCGCGCTCGAATGCGGATCGCTTCGTATCGCCGCTGCAGGGGCTGGAGAATGTCATCCTGACGCCGCACATCGGCGGTTCGACCGAGGAGGCGCAGGAGCGCATCGGCGCCGAAGTCGCCCGCAAGCTGGTCGACTACAGCGATTCCGGCTCAACCATGGGTGCGGTCAATTTCCCGCAGGTCCAGTTGCCGCCGCGTCCATCCGGCACGCGGTTCATCCAGGTGCAGCGCAATCTGCCGGGCATGCTGGGCCGTCTGAACGAAGTGCTCGCGCGCCACTCGGTCAACATCGCCGCGCAATATTACGAGACCGATCACGACGTCGGCTATGTCGTTCTCGACGCCGATGCCTCCGCCGCCGACGGCCAGCGCGTGCTGGCGGACATCCGGGCTCTGGAAGGCACCATCCGCGCCCGGTTGCTCTACGAATACAAGATCTGAGCCGGTAGAAGCAAATCTTTGGGTAAGCGCCCCCTGCCTCAACGTCATTGCCTGCGACAAACGCGAAGCGTTTGCGCAAGGGGGCGATAGCGACGAAGCAATTCATTCTTGCTTTGTGGCGGCGATGGATTGCTTCCGCCTTCGCTCGTCGAGCTACGGCGGACAAGTCGCTTCGCTCGCAATGACGGAAGTGTGATGGCTCGCCGGTCTACGACAGCCGCATGTCCAGCAAGCGCCGGCCTTCGGTCTTGAGCAGCTTCTTCACCGCGCTGGAGGCGGCGATCTCGCCCTGGTTGGCGTAGGCTTCGTGGTTCTTTTCGATGTCGTCGAGCCGGTAGAGGTAATTGACCATGATGCCGGCGGACTCGCGAACGCCCTTCGGCGAGAGGTCGCCGAGCCAGTCGATCCGCTCCAGCCGCGCGCCGTTGCCGATATGGAAGCGCGCCACCGAATCGATCAGCCGGCCTTTTGAGGTGCGGGCCTTGAGAAAATAATGCGCGGCCAACGGCTCGATCACCGCGCGCAGTTGCGTGGTGGTCTCCGCGTTCTCGAACCAGCCGGGCTGGTTGAGCTTTTCCAGCAGCGTTCGTTCCTCGTCGGACAAGGGAACGTCGTCGGCTTCCTTCAGCCACTGCATGAAGCCCGGCACCGGCGACAGCGTCACGAAGGTGTCTAGCTTCGGCAATTCGCGCCGCAATTCCTCGACCACCTGTTTGATCAGGAAGCTGCCGAACGAGATGCCGCCCAGTCCCTTCTGGGTGTTCGAGATCGAATAGAACACGGCGGTACGGGCACGCTCGATCGCCACCGGCTGGCGTTCGGCGGCGAGCAGCGGCGCAATCGCGGTCGGGATCGTTTCGGTCAGCGCGACCTCGACGAAGATCAGCGGCTCGTCGGTCAGCTGCGGATGGAAGAAGGCGTAGCAGCGGCGGTCGACCGGGTCGATGCGGCGGCGCAGATCGTTCCAGTCGTGGATTTCATGCACTGCTTCATAACGGATGATCTGTTCCAGAATGTTCGCTGGCGTCGACCAGTCAATCCTGCGCAGCACCAGAAATCCCCTGTTGAACCAAGAAGACAGCAAATGCACCACGTCGCGGTCCAGCGCTGCCAGATCCTTGTTGCCCTTCATGAGCGAAAGCAGATCGGCGCGCATCGCCACCAGATCACTGGTGCCGCCCGGCGCGCGGTTGAGCCGGCGCACCAGTTCCTGGCGCCGCGGCTCGGAAGCAAAATGAAGATCGCTGGCGTCGGCGTCGCTCGGCTGCGCGCGCCAGCTCTCGATCGCCCGCGAAAGCCGTTCGCGATCGGGACCGTAGTCGCGGGCGAGGGCGGCAAAGAACGAAAGCCGGCCGGCTGTGTCGAGGTCATGGTAGCGATCGAGCACTTCACGGGCCATCGCGGTGCCCGTAGCCTCGCCGCGGCCCGACAGCAGCGCCTCGCACAGTTCAAGCAGTTCGGAGGCGTCTTCCTTGGTATCCGAAGATCCGCCGCGCCGAAGCAGCGTACGGCCGCGTTCGGAAATCGTCGAAAGCAGGTCGGAGAAGAAGGCGTTGGCCATGGGCGAAGTCGATTCCGGAGGTGATGCCGAACCTTATATCGAATCTAGGGCGCGGCCGATCTTATTCAAGCGCATGGTTCGTACGGAAATATGTCAGGCTTCGACGAAGGTATAATTCACGCCTTTTCCGCAAATTCGGTCGGCGTCTTGCCGGTGACCTGCCGGAAGGCGTGCGAAAACGCCGGTACGCTGGCATAGCCGAGGTCGGAAGCCAGCTGCTTGACCGAGACGTTGGCGTCGGTGGAGAGTTTTTCGATCGCGGCCGCGACACGGGCGCGCTGGCACCAGCTCTTGAAGCTGAGTTGCGTCTCGGCCGAAAACAGCCGCGACAGCGTCCGTGCCGAGGTGCCGACCTCGCGCGCCAGCGTTTCGATCTCGTGGGCGCCGGTCGGATCCGACAGCACGATGTCGGCGGCGCGCCGGCAGCGCGGCTCGTGCGGCAGCGGAATGAAGGTCGCGGAATCTTCCGCCTGGTGCAGCTCCAGCATTGCGAGTTTGACCAGCAGGCCGGTGCGCTCGGCCGTGGTGTGCTCGTCGAACAGCGCCAGAATTGCCTGATGCAACAGCGGCGACACCCGCACCACGAATTCTGACCTGAGGCTCTGGCTGCGCTCCTCGCGGGCCAGCCAGTCGAGGTCGAAATACAGGGTGCGCATTTCGATGTCGGCGAGCACGTCGATGGCATGCGCAAGCCGCGCCGGCACCCAGACCGCGCGGTCGGGCGGCACCAGCCAGCGGCCCTTCGGGGTGGTGACCTGCATGGTGCCCCGGGCGGCGTAAACCAGCTGCGCCTCGCGGTGCATGTGGGTGTCGATCCGGAAGCCCTTTTTGTAGTTGTTGGCGATCAAGTGGACGCCGTCGCCGGTCGAGATGCGGCGCCCGATAATGGCGGCGATTGGCTTTTCGGCGATATTCATTGGCGACATCCCGTCAGGACAACCCCCTATAACCTATTTCAGGAGATTGCGGGATTCGGCCGAACGGACCCGCCAAGAAGACGCGGGTCCTGGCGAAATAGGCCACTCGCGAAAGCAGAACAGGCCAATATTGGGGACAATTGGCAATGACCGGCGTTGAGGTGGGTGTCCGGAGGACATCGGACATATCAAAAATCGGCCTTAGCGCGCTAACCCTCGGCGCTGAGGCCGTTTCTTTTGGGGCGGTTGACTTGGGTGTGTTCCGTAGCGATCAACTAACGCTAGCGGCCATGCCGGAACCGCCGCCGCGGCCGCCGCGGTTGGACAGCATATCTTTGATGTCCTGGCCCAATTGCGTGAGGAAGCTACCGATGCCGCCGCCCTGTACGAGGGAAAGCGCCTCGTCGGTCAGTGCCTCGGTCGGCTCATTCAATTCGATGGTTCGTTCCACAGCGTGTTCCTCCAGTTTGTCCTAGGGAGCATCAATGCCCCGATCGGATGAGAGGCAATTTGGTTCAATCCGACGGCTCGATCCGTGATCCGGATCACTCAAAAAGGCAAAACAGGCCACTGCTAAATTCAAACTAGGCCACTAGCGGCCGAAACAGGCCGGCACCGAAGACACCAAGGACCAGACCATGAACAGCCCCAGCCGGGTAATCAGCTTCGTCAACGCCGCCCATTTCATCGACCATTACGCGATGCTGATCTTCGCCGCCGCCGTCATCATCATGGGGCCGGCATTCGGCATGGCCTATTCGGAGCTATTGCCTTACGCCACCCCCGGCTTCGTCGCCTTCGGCGCGGGATCGCTGATCACCGGCTGGCTCGGCGACCGCTGGAGCCGCCGCCACATGATGGTGATCTTCTTTGCCGGCATCGGCGCCTCGATGATCGCGGTCGGCTTCGTGCGGACACCGCTGGAGCTCGGCGCGGTGCTGCTCTCGATCGGCCTGTTCGCCTCGATCTATCACCCCGTCGGCACCGCCATGATCGTGTCCTATGCCGACAAGCTCGGCCGCGAGATGGGGCTGAACGGCGTCTGGGGCAATCTCGGCGTGGCGTCGTCGGCGCTGGTCACCGGCGTGATCGGGCAATATCTCGGCTGGCGCTGGGCCTTCATCGTGCCGGGGGTCGTCACCATGCTGATCGGCGTGGCCTTCGCCATGCTGGTCGTGCATGAGGATCGAACCGGCTCCAGGCAGGCGGCAGCCCAGGCGCGCATCGCCAAAGAGGACATGTGGCGGGTGATCCTGGCGCTGCTGATCGTCGTGATCGCGATCTCGACCACTTTCAACGCCGTCACCGTGGCGCTGCCAAAGCTGTTTGCGGAGCGGCTGGCCGACTTGACCAATAGCCCGGCGCTGCTCGGCGTCATCGCCGCCGGCGTCTATGTGTTCGGCGCGATGACGCAGTACACCATCGGCAAGCTCATCGATCACTACTCACTGAAGACCGTGATGCTGCCGCTGTCGTTTCTGCTGGCGCCATTCCTGTATTTCGCGGCGACGCTGTCGAACCTGCCGCTGATCATCGCCTCGATCGGCATCGTGATGGGCGCGTTCGGCCAGGTCACGGTGAACGACGCCATGGTAGGCAAGTACACCACCGATGAATGGCGCTCGCGCGCTTACTCCGTGCGCTACTTCATCGGCTTCACGGCCGCGGGCGCTTCCGTCGGGCTGGTGGCGTGGCTGTACGAGAAGGGCGGCTTTGTCACCATGCTGCAGGCGTTTGGCGCGCTGTGCCTCCTGGTGATCGTCGCCGCCATCATCCTGCCGCAGGAAATCAAGGTGCCGGCGGCGCAGACGAATTGATCGCAGTCGAGTTTTCGCGTCAGCTCGCCAGCGTCAGTTCGTCAGCGCGCTGGCGATGATATCGGAGCTCTTCTCTGCGACCATGATCGTCGCCGGGTGAATGTTCGGCGAGGGCATCGCCGGCATGACGGACGCATCGACAACCCGCAGACCGTCGATGCCGCGAACGCGGAGCTGGCTATCGACGACGGCCCCGTCATCCTCGCCCATCCGGCAGGTGCCGCAGGGATGATAGACGGTCGAGCCGATGTTCCTGATATAATCGGCGGCGTGTTCGTCGCTGGTGACCTCGGGACCGGGCCTGATCTGTTCGACCACCAGCGATCGGAAAGGCTCAGTCGCGACGATTTGCCGGGCAATGCGAAAGCCCGCCAGCATGATGCGCATATCATCAGGGTCGGTCATATAGTTGGCGCGGATATGCGGCGGCGTGCGGCCCTCCGCGTCGCGCAGCGTAATTTCACCGCGGCTCTTCGGCCGGCAGACGCTGAAGATGAAGGTAAAGCCCGGCCACCGATGCAGGCCGTTCTTGAACCCGTCAGTCGAAAAATTGAGGCACTGATACTGGATGTCAGGCACCGGTTCGGAAGGGTCCGATTTCGCAAACAGCGTCGCTTCGGTCGCGCCGACCGAGAGTTGTCCGGATCCCCTGAGCAGCCATTCGAGCGCGAGCTTGACCGACTTGGCCGGGCTCATCACGGCTTCATTCAAGGTATCGGTCGCGTTGGTCTTGAATGTGAAGTTCGACTGATAATGGTCCTGCAGATTCTTGCCGACGCCGTGCAGGTCGCATTTCACGTCGATGCCGAGCTTTGCCAGTTCTGCGGCCGGGCCAATGCCGGAGGCGAGCAACAGCACCGGAGAATTGATCGCGCCGCTTGAGACGATGAGCTCGCGCCGCGCGCCGATGCGCTGGATCTGGCCGTCGCGTTCGACCTCGACGCCGATGGCGCGGTTTCCGTCGAACAGGATGCGGCGGACGCGGGTCTTCGTCATCAGTTCGAGATTTTTGCGGCTGAGGTTCGGCTTGAGATATCCGACCGCCGTCGAGCGGCGCCAGCCATTGTGGACGTTGAGCGGCGCGAAGCCGACGCCGTCAATACGCTCGCCGTTGAAATCAGGGTTGCGCTGATATTGCAGGCGCTCGCAGGCCTCGACGAATGCCTTCGCCGCCGTCGAAGGGCGTTTGATGTTCGACACCGTCATCGGACCGCCGGCGCCGCGCCATGCATTGGCGCCGTCAACGCTGTGCTCCATTCGCTTGAAATAGGGCAGCACGTCATTGTAGCCCCAGCCACGCGCGCCTAGGCGCTGCCATTCGTCGTAGTCGCTGGGGGCGCCGCGCAGGAAGACGAGGCCGTTGATGGAGCCGGAGCCGCCCAAAACCTTGCCGCGCGGCCAGATCACGGTTCGGCCGCCCAGACCCGGTTCGGGTTCGGTTTCGTAACCCCAGTTCATCTTCGGGTTCGGGACCAGTTTGCCGAAACCCATCGGAATGTGAATCCAGGGATTGCGATCGCGTCCGCCGGCCTCGATGACGCAAAGCGACACTTTTGGATTTTCCGTCAGTCGTGCCGACAGCACGCAGCCGGCGGAGCCGCCTCCTACCACGACGACATCGAACTCCGCATCAAAACCGGATTTACCCGTCAAGACGTTTCGCTCCCGATCTGCGTTTGCGGCAGACGATAGTGGCCTGCAGATGGTCTGGATAGGGCTTTGCGTCATATGCGGCGTGCATGGCGGATCGCTGTACGCCCGATCTTCGCTGAGCTAAAAGCAAACTTTCCAGAATTGACCGGGCGAAGACCCGGCGTGGAGGAAAGCTATGTCCCATCAATTGCCGCGACTTGCCGGCCTCGTCCTTGGAGCCATGATGATAGCCATGCCGGCAAATGCCGATGCCCTGAAAGATGAAATCGCGCCGACCGGCAAGCTGCGGGTGGCGATTGCGATCAGCCCGGCGGGCGGCGCGTTCTGGTCGACCAAAACCGAATCCGGCTATGCTGGCGTCCCGGTCGATCTCGGCAAGGCGATGGCGGCGCAGCTCGGCGTTGCCGTCGAATATGTCGTGCACCAGAATTCCGGCCAGATCGTTGACGCCGCGTCGAAGGGCACCTGGGACGTCACCTTCCTGCCGAAGGATCCGGAACGCGAGGGAAAGATGTCGTTCGGGCCGATCTATGAGGTCGCGGACGCCACCTACATCGTCAAGCCCGGCTCGACGGTGACTGATTTCGCGACCCTCGATCAACCCGGCGTCAAGATCGCCGCCGTCAACAACACCACGACCATGCGCGGCGCGATCGTGCATCTGAAGAATGCCAAGATCACCGGCTACCAGACCTTTGACGAAATCGCCGGCCTGCTTGCGAAGGGCGAGATCGATGCCTTCGCGCTGTCGCGCGAAACGCTCAATGCCATGGCCAAAAAAATTCCGGGCACGCGCGTGCTCGACGAAACCTTCAAGCAGACGGTGACCGCGGTCGCGGTGCCGCTCAATCATCCGTTGTCGCACGCGTTTGCGGTCAAGTTCCTGACCGAGTCGATCTCGAACGGCACGCTGCGCAAGGCCTATGACAATAACGGCCTGAAGGACTCGCCGATCCGGACCCAGACGAAGTGAGCGGTTAGAGCGTTAGACCGCACACTGCTTCCACGATGGAGCTGGGCTTTCTCTCCCGCACTTGCGGGGGAGGGTTGGGGTGGGGGTGTCTCCGTGGTTTGCGATGTTAGCGTGAGGAGTCGAACCCTGCGCTACATCTGTGCAACTGCACAAATACAAGGCATGAGATCGATGCGCCTGGATGCGATCCGGGGCGATTAATCCTGTAAAATCACGGGGTTTTTGCCACTTCGGCGCCCGCCCCGTGTTGGCACATCGATTGCTTAATTAAATCTCAGTCAATGACGACTGCCGTCCTACGGATTGCCAAAGCCAGTGTTGGCCAAGGCGCAGGGATCAGGCGACCTCCATGAGGCGCCTGGAGCAGTCATCGGGACCACTCCACAAACATCTCTGTCTCAGATCAAGCGTGAGCGTGTGACCCGCGGCGCCGAGCAGAAGCGTTTTGCTTCTGCTGATGGTGTTGGTTGCGGTACGCGCGCGCGAGGACGGCTCGCCACACCTCACATCGGCGCGGGCCATATGGATGCCGGCGCTGGTTAGATTTTTGCGAAACAGGGGGAACTGCAATGGCTTATCTCGTGCCTTCGGAATTCGTGACCAAGATGGTCGATGCCGGAGAATCCAAGATCTTCATGTCGACGCGCGACACCATCATCCGCGCCTATATGGCCGGCGCGATCCTCGCGCTCGCGGCCGCCTTTGCGGTCAGCATCAACGTGCAGACCGGCGTACCGATCGTCGGTGCGGCGCTGTTTCCGGTCGGCTTCTGCATGCTCTATCTGTTCGGCTTCGACCTCCTGACCGGCGTGTTCGTGCTGTGTCCGCTGGCGCTGATCGACAAGCGTCCGGGCGTGACGCTGGCCGGTGTGCTGCGCAACTGGGGCCTGGTGTTCGTCGGCAATTTCGGCGGCGCGTTCACGGTCGCCGTGATGATGTCGATCGTCTTCACCTTCGGCTTCTCGACGCCGCCGGACAAGGTCGGTCAGGTGATCGGCACCATCGGCGAAAGCCGCACCGTCGGTTACGCCTCGCACGGCGCGTCCGGCATGCTGACGCTGTTCATCCGCGGCATGCTCTGCAACTGGATGGTTTCGGCCGGTGTCGTCGGCGCGATGATCTCGACGACGGTCAGTGGCAAGGTGATCGCGATGTGGATGCCGATCATGCTGTTCTTCTACATGACCTTCGAGCATTCGATCGTGAACATGTTCCTGTTCCCGTCGGGCCTCTTGATGGGCGGCCACTTCACCGTCTGGGATTACCTGATCTGGAACGAGATTCCGACCGTGGTAGGCAACCTCGTCGGCGGCCTCGCCTTCACCGGCCTGACGCTGTACGCCACCCACGTCAAGACGGCGCCGAAGCGCGCCGTGGGTTGACCGCATCGGCCATTCGGGGTCTCAACTCCAGGGATTATTCCAAGGGTTGAGACCCCCATTTCCTTTGACGGGACAGATGCCGCGTGAACTGAAAATATCGGTCGGGCAATATTCTGACAAAGGTCGCAAGGAGACCAATCAGGATTTTCACGGCGTCCTGATTCCGGCCGAGCCGCTATTGAGCCTCAAGGGCATCGCCATCGTGCTGGCGGACGGCATCTCGAGCAGCAATGTCAGCCGGATCGCAGCCGAGTCCGCCGTCAAGGGTTTTCTGACCGACTATTACTGCACCTCGGAATCCTGGTCGGTGCGAACTTCTGCCCAGCGCGTGCTGGAAGCGACCAATTCCTGGCTGCACTCGCAAACGCGAAGAAGCCAGTATTCCTACGACCGGGACCGCGGCTACGTCTGCACGCTGAGCGCCATCGTCCTCAAGTCGACCACGGCGCATCTGTTTCACGTCGGCGACAGCCGGATCTATCGCATGTCCGGCAACTCGCTGGAGCAGCTGACCAACGACCATCGCGTCATCATTTCGTCGGAACAGTCCTATCTCGGCCGCGCGCTCGGGGTGAATCCGCAGATCGAAATCGACTATCTGATGTCCCGGGTCGAGAAGGGCGACACCTTCGTGCTGGTGACCGACGGCATCTACGAACAGGTCAGCGATCGCCATATCGCCAGAACGGTCCGGGATAACGCCGCCGATCTCGACCAGGCGGCAAAAGCCGTAGCCGAACTCGCCTTTGAACTCGGCAGCAAGGACAATCTCACCATTCAGATCGTGCGCGTCGATGAGCTGCCCGAAAGCGCCGCCAGCGAGGTGTTCGGGCAGCCGAGAGAACTGCCGCTGCCGCCGCTATTGGAAGCGCGGCAGGTTTTCGATGGATACCGCATCGTCAGGGAATTGCACGGCAGCAGCCGCAGCCACATTTACCTTGCGGTCGACATCGAGAGCGAGGACGTCGTCACTCTCAAGATTCCGTCGATCGACCTGCGCGACGATCCTGAATATCTGAAGCGGTTCATGATGGAAGAATGGGTGGCGCGGCGGATCGACAGCCCGCATGTGCTGAAGCCGTGTTTGCCGTCACGCAAGCGCAACTTCCTCTATGTCGCGACCGAATACATCGACGGCCAGACGCTGACGCAATGGATGATCGACAATCCCCGGCCGACGCTGGAAACGGTGCGCGGCATCGTCGAGCAGATCGCCAAGGGCCTGCGCGCGTTCCACCGCAAGGAGATGCTGCATCAGGACCTGCGGCCCGACAACATCATGATCGACAAGACCGGAACGGTGAAGATCATCGATTTCGGCTCGACCAAGATCACCGGCGTCATCGAGGCCGCTCCATCCGGCAACCGCAACGACATCCTCGGCACCGCGCAATACACCGCGCCGGAATATCTTCTGGGCGAGCCGGTCTCGTCGCGCTCCGACCTGTTCTCGCTCGGGGTCATCACCTATCACATGCTGACGGGAAAGCTGCCCTATGGCGCCGCAGCGGCGAAAGCCCGAACCCGCTCGCAGTTCAGCAGGCTGATCTACAGCCCGGCCTCGCACCGCGACCGCGAAGTGCCGGTATGGGTCGACGGCACGCTGGAGCGCGCGGTGCATCCGAATCCTTACAAGCGATACGACAGCCTGTCGGAATTCCTGCATGATTTGCGTCATCCCAACGCCAATTATCTCAGCAATTCGTCAACACCGCTGATCGAGCGCAACCCGCTGCTGTTCTGGAAGAGCACCACGGTCGTGCTGGCGCTGGCGATCATCGTGCTGCTGGCGATGCAGCACGGCATGCACCGGTGACGCGGGACTTCACCTCTCCCGCTTGCGGGGTCGAGACGAGCGAAGCTCGCTCTTAGGTCGCTGCGCTCGAAGAGCGCGGCGGGTGAAGACTCTCTCCCCACGAAGAGTGCGACTCGCGGCAACTCCCCCCAACCCTCCCCGCAAGCGGGAGAGGGAGCGCTAGCATCACCTAATTCGTCGCCCCCACGATCGGGTCCATCCCGCTCTTGACGATCTCCGGCCGCGCCGCGGGCGAGGCGAGGAATTTGATCAGCGCCTTGGCGGCGTCGGGCTCCTTGGAGACGCTGGCGATCGCGGCGGAGAACACCGTGATCTTCTGTAGTTCGTCGGGCAGGGGACCGACGATGTCGATGCCTTCGACCGGCCGCAGCTCGCTGATCTGCTGGAAGCCGATCTCGGCGTTGCCGTGCGCGACGATTTCGCCGACCGGGGTCGCGGGAATTTTTCGCGCCTTGTCCTTCATGGCGTCCTTGATGCCGAGCTTGTCGAACATCTCGGTCGAGACATAGACGCCGCTGGCGCTGTCGGAATAGGCGATGGTCTTCGCGGCCAGCAGCGCGCGCTTGACCGCGTCCGCGTTGCTGATGTCCGGCTTCGGGGCGCCTGCCTTCACCGCAACCCCGATCGGCGATTTGACCAGGTCGATCTTGCTTTCCGCAATCGCCTTGCCCTGCCTGGCGAGATCGTCGATCGCATAGCCGACCATGATCAGGACGTCGGCGGCCTCGCCGCGCTCCAGCCGCACCGGGATAGCATTCGCCGTCGTGCCCATCGACGGACCGTAGGCGGTCAGCACCTTGTGGCCGGTGGCACGCTCGAACTCAGGGACCAGCGCCTTATAGGCGGCGGACAATCCGCCGGAGATCATGACGCGGACCTCGGCGGCGGAGGCTGAGCCTGAAAACGCGAAGGCGGCAACGAAGCCGAGTGCGAGTGCGCGGAAAACAGTTGAATTCAGCCGCATGGTTATTCCTCCCGGGGCGCTTCTTGAGCGGACGTCCTTGTGACGATGTTACTGCGCATAAGGCCGAGCGGCTATCCCAAATGAAGCCCTCGCCACCTGCATGCGACACCCTCACTGGTTGCATGTTACACCTAAGGTCTAGTTCCACGGGCCTGCTTGCTTCGGCACAAATAGTACTGACGACTACGAAAACCAAAACAGGCGGAGGACACAGATGAGCAGGCTCTCGTGGCGCTGGTGGACACGAAACAAGGACAAATCCGTAAGCGAGAGGACGCCCCCGTCCGAAGAATTTGCAGGCGGAGATCGGCGCCAGTTGCTGCAGGCGCTTTCCGCGATCGCCGGCAGCGGCGCGCTGGCCGTGATCTCGCAACCTGCCGAAGCCAAGGATTCCAGCGACCTGCCACCGCCCAAGCGGGCGCTGACCGGCCGCGATGAGGCCGGCAAGTCGGTGTTCAAGTCCTTTGACGTCACGTCCAAGGTCGTGGAGATCGATAGCAATCCGGGGCTGACATTCTACGAGCTATACATGACCGAAGGTGTGCCGCAGCTCACCGGCCGGGAGCCGGACCCGATGCTCAAGGGCACAATAGGGTTTCCCGGCCCGGGCGGCACGATGTTCCGCCTGATCTCGTATCCGCCGAGGCGGCCCGAAGGCTACAAGCCGCCGGCCGGCGTCACGTTCGAAAGCGGGCTGAAGGAATTGTCCGACAAGCTCCCCGGCATGGGTGACGTTTTCGACCGCAGCGCGCCGGGCATGCACACGTCCGATACCATCGATTACGGCGTCGTGGTCCGCGGCGAGATGACGCTCGAACTGGACGACGGCCAGAAGGTCCATCTGCGCCAGGGCGATTGCATCGTGCAGAACGGCACCCGCCATCGCTGGCGCAACCCGTTGCCGGAGCCCTGTCTGATGGCCTTCATCTCGATCGGCGGCAAGCGCGGTTAGGACTTGCGCCGTTAGGACGCGATAGCCTTCGCAGATCAGGACACCGTATTTGCCCGGAATCCACAATAGAACGGTTCTGCGCTATCAAGTTGCCAAGCAGGATTTCATACTTAAAAATTTTAGCGAGGCCGCTGACATCACTCAGCGGCCTTTTTATTTTTGGAACTCGTGACAACGAGGCCGATTCCAGCGGCGCAGCCACCGCTGAACCGTCTCATTTCACCTTGTCCTGCGACACATCCATGATCATGCGCGCCGACAGATAAAGCCGCGGCACGATGGTCTCCAGCTTGACGTATTCGGCGTCGTTGGAATGGGCGCCAAAGCCGCTGAGACCAAAGCCCTCGATGACGGGAGCCTTGGTCTTCAGCGCGGCGAAGGCGGCGTCGGTGCCGCCGCCGGAGGCGACGTCGATCACCTTCAAGGGCAACCCGAGTTCCTCGTAGATGGCGGTGCCGTGGGCGGCCAGGCGGCGCGAGGCGGGCGTGGCTTCCAGCGGCGGGCGGCGCATCTCGAACCGGAGCTGCACCTTGGCATCGGGGATCCGCTGGGTCTTGATGCGTTGCTGCAGCGTGGCCTCCAGCTCGGCGAAATCGGACACTTTCAGCGCCCTTGCGTCGCCTTGCGCGGTGGCCTGCGCCGGGATCACGTTGCGATTGGTGCCGGACTGCGAGACCGTCCAGTTCAGGGACAGGCCCTGTTCGCGCCGCGACAGGTCGCTCAATTGCAGCATCTGGTGCGACAGCTCGTATAGCGCGTTGACGCCCTTTTCCGGCGCCGCACCGGCGTGCGAGGCCTTGCCGTCCACCGTCAGGTATGCCGCGCCGATGCCGCTGGTGGCCAGGCGCAAATTGCCATCCATTCCGCCGCCCTCATAGGAGAACACCGCATCGTGCTCGCCCGCCATGCGGGTGATGGTGCTGCGCGAGCCCGGTGAGCTGATCTCCTCATCGCCGTTGATCAGCACGGTGAGCATGCCGTAATCCGTAAACTTCAGTTTTTGCAGCATCGCCACCGCGTGCAGGATCAGCGCGATGCCCTGCTTGTCGTCGCCGACGGCGAGGCCATAGGCGCGGTCGCCGTCGATGCGGAAGGGTTGGTCCTTCAGCATGCCTTTCAGGTAGACGGTGTCCATGTGGGCAATCAGCATGATCTTCCTGGTTCCCGTCCCCTTGAACTCCGCATGCACCATGGAACCCGGCTTCGGCGGCGTGTCGTCCATCCGGTAGATTTCGGTCGGCTCGATGATCTCGACCTTGCCGCCGAGCCTGGTCAGGCGTTCGGCGATCAACGCCGCCAGCTGCGCCAGGCCCTCGGAATCCTTGCTGCCGGACTCGATGTTGACGAGGTCGCGCAGCGTGTCGAGCAGCGGGGCCTTTTCCTGCTGCGCCAGCTCGTGAATGCTGGCCACCGGGGCGGCCCGTGCGGGCAGGGGCGACAAGGCCAGGGTGCAGGCGGCGATACAGGCCAGCGGGAAACGCAGAGGGAACCGGGCGGGACGCGACATGGCGAGCCTTTCGAATGATCTGACGATATTGATAGTTCGTGGGATGGGTAGAGCCACCCTACGGTCCTTGCTTCAAACATTCGAGCGAGGTGTTCTGGAGTTTACAGCTAAATGAATGCGAGGGTTTCGGAAAATAATAGCCGGAAGCGCAAGCGGGAGATTGCGATGGATGATCGAACCGTGCGGGCGAGGCTGGAGCGCCATTGGGATGCTTCGGACGCGAGCGATTTCGAGGCCGAACATGAAATCTACCGCGAGGATGCTGTGCTTGATTATCCGCAGTCGGGCGAGCGGATCCGGGGCCGGCGCAACATTCAGGAGAGCCGAACCGTCCAGCCAAACAAGAAACATTTTGCGGTGCGGCGAATGATCGGCAGCAGCGATCTCTGGATCACTGAATTCGTGCTTACCTATGACGGCATACCATCTTACGCCGTGAGCATCATGGAGTTCCGCGAAGGACTGGTGGCCCACGAAACGCAATATTTCGCCGATCGTTTTGACCCTGCAGCCTCGCGTGCGCATCTTGTTGAGCGAGTCTAGCGCGGCTGAGCCAACGGGTCGCGCGAATGCGCGCCCGATGACAGGCTCCACGATTTCAGGGTTTTCGCTGTGACATCATCCCGTATGGCACTTCGCTTGTACGGGCTACTTGCTGAGGCGCTCACACCTGCGCGCCCCCATGCGCGTGCCTGGGGTCTCCGCAGTCACACGGGCGAAAATCGCTGGCCGCGTCTCATTGCCATACATACTGTACGAGGGCTGCCAAACATGGCGGCGTGGAAGGGGTTCAAATGAACGCCATGATGCAAAAGATCAAAGAGCACACCTGCGCTGCCTGCAATGGAACGGGATTCCCTGCGGTGAAGCAGCCCGTGCTGGCAACTCGCAAGATCTATCCGGCGAAGTGCGAGGCCTGTGCCGGCAAGGGAAGAATTACGGACGCCGACTGAACTCAGCGAGCGTATCCCGGATGAGCCAAACGGGTCGTGCAAATGCGCGCCCGATGACAGGCTCCGCGACATCCGGGTTTTCGCGGTGACGTGATCCCGTTTGGCGCGTCGTTTAAGGCTACTTGCTGAGACCGAGGCCCTCGCGGGGCGGGTTGAGCCGCTCCGCTGATCGGACATCGAGAGGCAGATTAAATCGACGCGAATGAACCTGAGCGTCCCTGCGCCCAGCGTGCCTTGCCCTACCACCAGTTCGTGCCCGGCTGCCAGTACTGTTGGCCGCCGCGCCGGCGCGTATTGGCGGGTTGGGGCGGCTGGGGTTCCCAGCTGCGCTGGAAAAACGGGTTGAAGCCGTCGCCCTGGACGGGGTCGCTCGAAGCGTAGACATCGACCGAGGGCGTCGGCTTGCGCGTGATGAAGCCGCCTTGCGGCTGCGTGCTCAGCACCGCGACGAACTCGGTGCGATAGTTGGTCTCGACGCTCAGCGGCTCGTCCGAGATGATGATCGAGGATCGCGGTATGGCGGTCGGCGCGATGCGATCGAGCACCTCCTGCGGGATGGTGATGCGGTCGAGCGCGGCCTTGGCGTCGTCGGCGCCGTCGATGGTGACCGCGGTCCAGCGCAGGCCCGAACCGGTTTGCGCCACCGCCGTGAAGACATGCGTACCGATCGGCCTGTCGGAATTGCGGATCGTGACCGGAACCTCGATGGTCGCATCGAACACAATGCCGCCGCCGTCAGGCGCCGGCTTATGCGTCGGGCGGCGCACGTACAGCTTTTGCGTCGCGCGGCTGATGTAGATCGAGACCGGCTCGAGCGCGAGCTTGGCCTCGCTCGCCGCCTTGGCGGTGTCGGCCTTCCTGGTCTGGGCCGTCTTGGCCGCTTCCTTGGCCGCGGCGGCGGCGTCGAGCTTCGATTTCGAGTCGGCCTTGGCGGTGTCGAGCTGGGTCCCCAGGTCCGCGGCCTTGGCGGCGGCCTTTTGCTTGAGGTCCTCGGCCCGCGCCTTGACCTCGTCGGTCTTGGCGGCGGCGACCGCCTTCTCGGCGGAGGCAAGCTCGCCGTCGGCGCGGGTCTTCAGGCTCTGCAGCTTGCGCAGCGACGCCGTCAGCGACGCGGTCTCGCGCGTCGCCGTCGCGATGGCTTTCTTCGCCTCGTCGGCTGCCTTGGCAGCCTCGGCCGCCTCGCGGGGCAGCGCTTCGGCCTTGGCCGGCGCGGCCGCGATGGCTTCGCGGTTCGGCGAGAAAAGCGCCGGATGGGAGAATTCCATTGGCTCGGCGTCGTTGGGTGAGATGATCACCCGCATCCCGATCCGCGTCTTGTCGAACATCTTGTCGGCAAAGCCGAACGGCATCCGCACGCAGCCGTGCGAGGCCGCATAGCCGGGCAGCGGCCCACCATGAAGCGCGATGCCGTTCCAGGTGATGCGCTGCATGTTCGGCATCTCGGCATCGTCATACATGTTCGAGCGGTGTTCCCTGTTCTTCTCGAGGATGGCGAAGATGCCGGCGGGCGTCTCGCGTCCCTTGGTGCCGGTCGACACCGGCGCGCGCAGAATCCAGCCGTCGGCGTCGTAGAAAGTGACCTGCTGGCTCTTGATCGACACGATCGCCATGAGCGGCTCGCCGGCATCGCGCGGCGCCGTCGCCTCGGTGGCGGGCTTCGGGCGCGCTTGTTTCGGCGCGGCGTCGGCGGCCAGTCCCGTCAAGGCCGTCAGTGCGGCCACCGCCGCGAATGTCACAATGGCAGGAACACCCCGGGCAGGAACACCCCGACGCCGCATCGCCACGGAGTATCGCGCCGTCGCCAATCGAATTACCATTCCTTGCCCCGGTTCAAATGTCTGTCCGCGCGTGCGTCGATCAGATGTCAGATTCATGAATTTTGGATCAACCAATCGCCACCACTATCCACGCCGCGAATTCGGCCAGTTCCGGGGGCGATTCACTTTTATACGACAGCCTGCGCAGGAGAAAGAGCGGCCCGCGGCTCGGATTGTAACGATCTGGATACATCGGTGCGACAAAACAACCCGGACGGGCGGATCATCAACAGTCTCTCGCCGGAAATTCGGCCTGACCACGTCCGGTCCCGAGGTGGATAAGGATCCCGTCATGGAGTCCAGGTTCCGAAATTGACTCGAAGCGGACCGTGGAATCCACGATACCTTGAAATCGCAGCGTAAACGGTCCTGTCATCGGCCGCGCTGGACGGCCCCTCGCTGATCTACGATAATGCGGGACGGCGCGGCAATGATGCTGATCCCGCGTTACCCATGGGTAGACGCATATGACACAGAGCGGTTTTCACGGTCAGGCGTTCAAGGACCTGCTGCACCTTCAGGATACACCGTCATCGCTGATCACGCGGTCTATGCGCGGTGTCGAGGTCACAGCCACCGAAACGCGGGATGACAATCCCGTGCCGGGCCTTTGCGGCGCCATCGCACCTGAGGATGCCTATCTCGTTAGCTTGAAACTTCGCGATTATCCCGACTGCGAATACTGGGAGCATGGCAAGTGCGTGGCCAAGCCCAATATCCGGGCAGGCACGACATATCTGTACGACATGAAGTGCGATCCGCGCTTTGTGATCGAAAAGCCGTTCCACTCCGTTCATTTCTATGTTCCGGCTTTGGCGCTCAACGGCGTCGCGGAGCGGTTCGGCGCGCGGCGTGTCGGCCAGCTCGACTGCCAGTTCGGCAACGGCTTTGACGACGCCGCCGTGCATCACATCGGCGCAGCGCTCCTGCAGGGATTGCGCCGGCCATCCGAAGCGAACCAGCTTTTCGTCGATCACATGATGCTGGCGCTCACAGCGCATGTCGCTCGGGCGTATGGCGGGCTTCGCAACGCCGAGCCCGTGTATCGTGGCCTTGCTCCGTGGCAGATGAAGCGTGCCTGCGAAAGACTCCAGTCTGATCTCAGTGGCAAATTCACGCTGCAGGAGATCGCGGCTGAATTGGGCCTGTCGGTCAGCCATTTTTCTCGAGCGTTTCGGGCGTCCGTCGGCCTGCCGCCACACCAGTGGCTCCTTCGCCAGCGCGTTGACACCGCCAAGCAATTGATGACCGTCCGTGGCCTCTCGCTTGCGGAGATCGCAATATCCGCCGGGTTTGCCAATCAAAGCCACTTTACGCGGGTATTTTCGGCCCTGGTCGGCGTCAGCCCGGCCGCGTGGCGCCGCGAAGCACAAGGTGCGGCGGAAAGCCCTGCGCTCTCCGATCTTGAGGGCGGATGATTTTGAAAACTTCGGGCGCATCGCGCCGCGAAAATGCCGACGCGCGCCCTCACGCCGTTTGAGAATCAGAATCCCACCTCACGTCGTCCCTGCGACGACGCGAAGCGAAAGCGTCCCGCCTCACGAATTCACATGAACAAAATCCCGCAACAGCGGATAGATCTCGTTGTTCCAGCGTTTTCCGGAGAACACGCCGTAATGGCCGACGCCGGCCTGCATGTGATGGACGCGGCGATAGGCGCGCACGCCGGTGCAGAGGTCTTGGGCGGCCAGTGTCTGGCCGATCGAACAGATGTCGTCCTTTTCGCCTTCGACCGTCATCAGGCCCATGCGCTTGATCGCGGCCGGGTTCACCGGCTTGCCACGATGCATCAGCTTGCCCAGCGGCAGCAGATGCTCCTGAAACACGTCGCGTACGGTCTCGATGTAAAATTCCGCCGGCAGGTCCATCACGGCGAAATATTCGTCGTAGAAAGTCTTGATGACTTCCGCCTTCTCCTTCTCGCCCTTGGCCAGATGCTGGGCAAGATCGATGTGTTGCTTGATGTGACGCTCGAGGTTCATCGAGACGAACGCCGTGAGCTGCACGAAGCCCGGATAGACCTGGCGGAACGCGCCCTTGCATTGAACGGGCACGTAGTTGATCAAATTCTCCTCGAACCATTTGATCGGTTTGCTCTTGGCGAAATCATTGACCTTGGTCGGCTGGATGCGGGTGTCGATCGGCCCCGCCATCAGCGTCAGCGTCGCAGGCCGCGCGGGGTGATTTTGCTCCGACATCACGGCCGCCGCCGCCAGCGCCGAAACCGAGGGCTGGCAGATCGCCACCATGTGCGAGCGCGGGCCCATCTTGTCGAGGAAGGTGATGAGGTGGTCGGTATAATCCTCGAGGCCGAAGCGGCCGGCATTGAGCGGGATCTCGCGCGGATTATGCCAGTCGGTGATGTAGACGTCGTGGTCCTGCAGCAAGGTCTTCACGGTGCCGCGCAGCAGCGTCGCGAAATGGCCGGACATCGGCGCCACCAAAAGCAGTTTGGGTTGCTCCGGCGCATGCTCCTTCTTGAACCGCAGCAGCGATCCGAACGGCGTGGCAAAGGTGACTTCCTCGGTCACCTCCAATTCCTGATTGCCGACCATGACCTTGTCGATGCCGTAGGCCGGGCGGGTGTAGGTCAGCGAGGTGCGCGAGATCAGTTCGAGCGCCGCCGCCAGCCGCCCGAACGCCTTGTCGGACACGCCTTGCGGCACGAGGTTGAGATATTTCAGCGCCGCTCCGGCCCCGGTCCGCCACGGCGCCGTGAGGTCCATATGGTTCTGATAAGCTTGGTACATCAATGACATCATACGCATCCGCCCTTGCCCGATGATGCCATGCAATATCGAAGCCAAAGCAGAGCGAACCGCCCGAAAAACTGGCACGTGGCTTGCTGCGGAACGTGACCGGCGCACGTGACCGGCGTAAGCTATCGGCGGCGCCGCGCTGGCGCGGCCGTCCACTTAGCCTTGCGGTAGACGTTCAGGCGTGAGGGAAGGCCCTATGGCGAATACGACACTAACCATCAGCAGCAAGAACTATTCGTCCTGGTCGCTGCGCGGCTGGCTGCTCGCGAAGTTCTCAGGGCTCCCCTTCGAAGAGGTCGTGACCGCACCCGACGATGCGTCGGCGCGGGCCGAAATCCTGCTGCTGTCGTCATCGATCCTGGTGCCGTGCCTGCGGCACGAGGGCGCCACCGTCTGGGACACGCTGGCGATCGGCGAATACCTCAACGAGGTGATGCCGGACGCCGGCCTGTTGCCGGCGGACCGCGTGCTGCGGGCGCACTGCCGATCGATCTGTGGTGAAATCCATTCCGGCTTCACCACGCTGCGGGCCTCACTGCCGGTCAATCTCAAGGGCCATTTCCCGAACTTCAAGATCTGGTCGCGCGCACAGTCCGATATCGACCGGGTCTGCACCATCTGGCGCGAGTGCCTGGCCCAATCCGGCGGGCCGTTCCTGTTCGGCGAGCGCACCATGGCGGACGCGATGTACGCGCCGGTCGTGACCCGCTTCATGACCTATGACGTCAAGCTCGACCCGAAGCTTGCAGCCTACGCAAAAACCATCATGGCGATGCCCGAGATGGTCGAGTGGATCGAAGCCGCCAAGGCCGAGCCCGCCGACATCGAGGAGCTCGAGGTCGAATATTAGGCAGTGCACCCGGCGCTGTGCCCGTTTGACGGGCTTTCAGCGGTGACCGTCGTAATCGCTGCAGTGCAACGCGATTGGCGCGGATTTCGCATGGCAGCATGCAGCTGTGAACGCGACGATGCGGCGCTGCCGAAAATCTGGGACGCCTTGCGTGGTCGCGATCTCGCGAAGAACCGTGGAGGCTTCGATGAATCACACCGCAATCGCGCGCAACTACTTCCTCTATCGCGACCTCGGCATTTCGCCGCCGACACCTTGGAAGTGACCGCGATGTCATCCCCCGAGGAATTAACCTTTGTCGTCGGCCGGTGGTTGCGGCCAATCGTGGCGGTGCTGCATGTGGTGCGCCGCCTGACGTTCCAGCCGATATCTAGCCGTGAACAGGGGAGTACAGCCGCCAAGCAGTGATTCGGGCGCGATTCGTTCTGTCCGCGTTCCGAAACTTAAAGACCGCTCCGGATGACGCGCGATATCGTCGCATTCTGGAACAATGCGCCGCGCGTCCGGCTGGCCTGCAGCCGCCCAGAGCGTTTTCCAGCGAAGTGGACACCGGTTCGCGTGAAGAAAACGCGTTAAAGCAAGAATCTAGAGCCCCGTTCCGATTCCATCGGAACGGAAAAGGCTTTAGCCCCGGAAAATGCCCGTCAAACCTGACTGCTCACCCGTGGCAGCCGCCAGCCGACCACGGTCGCCTCGACCGCGCCGCCGGTCCGCTCATTGCGCCATTGACCTTCAATCCAACGGCAGGCGAATGGCAATTGATACGTGCCGCTGTGATCCTCGCACAGCACCTCCACCGGCCGGTCCGGCGGCGGTTCCCCGTTGCCATCGAACTGTGCCAGCCGCTTCTCGCGCGTTGCCATATGTTCAATCTCCACTGCCGGGCGTGCAAACCTTACGTTTGGGTTCCCCGGCGATAGTCCATCCACACCAATAAAGGGGAAGCTCACCGCCTGAATGCGGTATCAGTGTGGTATCGCTGCAGCCAGCGGCCTGATACGAGCAAATCAATGTGATTGACCGAATGAAGTTTGAGTGAGGGTTGGATGATTACCCGGATTGCAAGAACCGCTGTCGCCGTTGCAGCGCTGCTGATGCCTTGCGCAAGCTACGCGCAGGATGTTCCCGGCATCGAAATCTGCACGGTCGAAAAAACCATGGAGCGGCGCACCTCTTGCCTGCAGAGCAATGTCGACTTCCTGCAAAAGACCATCAACAAGATCACGCAGGACAATCAGCAGAAGCTTGACGCCGCCAACCGGCAGATCGAGGCGCTGAAGGGAACGGTGATCGCGCTGCAGAAGTTCGTGGACGATCTGCAGAAGAAGACGGCGGAGGAATTGAAAAAGAAAGCCGACGCGCCGGCGGCCAAGGATGCGACGCCTGCGGCGAAATAATTGCCGCCGTTGCGGGATAATGCTCGGCCTCGGTAATCAGCTGCGCAATTGCGGCTGCGAGAGCAACGCCGGTCAAATGCGGCGCGCGGTAAGCGTTTATGGTTGCGGCCGTTTCGAATGAAAGCTGTCGCCGATGAATCCGGCCCAGAAGGCGCTCTGGTATATCGAAAGCCATCTCGCCGCACCGTTGACCCTCGACGAGATATCGGCGGTCGCCGGCGTCTCGCGCTTCCATCTGGTGCGGGCGTTTGCCGCCGCGACCGGATATTCGGTCATGCGCTATGTACGTGCGCGTCGTCTCTCTAACGCGGCGCGTGCGCTTGCGGCCGGCGCGCCTGACATTCTCAGCCTCGCGCTGGATGCGGATTACAGCTCTCACGAAGCCTTCACCCGCGCGTTCCGCGACCATTTCGGCATCACGCCCGAGATGGTTCGATCAGGAACGTGCCTTGATGGCCTCAAGCTTCAGGAGCCCATCGTCATGATTTCAACCGCGCTCGATCATCTCAAGCCCCCGCGTTTCGAGACCGGCAAGGCCTTGCTCGTTGCCGGCATCGGCGAACGCTGCACCCACGAAAACGAAGGCGCGTTCATCCCAAGCCTGTGGCAGCGCTTCCATCAGACCATCGGCAACGTCCCCAGCCGGATCGGCAAGGTCGCCTACGGCGTCTGCTGCAACGCCGACGATGCCGGCAATTTCGACTATGTCGCCGCCGTCGAAGTGACCGATTTCTCCGACCTGCCGCGCGAATTCCAGCGGGTGCGGATTCCCGAACAGAAATACGCCGTGTTTACCCACGCCGAGCACATCTCGACCATCCGCCGTACCGTCAACACGATCTGGAATCACTGGCTGCCGGCGTCCGGCATGAAGGCCGCCGACGCGCCGAACTTCGAGCGCTATGACGAGACGTTCGATCCCGCGACCGGCAATGGCGGGCTCGAGATATGGATACCGGTGAGGGAGTAGGACGGCTCGTGGAATGAGTTGGCGGAAGCGAAATCCATCACCTTCGGGGCGAGCGCCGGAGCGCGGAGCCGACGCGCCGGGCATGAGCTCTCTCCGGGATGAGTAGACCGCATGACCAAAGCAGCGCGTGGCGGCAGATCAGTCTCGCGGCATCCAGCTGCGCGTTTCCTGGCAAGGCTTGCTGACAATTTACGCAAGGCAACTCTCGCCAATTCTCCCTGGAGTTGCGAAGTTGGCGATGAGGGGCAAGGCAGCGTCAAGCGGCGGGCTCTCTAACGTCCTGTACGCCTTGAATTTTTTTCAATCGCCCGGTCCCAAAAAATGCCTTGGGAATCGGCGCGATGCTCCGTGCTCGAACTGGCCCGGAATTCGCATTGCAGCATGAGCCCGTCAGCGTCGACCGGCGACTCCAAGCGCTCTGCCAAAGCTGAGCAGCGCATTTGAACAGGCAAATTTGAACAGGGCTGGGTCGCGCTGAAGTTCAGGGATTGGAGGACGCCTTGAATATACATGCCGCGGTTGATCTCAAATGGCCTGGCCTTACTCGTCCGGACGGCGATGCCCTCCGCCTGAATAAAACGAACTTCGTGGCTATCGATCGCGATCGGGATGCCTTGCACGAGCCGACCTATCGCCCGCAAGCCCTCTATAATCGCGCGAACGAAGGTTTCCATGCGAACAACGAAACCTTCCTCCTCCACGAAGTTTCGACAAATCTGCCGATCTACCGCTCCGATACGGGCCCCACCGATTTCCATCTTCACCTTCCACCCGGCGGTTACCAACTCGTGCTGGTCACGTCTGGCGTGTTCACCTTCGATTACGATGGCCGATTTTATTACGTCGGTCCCGGTGCGGTGATGCTGCAGAGCGCGATCGTGCATCGCCAGCTCTTTTACACGTGGTCGGGATTGTCCACCGAAGAAAACCTGAAAACGCCGCAGACGGTGGTGCCGGATCCGATGTCGATGGGCTATTCCGGCAAATTTCTTGAAGCCTTCATCACCGATCCCACGACCTTCCCCAACCCGACGGTGGTGGATCATGATCACATCAACGAAGAGGAAACGCCGCGCGTAGCCTGGAGCCATCCGCTGCATGACCGTCCTGCCGATGCCCGTTTCTGGCTGCAGGATCCGCTGGAACTGGAAGCACTCTACAAGCCGCTGCCGGCAGGCTCGCCGATCAAATCCGCCGGGCCTGTTTACGTGCGCGATATCGGGATCGAGATTCCGAGCGGTCGCCTTACAACTGGACATATCATCGCGACCGACCCGCGTGGCCAGTCGCTGTTGCCGAAGAGCACCTCCGCAGCAGCGGAAACCGCCTTTCTTGGGAAAGGTGAGGTTGTCATCTATCGCGTCATTCGCGGCACAGCCCAATTCACGAATAGCGCGGGGGAGAATTTTGAACTTGCGACCGGCGATACGGTCACGGCGGGCAAGAACACGATCGATCTGGTGGGCTTAAGCGAAAATACCCAGATCCTCCGACTGGGCTTGCTGAAAGGCATGGAAAATCTTCGCAGCTGGACGCCGACGCAGCGCGACGAAATTGACGGCCTGGCAGGTCAAATCATTACGCGGAAGGACGTTCGTCCGCTGCGTAACGAAGGCAAGCCGGTCGGATATTTGTACGAGTGAACTGAAAAGGCGCATACGCCTTTTTGCTGTACTGTATCCGTTCGCTGGTGGCGCGGCCGGGGAGCGCGGCATACCTGTTGCGCAGGTCGTCGGGTTGGCAAGCGTGATCTGCTTTGCCATAACATCACGCAACGAAATGTTGCGCGTGCGGGGTCGAGCCAAAAATCCGCCTGCAGCCAAAAGCAAGCCGGGAGGATTTCATGGCCAATATCCGCGTTCTCGCCACCGATCTGGAGTTTCCGGAAGGCCCGGTGGTCATGCCGGACGGATCGGTCGTGCTGGTCGAAATCCGCGGCCGGCGGCTGACACGGATCTGGCCGGACGGGCGCAAGGAGGTGGTCGCGGAAGTCCCCGGTGGCCCCAATGGCGCGGCGCTTGGCCCCGACGGAAAAATGTACTTCTGCAACAATGGCGGCTTTAGCTGGATTCCGACGGGCAAGGTGATCATGCCGGGTCCGCAGCCCGATGATTATCTCGGTGGCTCGATCCAGCGCGTCGACCTCTCGAACGGCAAGGTCGAGACGGTGGTCGACAAATGCGGCGAGTATCCGCTGCGGGGTCCCAACGACCTCGTTTTCGACAAGCACGGTGGCCTGTGGTTCTCCGAACTCGGCAAGCGCCGGGCTCGCGACATGGATGTCGGCGGCGTCTACTACGTCAAGCCCGGCATGAAGGAGATCGTCGAAATCGTGCACGGTGTGCTGCCGGCCAACGGCATCGGGCTGTCGCCAGACGAAAACACCGTCTACATCGCCGAAACTCCGACCGCGCGGCTATGGGCCTACGAACTTTCCGCGCCCGGCATGTTGAAGCCGCGTGAGCCGATCTATCGCGGTGAACGCGGCAAGCCGATCACGGGCCTCGGCGGCTATCAGATGTTCGACTCGCTTGCGGTCGAAGCCTCAGGCAATGTCTGCGTGGCGACGCTGATCTCGGGCTGCATCTCGGTGATCGCGCCCGACGGCACGCTGGTCGAGCAGGTGCCGACCGGCGACCGCATGACCACCAATATCGCCTTCGGCGGGCCCGACCTGAAGACTGCCTACATCACGCTGTCAACCAAGGGCGAACTGGTGGCGATGGACTGGCCGCGCCCCGGCCTGCCGCTGAATTTCTTGAATAAGTGACGATCGCGCAAAACGCGATCGTCATCCCGGGGCGATGCGAAGCATCGAACCCGGGATCTCGAGATTCCGGGTCTGGTCCTTCGGGCCATCCCGGAATGACGATCTCTGAAATTGCGCTTACACTCCTCGCAACGACGACTTCGGAGTTTTGAATGCCCTGGCTTGAACCGGTTACCCTTCGCGGCGCCTACGCGCGGCTCGAACCGCTGTCGCACGATCAACGCGACGGCCTCACCGAAGCGGTGCGCGACGGCGAGCTGTGGAATCTCTGGTACACCTTCGTGCCGGCGCCGGAAGACATGACCAAGGAGATCGATCGCCGGCTCGGCTTGCAGGCATCAGGCTCGATGCTGCCGTTCACGGTGTTCGATGCCGATGGCAAGATCGCGGGCATGACGACCTACATGAATGTCGATGCCGCCAACCGGCGCGTCGAGATCGGCTCCACCTGGTACGCCAAGCGCGTGCAGCGCAGCGCCGTCAATACGCAGTGCAAATTGCTGTTGCTGACGCACGCGTTTGAGCAGCTCGATTGCATTGCGGTGGAGTTCCGCACCCACTTCTTCAACCAGCAGAGCCGCCGCGGCATCGAACGCCTGGGTGCCAAGCAGGATGGCATCCTGCGCAACCATGTGATCGCGCCGAACGGCACGTTGCGCGATACCGTGGTCTTCAGCATTATCGCCAGCGAGTGGCCGACGGTGAAGGCGCATCTCAATTATCAACTCAACGATAGACTGCGGTAGTTTTAGCCCGCGGCAGAAAAAAGTGTGATGGAAACGTTCGATTATGTGATCATTGGCGCGGGCTCCGCAGGCAGCGTGCTCGCCAATCGCCTCAGCGAAGATGCGGGCACCCGCGTCTGCGTGCTCGAAGCAGGGGGCAAGGACTGGCATCCTTACATCCATCTGCCGGCCGGCTTCATCAAGACGTTCCATATGAAGAGCATCAACTGGGCGTATCAGCAGGAGCCCGGCCCCTGGACCGGCGGCCGCAGCATCTACGCGCCGCGCGGCAAGACGCTCGGTGGTTCGTCGTCGATCAACGGCCATATCTATAACCGCGGCCAGCGCCAGGATTTCGATACCTGGGCGCAGCTCGGCAATCGCAGCTGGGGCTATCCGGACATACTGCCCTATTTCAGGCGGCTGGAGCGGCGCGTCGGCGAGGGCGATGAAACCTATCGCGGGCGCGACGGCAACCTGACCGTCACCACAATGGACTGGCGGGATCCGCTCTGCGAGGCGTTCATGGCGGGCGCGATGAGCCTCGGCATTCCGCGCAACCCCGATTACAACGGCGCGATCCAGGAAGGCGTTTCCTACGCCCAGCGCACCATTCAGAACGGCCTGCGCGTCAGCGCCGCGACCGCGTTCCTGCATCCGGCGGTGAAGCGTGGGAATGTCGATGTGCGGACCCATGCGCACGTCACCAACATCATCTTCGAGGGCAAGCGCGCGGTCGGCGTTCGCTACCTGAAAGGCGGCAAGGGCGGCGTTGCCACCGAAGTGCGCGCCAATAAGGAAGTCATCCTGTCCGGCGGCACCTACAATTCACCGCAGGTGCTGCAATTGTCCGGCGTCGGCTCGCCGGAGCTGTTGCAGTCGCACGGCATCGAGGTGCGTCACGCGCTATCAGGCGTCGGCGAAGGCTTGCAGGATCATTACGCGCCGCGCTCGGTCGCACGCGTCAAGAACATCAGGACCATCAATGAACTTCGGCGGGGATTGAGTCTCTGGGTCGAGGCGCTGAAGTGGGCGACGACGCGGCGCGGGCTGCTGTCGCTGTCGCCGACCATGGTCTATTGCTTCTGGCATTCCGGCGAGACCACCGAAAGCTCCGACCTGCAGCTGACGTTCACGCCCGCAAGCTACAAGGAGGGCGTGCAGGGCCAGCTCGAAGACGAGCCCGGCATGACCATCGCCTCATGGCAGCAACGCCCGGAAAGCCGCGGCTATGTCCGCATCCGCTCGGCCGATCCGTTTGCGCCGCCGATCATCCAGACCAATTATCTGGTCGAGGAGCTCGATCGCCGCGTCGTCGTCGCCGGCATGAAGCTGGCGCGCCGGCTGCTCGCCTCCGCGCCGCTGTCGCAATATTACGCCTATGAGGATTTCCCCGGACCGAAAGTGCAAAGCGACGACGAGTTTCTCGCCGCTGCCACCGAGCGCGGCACCACCACGTTCCACCCCGGCTGCACCTGCCGGATGGGACCGGCGGATACCAAATGGGCTGTCGTCGACGACCAGCTGCGCGTGCACGGGCTGCAGGGCCTGCGCGTGGTCGATGCCTCGATCATGCCGCGGATGATCTCCGCCAATCTCAACGCCTCGACCATGATGATCGCCGACAAGGCCTCCGACATGATCCGTGGCAAGGTCGCGCCGGAGGCGGCGCGGGTCTAGCCGCGCAGAGGTGGCTCAGGCCGGTACAGCGTGTCGATCGTGACCACGCCCACGGCGCGTGACACGCAGGGGCAGATCTTGCGGTTGTCACGCTTCTGCTGGTCGCTGAAGAACACGTCGCGGTGGTCGATCTCGCCGTCGACCGCGATGACATCGACCGCGCAGACGCCGCATTCGCCGCGCTGGCAGTCCGAGATCACCTCGAAGCCGGCGTCGTTGAGCACGTCGAGCATCGAGCTGTTGGGCGAGACCACAAGCTCGGCGCCGGTGTCCTTCAGGCGGACGCGGAATTCCGCCGTCGGCAGCAGGCCGCTGGAGCCGAATGTCTCGTAGCGCAGATCGGCGGGAGACCGCCCGGCCTCGTTCCAGGCACGCCGCGCCGCTTCCAGCATCCGCATCGGCCCGCACATGATGGCAATCGCATCCGATGGCAGTGCGCGGAAGGTGGAATCGAGATCGATCCGTGCGCCTTCGTCGCTGGCGTGGACGACCAGGCGGTCACCGAGCACGGAGGATAATTCGTCGAGATAGGCGGCGTCGCCGCGCGACTTCACCGCGTAGTGCAGGCGCAGGTCGATATCCCGGCGGTGCAGGGCGCTGGCGATGCCGGTGATAGGGGTGATGCCAATGCCACCAGCGATCAGGCAATAATTCTGCCTGTTCCAGTCGATATCGAGCAGCGATGTCGGATTGGAGATTTCGATCCGCGCGCCCGGCTTGAGGCTCCACATCGCGTGCGAGCCGCCGCGGCTTTCCGGCGCCAGCCGCACCGCAATGCGATAGCTGTGTGGATCGCGATCGCCGACCAGCGAATAGGACCGCCGTGCGGGCTGTCCGTCGATCAGCACCGCGACGTTGAGATGGCTGCCGGCCGGGTAGGGCGCCACGCCGCCGTCAGGGCGCAGGCGGAATTCGCGGATCATGGGCGCAACGTCGCGGATATCCTCGACCGTGCACCAGCTCCATTGTTCGGCAAAGCGCATGACTAACCTATACGGCCGGGGATTGAAGCAGAGCGAGCGCGGGCAGCAAATCGAGATGCGTGCGATTGCGCAGCGCCAGCCGCAGATTGCGTGCGGCGAGCCGCGAATGCTCGCGCATGATGGCTTCGGCGCGCCCGCCCTCGCGGTTCTCGATCGCGTCCACCACGATGCGGTGATGGTCCTGGCCGATCAGCAGGATCTGGTGCGCTTCCGGCAGCGCCGACTGCGCCATCACGAAGCCGCTCGGCGACGCGAACGGCAATGCCGAGACGCGGTCGATCTGCCGGATCAGCGGCGGGCTGGCGGATAGTTCAGTGAGCAGCGCGTGAAAGCGCGCGTTCATGGTGACATAGGCGGAAAAGGCTTCGACCGAGACCGGATCCTGGCGAACCAGCTGATCGAGGTCGGCGAGGCACTCCTTCAGCGGTTCAAGGCTGCGCGCGCTGGCGCCGCGTTCGGCGGCGAAGCGGGCGGCGAGGCCTTCCAGCGTGCCGCGCAGCTCGATTGAATCGAGAATGTCGCGCTCGGTGAACGCCTTCACCATGAAGCCGCCGGAGGGGATCGCCTGCAGCAGGCCTTCGTCTTCGAGCCGGACCAGCGCCAGCCGCACCGGCGTCCGCGACACGCTGGTGATCTCGACCGCCTGCAATTCGCTGATGCGCTCGCCCGGCCGCAATCGGCCGGACAGGATCATGTCGCGCAGTGCGAGCTGGGCCCGCACCGTCTGCGAGATCGAGCGTTCGGAATCGCGTTCGCTCATGGCCTCACTCCGCGGCTTGCGCGGTGGTCGGCGGCGATGTCTCGTGGGCCACCATGCGATCGATCACGCGCCGCGCCCACATCGCGCCGGCGTCGATGTTGAGATTGTAGAAGGTGCGGTCCGGGTTCTCGTCCATGGCGCGCTGCTGTGCCTCGAGGATGATCTCGTCCTCGCGAAAAATATTGGAGACGCCATCGCGGATCTCGGTGGTCAGCTTCTGTTCGGTCAGGCGGTGGTTGCGGACGAAGGCCCAGAAATAGTGGCAGGTGGTGTCGGTCTCCGGCGTCATGGTGTTGAGCACGAAGCCGTTGACGCCCTGCGAGCGGTCGCCCTCCGGCGCGCCGGTGCCGGCTGGCGCCACGCCGACATCGATATTGACGGTGCCGGGCGCCTGGAAATGGATGATCTGCCAGCGGTCGACCGGGCCGGGCTTACCGAGCTGTGCGGCCCAGAACGGCGGCGCCTCGATGCCGCGCATCCAGCGCGTCACCGTCACGGTGCGCTCGCTATGGGTGACGTCGAAGGGGGCCTCGGCGACGTGGTCGTTGCCGATGCTGGAGCCGTGCACGAAGGTCTCGTGGGTGAGGTCCATCAGATTGTCGACCACGAGGCGGTAGTCGCATTTCACTTGAATGGTCTTGCCGTCGCCGGCCCAGGCCGGATCGTCGTTCCAGTGCATGTCCGGCACCAGCGCTGGATCGGCGAGCGCCGGGTCGCCCATCCAGAGCCAGATGAAGCGATGCCGCTCGACCACGGGATAGGAACGCACGCAGGCGGAAGGATTGATGGTCTCCTGCGAGGGCATGTAGGTGCAGCGGCCCTGCGCATTGTATTTCAGCCCGTGATAGCCGCAGACGACGGTGTCGCCGTCGAGCCGGCCTTTCGACAGCGGCACCAGCCGGTGCCAGCAGGCGTCCTCCAGCGCGGCCACCTGGCCGTCAGAGCGGCGGTACATCACGACATGCTTGCCGCAGATCGTGCGGGGAAACAGCGCGTGCTTGAGATCGACGTCCCAGGCGGCGGCGTACCAGGCATTGAGTGGGAAGGATGACGGCATGGCTGCACTCCATGGCACAATGAGTTCATTATGTATACATTAGTGCGCCATATATGACAAGTTGCGAATATTTAGGGTTCTATATTACCTGTGTAGTATACATACATCTAAATTCTCGGCGGTTTGACATTAAGTAAGAATTATTATAATAATAATTATTACCTTTTAGGATGGTCATGGCCAAGCCGCACGCTTCTCCGGAAGTATTGCCGTCCCACCGGGTGCCGGCTCATTTGGCGCGTCGCTTCAATCAAATCTGCCTTGGTGTCACCGCCGAGATACTGAGCGGTGACGATCTGACGCCGATGATTTTCGGCGTCCTCGTGGCCGTCCTGGAGCAGCCGGGGAGAGGCCAGAGACAGGTGGCCGAGCGCATGGGCGTCGATGTGGTCAATTTTGGCCAGATGATCGACGAACTGGAGGGCAAGGGCCTCGTCGAGCGGAAGATCGATCCCGATGACCGGCGCGCGCGCAAGCTCTACGTGACCGAGCGAGGCGCGGCCTTGCGCCGCCGCTTAAGTCCCGACTTGCTCGCCGCTCAGGAACGCCTGCTGGCGCCGCTATCGCCAGATGAACGGCGCGCGTTGCTGGACATGCTCGTGCGCGTCATTGAAGCGAATGATTCCTACGCGCGTCCCGGAAACGGTCGCCGAAAGCCGCAACGCAAATCCAAGCCAGTAAATCCAAGCCAGTAACGAATGGGAGGCAGTCGTGACAATGTTCTCGCAAGTGTCTCATAGTTCAACATCGTCGGCTCATCGCTCAGCTCAAGGAAAATCCACCTGGTGCAAGGCGCGAGGGCTGTGCGCGATCGCTGTTCTTGCGGCTTGTGTCACGGCGCTTATCGCGCCGATGTCGGCAAGAGCGGATTGGCCCGAGCGGCAGGTCAAGCTGATTGTAACCTTTCCGCCCGGAAGCGCCAATGATGCCGCTGCCCGAATCTTCGCCGATGCTCTAGGCAAAAAATGGGGCAAGCCAGTCGTGGTTGAGGATCGGCCTGGCGCTGAAGGTACGATTGGCGTCGGATCGTTCGTCGCAAACCAGGACGATCATGCGTTGTTGTATACGGTGGCCGGCTCCATCACGGTGGCGCCACTGCTCGTCGACCGGCTGCCATACGACGTCAACCAGGATCTGGTGCCGATTGCGGCGACCACAGAGATCGTTTTGACGCTCGCGGTCAGCAATCAGCTGTCAGTCAACAGCATTCCGGAGTTGATCGCGGCGCTGCGGACCAGCCCCGAGAAACATGCCTGGGCGTCCGGACCGACCCTGCCGCGATTTGTATTTTCAGCATTCCTGAAACAACACGATCTGAAGATGAATTTCGTCAGTTATCGAGACGCCTCCCAGCCGCAGGCTGACCTCGGTGAGGGCCGGATACAGGCGCTTCTGACCTCATTGACGGCCTCGTCCTCGCCTGTTCAGGCCAGAAAGGCGCGCTTTCTTGCCGTCGCCAATCCAGGCCGTGCAGCCACGCTGCCCGACATCAAGACTGTGCGCGAACTCGGTTACCCCGAGCTTGAAATCGCTGGAATGGCGGGAATTTTTGGTGGCAAGGCCCTGTCCGAAGCGCTGAGAAACCGAATTGCCGCTGATGTCGCCGCGATCTGCCGGGACGCCGATGTTCGCCGCAAACTGGAGGCAAGCGGGCATAACGTGCTCAACGGAACGACCGAGGAGCTGAAACAAGGGATCGAAAAGCAACGAACAGCGTTGAGCGAAATCACCAAATCGATTGATATCCGGAGCCCGCAATAAACCCGCGATCGGAGAGAGGCGATGTCGTCACAACTCCCGGCCCTCAAGCTTCTCGACTTGATACAGTCGCACCGCATCACTGCGGTGATCCATGTCGCGGTGAAACTGGGGCTGGCGGAGCTTCTGCGGGACGGACCGCAGACGGTGGGCAAGCTTGCAGCGGCGACCGGCGCGGACGAGCGGGCGCTCGGACGTCTGCTCACCGCACTTTCCACCATCGGCCTGTTCGCGCGGACCAGCGACAATTCCTACGCACTGACTGACGTGGGGGCCTGCCTCGACGGCGCATCCGAGCAATCGTTCAAGGCGTGGGCCTTCCTGGAAGCGGAGATGCTCACAAAGTCCTGGGCTGGCCTGCTCGAAACGATAATGACCGGCAAGACCGCCGCTCAACTTATGGGGCTTGAGAACAGCTTTGATTTGATGGGGCAAACGCCGGGCAGCGTCGCCAAATTCAACGCGGCGATGACGGACCTTACGCGGCTGGTCACGCCGGAAATTCTGCGATGCTACGACTTCAGCGGATTGTCCCACCTGATGGATGTGGGAGGCGGGTCCGGCGAATTGCTCGGCGCCATCGCCCGGCAAAACCGGCAGCTGCGCGGAACTGTCTTCGACCTTCCGAGGTGCGCGGAGGCTGCAACCAGCCATCTTCGACACATCGATGTGAGTGACCGCGTGGATTTCGTAGCCGGTGATTTCTTTCAGCGCGTGCCGCCGGCCATTGACGCAATCATCCTCAAGAGCGTGATCCACGATTGGGATAACGTCCGCAGCACTTCAATCTTGCGGAACTGCCGCCAGGCGCTGCCGGGCGGCGGCAAATTGCTGTTGGTCGAACGGCTGATGCCGGAATCGCCAACGACGACGGAAGAGGACAGGGCGCACGCACTGAGTGATCTGAACATGCTTCGCGGGCCGGGCGGGCTCGAGCGCACCGAGCGGCAGTATGCCGAACTGCTTGCCCAAACCGGCTTCCGCCTCGCCGCGATCCATCCGACCGGCCGCTTCAACGTGATTGAGGCACATCTCAACTGACAGCTGCCCGAGTGACGGATGTCTCCGTCACTCGGCGCCCATCATCAGGAGCCGTAGATAAAGACGTGGTCCTTCAGGTCGATGGCCGGGAATTCATCCTTCTCCGCCCAGTAATCCTGGTTGTGCTGCCATTCCGGCTTGTCGCCGCGCTTGGGCAACAGGTGCATGCCGCGCATCATGTAGCCGGGATTGAAATTTTCGGCATCGATCCAGGGCAGCAGCGGCATGTTGTGGTCTTCCGGCCGAAGCTGCGGCACCACTTTCTTCGCGCCGGTGTCCTTCATGTGGTTGAGCAGCCGGCACACGAAATCGGCGACGAGGTCGACGCGCAAGGTCCAGCTGGCGCGGAAATAGCCGAACACCCAGACCAGATTGGGTACGCCGGTGAACATCATGCCGCGATAGGTCACGGTATCGGCGAAATCGAGCTTCTTGCCATCGACCGCGAATTCGATGTCGCCGTTTGCACTGAGGTTGAAGCCGGTCGCGGTAACGATGATGTCGGCTTCCAGCTCCTTGCCGGACTTCAGCAGGATGCCCTTCTCGGTGAAGCACTCGATCTCGTCGGTGACGACCGAAGCCTTGCCCGACTTGATGCCCTGGAACAGGTCGCCGTCGGGAATGAAGGCGATGCGCTGCCGCCACGGCCGGTATTTTGGCGTGAAGTGGGTAGCGATGTCGTAGTCCTTGCCGAGATAGGCTTCCACTGCCGACAACAAATCCTTCTTCGCTGCTTCCGGCTCCTCGAAGGTCTTGCGGGTGAACGCGTCCTGATCGAACAGGATTTTCCGCCGCGTGATTTCGTGGATCCACTTCTCGTCGACCTGCAACTGCCGCAGTTGCTCGGCGATCTCGATCGCGTTGCGGCCGGTGCGGAAATAGGTCGGCGAACGCTGCAGCATGGTGACATGCGCGACGTCATTGGCCAGCGCCGGGATCAGCGTTGCGGCCGTTGCACCGGAGCCGATCACGATGACGCGCTTGTTCTTGTAGTCGAGATCTTCGGGCCATTTCTGCGGATGGACGATTTGGCCCTTGAACTTGGCCATGTCCTTCCACTCCGGCGTATAGCCTTCGGTGTGGCGGTAATAGCCCTGGCACATCCAGAAGAAATTCGTGGTGAAGCGCAGCTTTTCGCCGGTGTCGCTCCGCGTGGCCTCGATGGTCCAAAGGTTCTGTTCGCTCGACCAGGTCGCCGAATTGATGGTGTGCTGGTAGCGGATATGGCGGGCGAGATCGTTCTCCTCGATCACGTCGCCCATATATTTGAGTATCTCGGCCGCGCTTGCGATCGGCGCCGAGGTCCACGGCTTGAAGCGGTAGCCGAACGTATGCAGGTCGCTGTCCGAGCGGATGCCCGGATAACGGTGCGTGCTCCAGGTGCCGCCGAACGTCTTCTGGGTTTCGAGGGCGACGAAACTCGTGCCCGGACATTGCGTGGTGAGGTGGTAGGCCGCGCCGACGCCGGAGATGCCGGCGCCCGCGATCAGCACGTCGAAATGCTCGGTTTGGCCGGGCGAGGCGGCGTGAATCTGGGTTTGAACGTTCATCTTCCCTGTTCTTCTTGTCGTTGGTTTTGTCAGCAAAACGCCAGAACCCCGGGTTCTGGCGTTGTCGTCTTCCGATTACACTTCGCGGCGGCTCAGGAACGCCAGCCGCTCGAACAGATGCACGTCCTGCTCGTTCTTCAGGAGCGCGCCGTGCAACGGCGGGATCAGCTTGCGCGGATCGCGCTCCCGCAGCATTTCCGGGGTGATGTCCTCGTTGAGCAGCAGCTTGAGCCAGTCGAGCAGCTCCGACGTCGAGGGCTTCTTCTTCAGCCCCGGCACCTCGCGCACCTCGAAGAAGATCCGCAAGGCTTCCTCGACCAGGCGCTTCTTGATGTTGGGGAAGTGCACGTCGACGATCCGGCCCATGGTGTCGGCGTCGGGGAACTTGATGTAGTGGAAGAAGCAGCGGCGCAGGAACGCGTCCGGCAATTCCTTCTCGTTGTTCGAGGTGATCATCACGATCGGGCGCAGGCTCGCCTTGATGTTCTCGCCGGTCTCGTAGACGAAGAACTCCATGCGATCGAGTTCGAGCAGGAGGTCGTTGGGGAATTCGATGTCGGCCTTGTCGATTTCGTCGATCAGCAGCACCGGGCGCTTGTCATGGGTGAAGGCTTCCCACAGCTTGCCGCGCTTGATGTAGTTGGAGATGTCGGAGACCCTGGCGTCGCCGAGTTGGCTGTCGCGCAGCCGCGATACCGCGTCGTATTCGTAAAGGCCCTGCTGCGCCTTGGTGGTGGACTTGATGTGCCAGGTCAACAGCGGCGCGCCGAGCGCCTTGGCGACTTCCTCGGCCAGCACGGTCTTGCCGGTACCGGGCTCGCCCTTGATCAGCAGCGGGCGCTCGAGCACGATCGAGGCGTTGACCGCGACCTTGAGGTCTTCGGTGGCGACGTAGTCCTTGGTGCCGGTAAATTTCATCTATCTCTTTGCCTTGTTGTTCGTTCTTGCGCCGTTTCCGGCCTGAACAGTAAACGACCGCCGGCTCGGCGGTCGCGATTGGAGGTGATGCGCGCCTCTCAGCGTTTGACCAGCGAGAGGATCACCAGGATGATCACGCCGCCGATGGTGGCGTTGATGATCTCGCGGATCCAGCCGCCGCCGAGGTTGACGCCCAGTTGCGGCAACAGCCAGCCCGCGAGAAGCGCGCCGATGATGCCGATCACGATGTTGCCGATCAGCCCGAAGCCTGCGCCCCGCACGATCTTCCCGGCCAGCCAGCCCGCAATCGCGCCGATGATCAGCGCAGCTATGATCCCCATTGAATTTCCCCTGCCGGAATAAGCCCTTTATGGCTCAATTCTAGAGGAAAAACCCTCCCGGTCTAGGCCTGTCTGGTATGCGCTGGCCTTCCCCGTCGGGAATCCGCCAGCCCTTGACGTCAGCGGCCCGGCGGGCAATCTGTATTCCATGTTCTTGCAATTCTTCACATCGCTGCGCGACGCACAGGTCCCGGTGACCCTGCGCGAATATTTGACGCTGATGGAGGCGCTCGACGCCGACCTCGCCGATCAAACGGTGGAGAATTTCTATTACCTCTCCCGCGCCGCTTTGGTGAAGGACGAACGCAACCTCGACAAGTTCGACCGTGTGTTCGGCTCCGTGTTCAAGGGGCTGGAGAACCTGCTCGACGCCATGGAGAAGGCGGACATTCCCGCCGAATGGCTGAAGAAGCTCGCGGAGAAATACCTCACCGAGGAAGAGAAGAAGCAGATCGAGGCGATGGGCTGGGACAAGCTCATGGAGACGCTTCGCAAGCGGCTTGAGGAACAGAAGGGCCGCCACCAGGGCGGCAGCAAGTGGATCGGCACGGCAGGAACCTCGCCGTTCGGCGCCCACGGCTACAATCCCGAAGGGGTGCGGATCGGCCAGGAAAAGAACCGCAACAACCGCGCCGTGAAAGTGTGGGACAAGCGCGAGTTCAAGGATCTCGACGGCAACGTCGAGCTTGGCATCCGCAACATCAAGATCGCGCTGCGGCGGTTGCGCAAATTCGCCCGCACCGGCGCGCCCGATGAACTCGACCTCGACACCACGATCAAGGAGACCGCCAATCACGGCTATCTCGACGTGCATATGCGCCCCGAGCGGCGCAACGCGGTCAAGGTGCTGGTGTTCTTCGACATCGGCGGGTCGATGGATTCGCATATCGAGCAGGTCGAGGAGTTGTTCTCGGCGGCGAAGACCGAATTCAAGCACATGGAATATTTCTACTTCCACAACTGCCTCTATGAAGGCGTCTGGAAGCAGAACAAGCGGCGCTTCACCGATCGCACGCCGACCTGGGACGTGCTGCATAAGTACCCGCACGACTACAAGGTGGTGTTCGTCGGCGACGCCTCGATGTCGCCTTACGAGATCATGGTCCCCGGCGGCTCGGTCGAGCACGTCAACGAGGAGGCCGGCTCGGTCTGGCTCGATCGCATCACGCGCACCTATCCGCACGCGGTGTGGCTCAATCCGGTGGCGAAGAAGCACTGGGACTATTCGGAATCCACCACCATCATTCGCCGGCTGTTCTCGGAGCGGATGTACCCGATCACGATCGAAGGCCTCGAAGGCGCGATGAAGGAATTGGTGCGGTAAAAGGATGTCGTCGTTCCGGGGCGCGCGTAGCGCGAACCCGGAACCTCGAGATTCCGGGTTCGATGCTTCGCATCGCCCCGGAATGACGGCAGCAAACAACAGCAGTCGGATAACAACAAAGGTGCAATCAATGCCCCAGACCATCCACCGCGGTATCAAATCCCTGATCGACGAAGCCAATGCCGAGATCGAAACTCTGAGCGCTGCGGATTCGATCAAGGCGGCTGCCAGCGACGACGTGGTCATCGTCGATATCCGCGATCCCCGCGAGATCGAGCGCGACGGCCGCATTCCCGGCGCGTTCTCCTGCACCCGCGGCATGCTGGAATTCTGGATCGATCCGGAAAGCCCATACGCCAAGCCGGTGTTCCAGCAGGACAAGAAATTCATCTTCCACTGTGCCGGCGGCATGCGTTCGGCGCTGGCGGCCAAGACCGCGAAAGACATGGGCCTGAAGCCGGTCGCGCACATGGCCGGCGGTTTCGCCGCCTGGCGCGACGCCGGCGGCCCGGTCGAGAAGTGGGAGCCGAAGAAGAAGGGCTGAAGGTCGTCAGCCACAACCACCGCCGTCATGCCCGGGCTTGACCCGGGCATCCACGTCTTACGTAGTTGCAACACCAAAGGCGTGGATGGCCGGGACAAGCCCGGCCATGACGAACACCATAGGGATTTCGTGCATGTCTTCCACCGACGATCCGCTTGTCTCCACCGACTGGCTCGCCGAGCATTCCGACGACCCAACAACCAAGATCATCGACGCGTCGTTCAAGATGCCGGGCATCCTGCCGCTGCCGAAGGACGATTATCTCGCTTCCCACCTTCCGGGGGCGGTCTTCTTCGACGTCGATGCGGTGTCCGATCATTCCAATCCGCTGCCGCACATGTTTCCGAGCGCCGAGCAGTTCGGCCGCGATGTCGGCGGGCTTGGAATAGGCAACGGCGATAAGGTCGTGCTCTACGATTCCGGCGGATGGGTCGCAGCGCCGCGCGTGTGGTGGATGTTCCTGTCGTTCGGACACCAGAACGTCCGGATCCTGAATGGCGGCCTGAAGAAGTGGCGTGCCGAAGGCCGCAAGGTTGAGGGCGGTGAGATCACGCCGAAGCCGGCGACGTTCAAGGCGACCTTCGATGCGCGGTACACGCGCAACATCCAGCAGATGGTCGACAATCTCACCAGCCGCACTGAGCAGGTGCTCGATGCGCGCGCCAACGAACGTTACCAGGGCAAGGTGCCCGAGCCGCGGCCGGGCCTGCGTTCGGGGCATATTCCCGGCAGCCTCAGCGTGCCCTACAACCAGCTGTTCGACGCCTCGACCGGTGCGATGAAGTCGCTCGAGGAGTTGCGCGCGGTGTTTGTCGGCGCCGGCATCAAGCTCGACGCGCCGATCGTGACGAGTTGCGGCTCCGGCGTCTCCGCGCTGGTGCTGACGCTGGCGCTTTATCGCCTCGGCGTCCGCGGCAGTGCGCTATATGACGGCTCATGGACCGAATGGGGTGAGCAGGACGGGCCGCCGGTTGCGACCGGCCCCACCTGAGCGGCGCGGGTTTTATTATCTGCCGCGCGAGGTTAGTTGCGCAAACGGGTCGGCCGCTTGCTGAGCCACCTGCCGCGCCTGCAGCGCGCGTCGCGCCGCGATGATGCGCCGGCGCTCTTTGGCGCGCTGCGCCCGCTTCCGGTTGACGCTGCGCTCTGGTTTCGCGGCCGCCGGTTTCACCGAAGCCGTTTCCTGGATAGCGACGGCAGGACCGCCCAGCGTGGCGATCTTCAGCGCGGCGAGGTTGCCTTCCAGGGAGGGCGTCTCCACCACCGGTGCTGTCACGGTCGACGTGGCTGATGTCGCCGGCGGCGGCGTTTCCGCGATCGCCGCGAGCTTCACTTCCTCATTTGCAGCAGGCATCTTGGCCGCAGGCGCCTCGACCTCTTTGGCAGCAGGCGTCTCGGCGGCCGGCATCTCGGCCTGAACAGCCGGTATTGTTTCTGCCGTCGGGATTTCCGCTTTCACCGTCTCGGCCGGCGCGGCCTCGTTCAGCTTCACGGGCTCGTCCAGTTTCAGCGCAGCCGTCTTTTCCGGTTCAGCCGGCGGCGCTTCCGGAGCTTGAGCCGCAGGGGTAGCCGTCTCGATATTCGTCGCCGCGACATTGTCAGGCACCTTCTCCGCGACATCGGGCTCGACGCGCAGCAGGGCCAGCGTCGGCACCGGTGCCTCGTTCTGCCTGACAAAAACGGGTTCGGGCGGCGGCCGCCGCGACGGGAGGCTGGCAAATTGCTCATGCGAGGCACGCAGCAGCGCTGCCGCTCCAAGCCCAAAGACCAGAACCGACATCGACAGCACGATCGCGGCGAACAGAAAGCGAAAACCGGGGAGCATGGACGCGAGTTCCGCCTTGCCGGGAGCATGCAGGGCTGTTGATGCCAAGGGAACGCGGTGACCACTGGGAAGCGGCTGGATTCGCACCGCGAATCAGGCCGATTCGAGAGTATCTCAACGTCTCTAACCTGTTTGTTACAAAATTGGCGGCCAATGGCGGCACTAGAGCGTTTTCCAGCGAAGTGGGCACCCGGTTCGCGTCAAGAAAACGCGTCAAATCAAGAATCTAGAGCCCGTTCCGATTCAATCGGAACGGAAAAGGCTCTACGCCGGTAATCAATGTTTTTCGCGCCGTGCGGCATCTTTGCCGCAGCGTTCACGGCCCATCACAAAATGACCGATTTGGGCCGAATTTGACGGATTTGTCTTGAATGCGCCGCTATCTTCCGTCATCTGCCGTTAACGGTCCGGTGTGGCTTGGGGACTATACAAGAGCGATGATGATTAACCGTATTCTGACGATCTGCGCTGCCGTCGCTGCTGCCTCGGCAGGAATTTCGCTTGCCCAGGCACAGCAGGGCTATCCCGCTGGCTCGACCTATTCGGCAGCTCCGGGACCGTATGTTCCCGGTGGTTATGGCATCGATCAGCGCCGCGGACCCGGCACGCCCGATTTCGATGCCTTGGACGACGAAGACGACGAGGCGCCGAACGCCCGGAGTTCGACCGCGCTGCCGCCGCCTGGTCCGGTGCTGTCGCCGAACGACCCGCGCTACGGCCGGCCGATGTATTCCGACCGCGGCCCGCCGATGCCCACGGGTCCCGTCCTTTCGCCGGATGATCCGCGTTACGGCCGTCCTGCCGGTCCTCCCCCGGTGATCTACTCCGATCGCGGCGATGGCCGTGTTCCCGCTGCAGGCGTGGTCTATCCGAGCGACGACCGCTTGCGGCCGCCGGAAGCCGTCGGCGGCGGACCCGCCGTCACCGGCGCCGTGCAACCGCAGCAGCAGCCCGCTGTTGGCGCTGACGGCAGGCCGATGGTGCTGTCAGCACTGCCACCGGAAGAACAGCCGGAAGCGGCGCCCGTGCAGCTTCCGCCGCATCTGCGCCGTCAGGAAGTTTCGTTCGCGACCAAGGAGCCCGCCGGCACGCTGGTCGTCGATACGCCGAATACCTACCTCTATTACGTGCTCGGCGGTGGCCGCGCGATCCGCTACGGCGTCCGCGTCGGCCGCGATGGCTTCACCTGGACCGGCGTGCAGAAGGTCAGCCGCAAGGCCGAGTGGCCGGATTGGCATCCGCCGTCGGAGATGATCGAGCGTCAGCCCTACCTGCCGCGCTTCATGGCCGGCGGCCCCGGCAACCCGATGGGTGCCCGCGCGATGTATCTGGGTTCGACTGTCTATCGCATCCACGGCACCAACCAGCCGTCGACGATCGGCAAGTTCGTCTCGTCGGGTTGCATCGGCATGCTGAACGAGGACGTGTCCGACCTGTTCGAACGCGTCAAAGTCGGCACCCGCGTCGTCGTGATGCCCGGTGGTCCGCCGCCTGGAACTGCAACCGCTTCGGCCGCGCCTGCACAAGGCTTGGCACCTGCACAAGGCTTGCCGCCGGCAAGTGCTCAGGGCGCGCCGGCTCAGGCGCAGCTCGCTCCGGTTCCCGGCATGCAGCCGACCGTGGTGCCCCCGCTGCCCGCGCCGGTGACGGTGCGCTAGGGTCAGAGGTTTGCACGACCGTTATTGAAAAAGGCCCGCAACGCGGGCCTTTTTTTCGTCATTGCCTGCGACAAACGCGAAGCGTTTGCGCAAGGGAACGAAGCGACGAAGCAATCCACACTTGCTTTGCCGGACCATGGATTGCTTCGCTTCGCTCGCAATGACGGCTGTGCGTCGTTCGGCGTCGTACGCAAGCTTTCGGCGCCGCGCCTTGTCCGGCTGCCACTTGAATTCACATTTCTTCCGACTATTTGCCGCCGACGTCAGAAGCTGGGCGGCAAGCAGAAGGATCTCAGCATGCGAATTTTCGTTGCGGGCGCCACCGGCGCCGTTGGCCGCGAACTCGTTCCTGCATTGGTTGCGGCCGGTCACTCCGTCACCGGCATGACGCGGACGGCGGCGAAGGCCGATGCCGTCAAACGGCTGGGGGCTGAACCAGTCGTGGCCGACGGCCTCGACGCACCGGCCGTTCATGCCGCCGTGATGTCAGCGAAGCCCGATGTCGTGATCGACGAGATGACCGATCTTGCCGCGGTGACGGATCTGCGCCGTTTCGATCGCGCCTTCGCCACCACCAATCAGCTGCGGACGCGCGGCACCGATTTTCTGCTGATTGCCGCGCGCGATGCCGGCGCGAAACGTTTCATCGCCCAGAGTTTCTGCGGCTGGACCTATGGCAGCGGTGGCGGGCCGGTCAAAACCGAAGCCGACGAACTCGATCCCGATCCGCCGCAGGAATTGCGCCCCACGCTCGAAGCGATCCAGCATCTGGAGCGTGCCGTGACCGCGTCGGCCGCGCCCGAAGGCATCGTGCTGCGCTACGAATCGTTCTACGGACCCGATACCGGCATGCTGTCGTCAGCCATGATCGGCCAGCTGCGCCATCGCCGCGTGCCGCTGATCGGCGACGGCGGCGGCTGGTGGTCGTTCGTGCATGTCGAGGACGCGGCCTCCGCAACCGTTGCCGCTATTGAGCATGGCAGGCCCGGCAGCATCTACAACATCGTCGACGATGAACCGGCGCAAGTCAGGGATTGGCTCCCGGCGCTATCAGGCATTCTCGGTGCCAAGCCGCCATTTCACGTACCGGCCTGGCTCGGCCGGCTGCTGGCGGGTGAGCACATGGTCTCGATGATGACCGAGGTGCGGGCAGGGTCGAACGCCAAGGCGAGGCAGGAGCTGGGCTGGCGGCCGGCCTATTCATCCTGGCGTAACGGATTTGCAATGGTCGCGAGGCAGGTGGCGGAGAGGACTGCGGCGTGACTGAGGCTCGCGTCCTCAGGCCAGCTTCCGCAGCGCCTCGCCCTTGAACCAGGCGTCGATGCCTTCGACCATCTGGCGATAGTGGTTGCGAAAGCTGTCCTCGGTGACGTAGCCGAGATGCGGCGTCAGCACGAGGTTGTCGAGCTTGCGGAAGGGATGCTCGACCGGCAGCGGCTCGACCGAGAACACGTCGATGCCGGCGCCCGCGATCTTGTTCTGCGTCAGTGCTTCCAGCAAAGCGCCTTCATCGACGATCGGCCCTCGCGCCGTGTTGACGAGGTAGGCGGTCGGTTTCATGCGGGCGAGGTCCTCACGTCCGACCAGCCCGCGTGAGCGCGGGCCCAGCACGACATGGATAGTGACGATGTCTGATGTCGCGAACAATTCCTCCTTGGTGGCGTAGCCGACGCCGGCTTCCGCGCACTTCTCGGGCGTCAGGTTCGGGCTCCAGGCGATCACGTTCATGCCGAAGGCCTGCGCCAGCTTTGAGACCTTGCTGCCGAGCTTGCCGAGGCCGATCACGCCCAGGGTGCGGCCCTCGATCTCCATGCCGACGAATTTCTGCAGGGGCTCGCCGGCATGCATGCGCGCATTCTCGCGGCCGATATTGCGGGTCAATTCCAGGATCAGGCCCATGGTCAGGGGCGCGGTGGGATCGCGGCCCCATTGGGTGCCGCACAGCACCACGCCGTGGTCCTTGGCGGCTTCCATGTCGATGGCGGCATTGCGCATGCCCGAGGTGATCAGCAGTTTCAGTTTCGGCAGCGCCGCAAACATCGTGCGCGGAAACGGCGTGCGCTCGCGCATCGCGCAGATGATCTCGAAATCCTTCAGCGCACTGGCGGCGGTTTCCGCGTTCGCAAACGGCTGGTTGAAGACGGTGACATCAACCCGGTCGGCGATTTGGGACCAGTCCGCGACCTTCAGGGCCACATCGAGATAGTCGTCGAGGATTGCACAGCGCAGCCGCGGCATTGGAAAGTCCGATCATGGCGAGGGTGACGGCGGAATTGGGCCGTCAGGGGAGATAGCCATGGTCGCGCGCAATCGAGGGCTGCGCAAGCTGCCTAAAAGCGGGGCCAGGTCAAAATTCCGGGAAGCTCAGTTCGAGCGGGAGAGGTGCTTGGCGCGCCAGGCGGGGCCTGGGCCGCGCATATAGTGCAGTTCCGGACGATAGGGATTGAAGGCCTTGGCCACGAACTGGCGCCAGAAGTTGCGAAGTTCGGCGAGCGGCTTTGCAAGGCCGTGGCCGTGCGCCGGGGTGGAAAGGGATGCCGAACTGGTCGTCGCCATGACGCGGTCTCTGGTTTCCATTCGCGGGGCTTTGCCGCGGAGACGCCTTTTTTCGGCGCCGGGAACGACTTTTGGCCTGATTTATTAAAAGAAGGTTTCAATTGTCGTGATCCAGGGCACACAAGGGTGTGCCTGCGCAGGCATGGTGACCATCCCGTATTCATCCGTGGTGAACGAACAGAAAACGCGTCCCTGCGGTTGCCCTTTGGGGGCCGCGCCGCTACATCAGCGGCAGCAAATTTCCATAAATCCTCTGGTTTCAAGGGATCGCGATGGCTCGCCAGTTCGTCTATTTCATGCAGGGTCTGACCAAGAGCTACCCGACCCGCAAGGTGCTCGATAACGTCCATTTGTCGTTCTACCCGGACGCCAAGATCGGCGTGCTCGGCGTCAACGGCTCCGGCAAATCGACCTTGCTGCGGATCATGGCCGGCCTCGACAAGGAATATAACGGCGAGGCCTGGGTCGCCGAGGGCGCCCGGGTCGGCTACCTCGAGCAGGAGCCGCATCTCGATGAGACCAAGACGGTCCGCGAGAACGTTATGCTGGGCGTCGCCAAGCAGAAGGCGATCCTCGATCGCTACAACGAACTGGCGATGAATTACTCGGAAGAGACCGCCGACGAGATGACCAAGCTGCAGGACGAGATCGAGGCCGCCGGCCTGTGGGATCTCGACAGCAAGGTCGACCAGGCGATGGATGCGCTGCGCTGCCCGCCCGACGATGCCGACGTCACCAAGCTGTCAGGCGGCGAGCGCCGCCGCGTCGCCCTGTGCAAGTTGCTGCTCGACCAGCCGGACCTGCTGCTGCTGGACGAACCGACCAACCATCTCGACGCCGAGTCGGTGTCGTGGCTGGAAGGCCATCTGCGCAACTATCCCGGCGCGATCCTGATCGTGACCCATGACCGCTACTTCCTCGACAACGTCACGAGCTGGATCCTCGAGCTCGATCGCGGCAAGGGCATTCCCTACGAGGGCAATTATTCGTCCTGGCTGGTGCAGAAGCAGAAGCGCCTCTTGCAGGAAGGCCGCGAGGACGCCGCGCACCAGAAGACGCTTGAGCGCGAGCAGGAGTGGATTGCGTCGTCGCCCAAGGCGCGCCAGGCCAAGTCCAAGGCGCGCTACCAGCGCTACGAGGACCTGCTGAAGCAGGCCAGCGAGAAGCAGACCCAGACCGCGCAGATCACGATTCCGGTGGCCGAGCGGCTCGGCCAGAACGTCGTCGACTTCGAAGGCCTCAGCAAGGGCTTTGGCGACCGCATGCTGATCGACGACCTCACCTTCAAGCTGCCGCCGGGCGGCATCGTCGGCGTGATCGGCGCCAACGGCGCCGGCAAGACCACGCTGTTCCGGATGATCACCCAGCAGGAGACGCCGGACAAGGGCACGATCACCGTCGGTGAAAGCGTGCATCTCGGTTACGTCGACCAGTCGCGCGACGACCTCGACGGCAAGAAGAACGTGTGGGAGGAAATTTCGGGCGGCAACGAACTGATCCTGCTCGGCAAGCGTGAGGTCAACTCACGCGGCTATTGCTCGTCGTTCAACTTCAAGGGTGCCGACCAGCAGAAGAAGGTCGGCGCGCTGTCGGGCGGTGAGCGCAACCGCGTGCACCTGGCCAAGATGCTCAAGTCCGGCGCCAACCTGCTGCTGCTCGACGAACCGACCAACGATCTCGATGTCGACACGTTGCGCGCGCTGGAAGAGGCGCTGGAGAATTTCGCCGGCTGCGCCGTCATCATCAGCCATGACCGCTGGTTCCTCGACCGCATCGCCACCCACATCCTGGCCTTCGAAGGCGAAAGCCATGTCGAATGGTTCGAAGGCAACTTCCAGGATTACGAAAAGGACAAGATGCGCCGGCTGGGTCAGGATTCCATCATCCCGCATCGCGTGAAGTACAAGAAGCTGACGCGCTGAGTTGTGGTGTTCGCGCCGAGATGACGAAGCCGTGTCGCAGGCGCTACTCCGCCTGCGCCAAATGGCCGCTCAATTCCGCCCGTCCGGAGGGTGCCATATCCGGCTATTAGATTGGCCGCGATTGCCCCACCTAAGTCCCGCACAGAGAGACCCCCGACCATGTCCATGACGCCGGAAACGCCGTTGCCGCCCCCAGCTGAGAGGAAGGCATTGCGTCCGATCCCGTTCCTGATCTTCAGCTCCCGCTGGCTGCAATTGCCGCTTTATATCGGCCTGATCGTCGCGCAGGGCGTCTATGTCGTGCTGTTTCTGAAAGAGCTGTGGCACCTGTTCGCCCACGCCTTCGATTTCAGCGAGCAGCAGATCATGCTGGCGGTGCTGGGCCTGATCGACGTGGTGATGATTTCGAACCTCCTGGTGATGGTCATCGTCGGCGGCTACGAGACGTTCGTCTCCCGTCTCAATCTGCAAGGACATCCCGACCAGCCGGAATGGCTCAGCCACGTCAACGCCAGCGTGCTCAAGATCAAGCTCGCGATGGCCATCATCGGCATCTCGTCGATCCATCTCTTGCGCACCTTCATCGAGGCCGGGAATCTCGCTTCGGGCAAGGGCTCCTACACCGAAACCGGCGTGATGTGGCAGACCATCATCCATACGGTTTTCATTCTGTCCGCGATCGGCATTGCCTATGTCGACAAGCTGTCGAATGATTCCGCCGAAAACGCCAAACACGCCGCCGCCACGCATTGACGGCGATCGCCTTCGGCAAGCGGTGGACGTCACTTCAGCCGGCGTTTGATATCGCCGAATCTGTCGAGGAAATTGCGTGCTCGAGGCAGAGCATCATGGAGGAACTGCTTTGGTTCTCGCAGCCAGAGCCCCTCGATTTGCCGCGAGCGCTGTTCCGAAACCAGAATGGCGGCTGGCAAGTCCACCAGGCTTGCGTCCCAGCCGGGAAAAAACCGGCGGCCGCGTTTGAAACTGAAGGCGAGCAGGCGCTGTTCCGTCGTGAGGCCGTGATAGTCGAAGGCGTTGATGCCATCCGTCACATAGATGTGGTTGCCGGTGAACCCGGCCGTGGGTTTGATCCAGCGGGCGTGGAAGCCCAGGTCCGGGTATCGTTCCAGAAAAGCGAAGGCCAGCACCTGACAGGCGCCATTGGCGAAGAAGTGCCGATCGGGCCTGTGCCAGTGCTTGGCCGGGTCATTCTTCACATTGATCTTTGGGAAGAACATCGCGTGGATGGTCCCGGCTGGTTAAAATCACTGAGCCGAACGACTCAGTCTGGTAGATTACCGAGCGTCATGGAACAGGTGCGCGCGTGCAATATGCAACTATGATTGGGCGAGCGGGAATTCTGTTATGGGTCGCCCTGTTCGGCTCACAACCCGCCCTTGCCGCCGATGCCGGCTTCACGCAGTTCATTGCCTCGCTGTGGCCGGAGGCGCAGGCCGCCGGCGTGTCGCGGGCGACGTTTGACGCCGAGACCCGCGGCCTCGAGCCGGATTACAAATTGCCCGACCTGATCCTGCCGGGACGGCCCGCCACCGGCGCGCCGTCGCAGGCCGAGTTCGTGCAGGTGCCAGCCGATTATGTGAAGGAGGCCTCGATCGCGCGGCTGGCGGCGGAGGGACAGAAGCTGATGGCAAAGCATCGCGCAGCGCTCAGTCAGATCGAGAGCCGCTTCGGCGTGCCCGCGACGGTCGTGCTCGCGATCTGGGGCCGCGAAACCGATTACGGCCGGTATCGATTGCCTTACGACACCGTGCGCGTGGTGGCGACGCAGGCCTATGTCGGCCGGCGCAAGGATCAGTACCGCGGCGAATTCATTCTGGCGCTGAAGATCCTCGGCGAGGGCGCGGTGACGCGCAAGGACATGCGCTCGTCCTGGGCCGGCGCCACCGGGCTCACGCAATTCCTGCCGGGCGAATATTACAAGCATGGTGTCGATTTCGATGGCGACGGCCGCATCGACATCTGGAATTCGGTGCCGGATGCGCTCGCCTCCGCCGCTCAGCAGCTCGTCAACAAGGGCTGGCAGCCGGGCGTGCGCTGGGCCTATGAAGTGCGCGCGCCTGATAATGCCGACTGCACCACGGGCGTACCCGAGGTGAGCAAGCCGATCGGCGAATGGCTGCGCGCCGGCTTCGTGCCGGTGCGCGGCGCGAAGTTGAGTGCGGCCGAGCAGGCCCAGCCGGCTTCGCTGCTGCAGCCCGAAGGCATCTATGGTCCGGCGTTCCTGACCACCAAGAACTACTTCGTGATCAAGGAATATAACTTTTCTGATTTGTACGTGTTGTTCGTCGGCCATCTCGCCGACCGCATGTCGAACCCGCAGCCATTCGCGACGCCATGGTCGGCATCGACGCAATTGCGCAGCAAGGACGTCGAAGCCATGCAGCGTCATCTGACGCGGATCGGCCTCTACAAGGACAAGCTCGACGGCAAGGCCGGCATGCAGACCCGCGCGGCGCTGGGGGCGTATCAGAAGCAAGCAGGGCTGAAGGTTGATTGCTGGCCGAGCGAAGCGGTGCTGCGTTCGATCAGCTCGTCGCGTTGACGCAAGAGAGATCGGCACCAAGCGAGATCGGCCAAGAAAAAACCCGGCCGAGAGTTTCGGCCGGGCTTGAACTCGCAAGGCGCGTTAGACGCGCCGGTGGTCGGATCAGTGGCAGACCTCGACGCGGCGGTAGGCCCAGCCGTAGCCGTCCCAGAAGCGCTCGCGAACCAGGCGGCAGGCCGGGGGCGCGTCTTCCACATAGACCGGTCCGCCGTAAGCCGGGCGGCTGGAGGCGATGGCGCCACCGATGATCGCGCCGCCGATCAGGCCGCCGACCACGCCAGCTGCCACGCCGCGCTGAGCGTTCGCGGGTGCGGGTGCCGCAGCGAGCGAACCGGCAATCGTTGCGGCCGCGACGAAGGCAGCAAATGTCTTATTCATGTTGGGGACTCTCCTGGAGGTGGCGCCTGATCAGCCGACGCCGGGTTTAGGGTTAGGCAAACACGCCGTACTCGAATTGGCCGCTTCGAAAAGAGCGCACAACGGTCAACCGAAAGTAAACGTGCGGGCTTGATGGCCGAAAAAAGCGGTTTTTTCTGGCCATGGAAGGGCAAAGTCCCGGACAACCCATCGGGTTTCCGGGACTTTGCGTGCGATTTAATGAAGGTGAACGGGTGTTCAGAGCGTTTTCGGGCTTCGGTTCTGATCCGACCAGATCAGAACCGACAATGCCCTAGTCGCAGACCCGGACGCTGCGGACGCGCCAGCCATAGCCGTCCCAGAAGCGCTGCTTCTGCCAGATGCAGTCCGGACCGTAGCCGGGTTCGGCGACATAGGCCGGGCCGCCGTAATAGCCCGGAGCCGGCGCATAATAGCCCGGACCACCGTAATAGCCGTGCTGCGAGGCGATCGCGCCACCGACAATCGCGCCGCCGATCAATCCGGCTGCGACGCCTGCCGCTACGCCACGCTGCGCATGGGCAGGAGCTGGAACGGCTACCGCGGAAACAGCCAAAGCGGTGACGGCAGTCAGCGCCATCAATGTCTTCTTCATGGGCCTCACCTTTCTGATGGAGCAAAGGACGGCGGGAAAGCGGTCCGTCGCGGCGAAAGTTCCATATTTCGCTGAAATGATCAATGAACGGGACCGCCTCTTTTTGCGACGAAGGGGCGTACGGTTGGGCTTCATTGCGGTGCAAAAGGCCGGTTTCCCAACCGCTTTTGAAGAGGATTCCGGGATGAGCGGGATGCCAATATATCTGGTCGCACTCGGCGGCATGGCGGTGATGTTCTATTGGGTGATAGCCCGGACGTACAATATCAGCGCATGGCCCAGCGGCTCGTCGCGCGACAGCGACCGCTATCGCGACCGCAATGATGACAGCTATGGTTCCAGTAGCGGCGGCGGCAGCAGTGGCTCGAGCATCGCCAACCTGTTCAGCAGCGATAATTCCAGTTCGAACTGCTCGTCCGACAATTCCACGCCGACCGATAATTCCAGCTCCAACTGTTCGTCCGACAGTTTCAGCTCGTCCGACGACTCCAGCTCGTCGAGTGATTCCTCCAGCGATGATAGCGGGGGAGGCGACAGCGACAGCGGTAGTGACAGCGACAGCGGCGGTAGTAGCGATGATTGATAGTGGTGGAGTTGGTGGTGATTAAGGTCACGGTGCCCGCGCGGGAAGCCTGCGATTGTGCCTGTAAGACAAGGCTTTTTAGACTCATTCCAAACTGACTTGGGTTCACTTTGGAATTGCTTGAAAGTGTTGTTTTTCCTTTTGCATCGCGACCGCCGCTTCAATATCGAAGTGGGTAAGCATCACCGATGGACCTGCCGTATACATGATCGTCTGTTCCTGTAACGTCCTCAGCGACCATGATGTCCGCAATGCTGTCAGTGCAGCTTCGGACCTGCCGCGCAATCCGAAGCAGATCTATGGATGCTTGGGCTGCAGCGCCGAGTGCGGCCGCTGCGCGCGCACCATCAAGGCCATCATCGACGAAGCGCTGGGTCCCTGCGCCAAGGCCTGCTGCTCGGGCTGCCCGCATAGTCACGCCGTGACCGAAGAGCAGGCCCACGAGTTCGCGCTCGCTGCCTCCTGATACCTCTCAAATCCACGGGATAGTTCGGTTCCCACCGCTTTTTTGCGGGAACGGTTGCTCTTGCCTCCAAACTGATTTAGAAACGTTCTAAATACAGTTTCGGGCCGATTTGGCCTCAAAACCACGGAGTGCACCAATGCAGGGCGACCCAAAAGTCATCGATTATCTCAACAAGGGCCTGCGCAGCGAGCTTACCGCGATCAGCCAGTACTGGCTGCATTACCGGCTCCTGAACAATTGGGGCCTGCTGAATATGGCCAAGGTCTGGCGCAAGGAATCCATCGAGGAGATGGAACACGCCGACAAGTTCACCGATCGGATCCTGTTCCTCGACGGCTTTCCCAATTTGCAGGTTCTCGATCCCTTGCGGATCGGCCAGAACGTCCTGGAAATCATCGAATGCGATCTGGCCTCCGAGATATCCGCGCGCGCGCTCTACCAGGAAGCCGCTACCCACTGCCACGGCGTCAAGGATTACGTCTCACGCGACCTGTTCGAGCAGCTGATGAAGGACGAGGAGCATCACATCGATTTCCTCGAGACCCAGCTCGACCTGATCAAGCGCATCGGGCTTGAGCTCTACACCCAGAAGCATGTCGGCGGGCTCGAGAGCGAGCACTGAGGCGGCCAGCTTCGGCGGTCGCAGGTGACCATCTCGGCATGGCGCCGGGCTAAAGCGCGAAGCGCGTCTTCGCCTTGGATGACCCGGCCATCCACGACTTAGGCGCCGCCAGACCGTGAAGACGTGGATGCCCGGGTCATAGGCGAGCGAAAGCGACGCCGTCCTTTAGACGGCTATGCCCGGGCATGACGGCGAGAGTCGCAGCTTAACTCTTCATCTTACAGCTGAGTCTTGTAGCGCTCGTAAATCACTTCCTGGCTTTCCCGTTCGCCAAGGCCGGTCTGGTCGTGAATGACTTCGCCGATGCTGGGCATCACGGCGCGTTCAACCCGCGTATCGCCCGCCCACAGCTTTGAGCGCATCAGCGCCTTGCCGCAATGGAAATAGGCCTCGTGCACGTCGATGTGCAGCACCGCGCGCGGCGGCTTGCCGAACTCCACCATCGACGCCATCACCTCCGGATCCACCGATACCTTGCCCTTGCCGCCGACGCGTAGCGTCTCGTCGATCCCCGGCACGAAGAAGATCAGCTGCACGAAGCCGCTTCCCTCGATAATGTTGCGAAAACTGTCGATCCGGTTGTTGCCGGAGCGGTCCGGCATCAGCAGCGCCTTCGGTCCGGCGACATGGATGAAGCCGGGATTGCCGCCGCGCGGCGAGGCGTCGACGCTGCCGTCCGAGCCCGACGTAGCCAGCACGCAGAACGGCGACATGCCGATGAATTTCTTCGCATGGACGTCGATTTCGGGGCGCGCCTTCGCGATCACGCGCGGCGAGGGGGCAGGATAGATCGCGGCGAGGTCGCTGGCGGCAAAGTCGGTCAAGGCACATCTCCTGAGTGAATGCGGCGCGATGAGGTGAAGATACCATCGCGGTATTCCGGCGACCACCTATTATCTCTACATCCTGCGATCACGGATGCTGCCGGAATCCTACACCGCGTCCGCAGGCACGAAACAGCTGATGATGATGCTGCCGCGGTGATGCACGTACCACACCACGGCCTCTCCGATCGGATTGCCGTGATCGCGAATGACGGCGCGGTCGGGCACCACCATCCATTGGCCTTCGATCGGCACCCAATAGGCGCCGTCGCGCACGTCGTAGGAGGTGCGATGGCCGTCGGAAATATCGCAGCAGGGCACGCCGTTCGGCGCGATCACACTCTTGAACCAGTTGCGGATATCGGGCGGGACATTTTCGAACTGGCCGCTGTCGACGGCGAGCGTTGCGCTTGCGAGCGCACAGAGACACACGAGTAGAGCGAGCTGCGCGAGTCTTCGCATCCAATCCTCCACCGTGTTGTCTTTCGAATCGTATCGGTGACAATTCAAGCGGAGCAGGCGAACTGATGCACGCTCAAATAATGAGCGATGCGGCGGGTCCAAAATTGATGCGGTGCGAAATCGGGAATTCATGCTGGCCGCTCAGCCGTCGCATCGAACTGATTACTGCCTTGAAATGGGCGCAGCACGAACGTGCTATCTTCTTGCGGTGGACGTGTGGTGAGCTGGCGGGGGCAGCAAGCTGCCTAACATGCGGTCTGACCGCCCGTGGTTGGTGGCAGGAGCCGCTCTGCGGTCATCGTCACGATTGGAAACGCGTTGGGCACGAATCCGAAGATTGCGATAGGCTTGCTTTCACCCGTGGGATTGCTGTTTGCGCTCCCCGTCTTGCTCTGGGCTTTCAGCTTTACCGAACTCCTCGGGCTGGAGAAATGCAGCGTCGGTTCGATTGGCGTTGCTGAATACGAGCGCATCCTGTCTCGGGCGGGTGCGCAACGCTGGACAGTCTGGCCCGGTCTGTCGAATGGGGTGTTTTGGCCGTCGGACAGTGGCTTTCGGGGCCCGACAGTAACCTTCAACAGCAATCTCAATGATCAGCTTCTCTCACACATTAGAGAGCTTGCTGGATCCGATCCGTCCATCAGTCGCCAACTGGCCTCGGCCCATGCCGTCATGCGTAGCATGGGTGCAGAATACGTCCAAACGCACGAGGTGCCGGACATGCGCGGGGACCGCACCAGTTCGCGCGTCCATTTCCAATACTACTTGCCTCAAGTGCGTTTCGCGCCTGTGTGTGTTCTTTGCCTGATATGGTCGTACACAACCATTGACGTGATCTTTTCTCATGATCTTGCCACCGATCGATACGCGTTGCAGGAAGTCAACGTTCTGCACGCCGGGCTGAAAGGAGCCCCCGACAAAAATCGCGCGCGCAACGTCCCATGGGGTAGTTGTCCCGAGTTTCGAATATCCAGGCGGGTCGACGATAGATGATGCAGCAATCGGAAGGAGCTATGGGGTTGCAGCAATCGCTATTGCGGCATCGCGCGTTGCTTGGCGTATGCCCTTGGCGTGACATTCTGCCAGGCCATTGTCAGCGCGCTTTTTAGCGTCGCCGCATTGGCCTTGGCCAGGCGAACATTGGTGTAGCCCTGTTTGCCCCATCCACCTGGCACCGGTTGGAAGATTTCGGGATCCGCCTCTACCAGCATCGATTGCTGCTCGTACGTTAGCTTCACCGTGCCCCAGTTTTCGTCGGGATGGCCCAGCGTAGCGAAGATACGTTTGCCGACGCGGAAATCAGCCTTGCCGTGATGCGCGCTCTCCACCGTATCGGAAAGCGCGAGTGCGGTCCGACGAAAACGGCTGGTTGACATTGTACGCTTTCTTCCGGGCCTACATCGTCCGCTGCGGCGCGGTCTGCAGCAATTCCTGCAATTGCTTCTTGTAGAATGCCGCGTTGCCGGTGGTGAGGTGTCCGCGCGTCTCGGTCGAGGGCGGGATCAGGAACAGGCGGCCATTCTTGACGCGTTTCATCGCTGCATCGGTGACGCCGGTTTCCGGCGGATTGCGCTCATCGTCGGCGGCGTTGATCGCAAGCAGCGTCGCTTCGATCTTGTCGAGCCCTGCGGACGGATTGTAATCGCGCGAAGCTTCCCACTGATAGATGAAGTCGTTGGCATCGGCTGTAATCGGCAGCGCCAGCCGGTCGTCCACCATCTTGTCCGCCTTCGCGCCCGTCGGCGCCAGCATCTGATAGGCCAGCGTGCCGCCGCCGGTGGCGATGCCATAGGCGGCGATGGCGTATTTCATCATGCGCGGCTGGGTGATGTAATTGCCGCGGTTGTAGTCGGGGTCGTTGCGGATGGTCTCCAGCATCATCCGCCGCAGCATCCAGTTGCGCGCCGCCATCTCGGTCGGCTGCGCGGCCATCGGCACCAGCGCGTCCATGTACTGCGGATATTTTCCGCCCCAGATCCAGGTGTGCATGCCGCCCATCGAATTGCCGATCACCAGCCGCAGGTGCTTCACGCCGAGGCCTTCCTTGACCAGGCGGTAATGCGCGTCGACCATGTCCTCGTAATTGTATTTCGGGAATGCCGTCTTCATGCCGTCGGAGGGCTTTGACGATTTGCCGTGGCCGAGCCCGTCCGGGATGATGATGTAGTATTTCGCCGCGTCCAGCGGCTGGCCGGGGCCGAACAATTCGCCGGCAAAGGTCGGCGTCAGCATGTTGGTGGCCGAGCCACCCGATCCATGCAGCACCAGCACCGGCTGGCCGGTCGGCTCGCCGATCGTGGTGTAGTGCAGCCGCAGCTCCATGGTTTCGCCGGAGTGGAATTTGAAATCCTTGGCGATCCAGTCGCCCTGTTTGGGCGCCGGATAATCTGCGGCAGACGCGGCGAAGGAGGTCAAGGCGATGGCAGCCGTTAATGTGATTTGCGAAAAATTCATGCTGATCTCCCTGATGCGGCGCTCTTTTTTAGGGCCACTTGTCAGGGAGCCTATCACAACGGCTGTTTCAGCGCACCAGATTGCCGTACAGCGTGTAATTGGCTTTCGGGCCCTGCATCACCAGCGTCCAGTGCGTAAAGTCGATCGAGGAAGTGCAGGAATTGCCACCGCCCTGCAGGATCAGCGTCAGGATCTGCTGCGTCGCGATACCAGGCTGAAACACGCCGCTGCCTGAGGCGGGCGCTGACAGCTTCCATTCCTTGTAGAGCGTCGGGCCGCGGCCCCTGTCGGGCCGGTCGCGCGGGTCGACCTCGAACACCGAGATCGTTGGGGGACGCGTCAACGCTAACGTGCCGGTGTGGCCGGCGGCGTCGCGGAACGAAAGCACGAGTCTGTCCTCGCGCCATTGCGCCGAAAGCGTGTAGGTGCCGGCGGGCGAGGCGATGCCTTGGATGCCCTCGACGTCGCCTTCGCCCGTGAACAAGGTCGCCCTGCCGCCGAAACGCAGGCTTTCAATCTCCTGCTGCTTGCTGGAATCCAGCGCCACGGTGGCAACGTTGCGTTGGCCTTCATTGGTGCAGCAGGCGCAGGCGAGGGCGGAGGACGTCTGGCCCACGAGATAAATGGCGAGCGCAAGGCCGAGGCGGATCGGGGCGAGCATCGGAAGCCTTTCGCTGTCGCGCTACGTTGGTCGCGGCTTTCACCCCTTGCGTTCACCAGACTTGAGGCGTGCGCCCTAGGCGGCTAGGCGGTGTCCTCGACATCGGTCTCCGGCCGGTCGTTGCCGGCCGCGGTCTCGGTCTGCCACTTGCCGTCAGCGGTTTCGTATTCGATCACCTCGGTGCGACCGGGCACCCGCTGCTCGGCCGCCGCACGCCGCGCGGCCGCGAGCGCCGCGGCATGGGTCCGATACGGTTCGGAAAAAACGCCATTGGCGGTATAGGCCCAGCCGCCGTCATGCTCGACGATCTTGTAGGTCACGTGGCTCATCGGGAACTCGCTATGCCATTGCCGAGAGGGTGAACGCGCCGGTCAATCTATGACAGAATAGTCGAAACTGTCGGATTTTGCATCGGCCGTTCGTCCTTGGAATGGCCAGCCTGCATCCCGAGGAGAGAACCATGTGTCGCAACATCAAGACCCTGTTCAATTTCGAGCCGCCGGCGACGCACGCGGAAATCCATGCCTCGGCGCTGCAATTCGTGCGCAAGCTTTCCGGGTTCAACTCGCCGTCGCAGGCCAATGCGGAGGCCTTCAACCGCGCGGTCTCCGAGGTTTCCGACAGCGCCCGCCGCCTGCTGGCGTCGCTGCAGACCAACGCGCCGGCCCGCGACCGCGAGGTCGAGGCCGAGAAGGCACGGGAACGATCGCGGGCGAGATTCGGGTAAGACGGGCTGCGTTCGCCGCCGGCATTGAATTGGAGGCGTTCCTGATCGCGTTTTCCTGGGTAGCCCACGTGACGTAGCTCACAGTGCGGCCGGTCGCCCGGGCATAGGTTGGCACCATCCGATTGCCGTGGAGGGTGTCATGAAGCCGACGATTCCCCTGAAACTGAGCGCCATCGCTTTCACCGTGCTGTGGTCCGGCTGGATGCTGTGGGTGGGCGGAAGCTACGAGCCCGCCATCATCACCATTCTCGCGATTTCGGGCTCCATTGCGGGTTTTCTCTGGTATCGCGTCATGCGCTGGTGCTTCCGGCTCATGCGCCTGCTGCCGGATATTGGCGCCGGGCCCAGCGCCGCTCATTGAACGTCATGATCGCACGTTTATCGGGCTCGGCGTTGCTGATGCTGTTCACCGGACTGGCGACGGCCTGGTCGATCCCATGATCCCCGCGGGCGAATGGCAATATTCACGCCGGCTCCACGCAGGCGGATGCTGAGTGCCTACAACTTCGCCTTGCGCCAATATCTCATCGACAATCGCCACATGGACACGCTTGGCGTTTCACGCCATTCGGGGGGCGATGATCATCGACAGGTTCGGCTACAGGGAATGTCCGCGGCGCTGAGCGGCGCGCTTACTTCTTGTCCTTGTGTTTGCGCTTGTGCTTCTTCTTTTCCTTTTGGCGATCGTCGTCATCATCAGCGTCGCCATCGTCACCGTGCAGGGCCGTCTCGAGCGCCTCTCGCTCGGCGGCTTCGCGTTCGGTGTCCTCGAGTGCCGCGGCTTCGCGCTCCGCGGCCTCGCGCTCGCGCATTTTCCGGTGATCTTCCCAGGCATCGAAAATCAGATGCAGCCACGGCATGACCTGCTCGATCGAGGGCAACTGGCCGGGCGGTCCGGGTTCGCCGCGGGAGCCTGCCGGACCCTGCGCGCCGGCTTTGCCCTGTGGACCGGTTTCGCCGCGCTTGCCTTGCGGTCCGGCTTTACCTTGCGCGCCGGCCTTGCCGTCCGCTCCAGGCTTGCCGCGCGGGCCTTCCAGGCCCGGCGGTCCGGGATGCCCCTGCGGTCCGGGACGTCCGGGCTCGCCGCGCGGGCCCTGTGGTCCCTGTCGTCCCTGCCGGGTACCTGCTTCGTCCGCCACGTGTGCGCTCCGAATATGATTCCGAAGCGCTTCTTATCAGACGTTTGATGACGGCTTCAATTGAGTTGTCGATTTTGATCAACATCAACGGAATCGTCATGGAGGCGTCGCCGTTGGCGGGCCCCCGATGACGGTTCTGCTACGAACGCAGTACGATCGGCACGAAGCGTGGATTCCTCAATGGCGTGGTTTGTTGGTTCGATCGCAACTTGGCTTCCAGGCGCAGCAAAAAGATTTCCGCAAGCATTGTCGTTCTCCATTGTTAGCGTGTGTGGAGATTGGTCGTCAGCTTGCCGATGTCCGTTCGATTTTTCGGCCCGAACCGGGAGTCTCGCTTTGCTTATGTGATCCAGGTCACGGGCAGATTGAGCAGGCCGCGAAACGCCCAGCCGCCAATCCGCACCGGCTCGCTCTCGTCGAGTTGCAGACCCTTGAGCCGTGTGAAAATGCCGGGCAGCGCGACATCCGCGACCATCGCGCGCGAGGCAAAGGCGCCGGCGCAATAATGCGGGCCGGCGCCGAAGGCGATGCTCTTCGACGTGTTGCGAGTGATGTCGAAGCGATCAGGATCGCCGAAAACGGCCTCGTCACGGTTGGCGGAGCCGAACATGAAGAACACGCGATCCTCCGGCTCGAAATCGACGCCGCCATAGGACCACGGTTTCGCAACGCGGCGCGGCGACATCCCGATCGGGGCGATCCAGCGCGCATACTCCTCGAACACGTCGAGCCACTTCGCCTTGCCCTCGCGAACCAGCGCGAGCTGTTCGGGATGCGTCAGCAGCGCCCAGGTCGCGCCGGCGATGGCGTCGCGCGGTTCGTTCTGGCCGCCCGAGATCGCCAGCTTGATGTTGGCGCGGATGCTTTCCATGTTCTGCCCGGAGGCCAGGAGCACGCTGAGGATCGAGGTGTTGGGATGTTTGGCCACCACCGGGATCATGTCGTCGATCGCGGCATCGATGCCTGACGTCGCGGCGTGGCAGCGCGCCTCGACCTCCTTGTTTCCCGTGTAGTTGGCGATGCCGTCGATCATCGCCTGCGACCAGGCGTCCATGTCCTGGTAGCGCATGTTGGTCAGCCCGGTGACGTCCTTCAGGCATTCGGCCGACAGCGGCAGCGCCAGCGCCTTGCACAGATCGGCTTTGCCCTGCGGCGCGAGCTCGTCGAGGATGCGGTCGGCATGGGCCTGGAACTGGCGCACCCAGGTGTCGCGCACCGTGCGCGGTGACACCGCCGGAAACATCGCCGCGCGTTCCGACATATGCGCATCGCCATCCTTGCGCATCATGTTGTGGCCCATCAGCACGTTCATCAGCCCCGCCGGCTGATGCGAGGAGAACACGTCGATGCGTTTTTCCTGGGTGAAGATATCGTCGCGCCGGGTGAACACGGTCGAGCCCAGCTGCGGCACGAACGCGATCGGCGCCTCCTTCCGCATCCGCGCCAGGGCCGGATAGGGATCGGCCCAGAACGTTGGTACGTCGATGTCGAAATGCGGGGCGTTGGACATGATCGGTTACCGCGGGTGGGAGAGCTAACTAGTTGCCTAGGCAAGTATGTCATTGCCGGGCCTGACCCGGCAATCCGTTTTTCTTGGGTTCCCGCACCAAATCGCGGGTCCCGTCGGCTCAGACCGTCCGGTAGCCGCCATCCACCATCACGATCGACCCCGACACATAGGCGGACAGATCGGACGCCAGGAAGACCGCGGGGCCGACAATGTCTTCGGCGGTGCCGGCGCGGCCGAGCGGGGTGTGGTCGACGAACACTTTTACCAGCGCCGGATTGCTGGCGCGCACCTTTTCGTTCAGCGGCGTCTCGATGAAGCCCGGGCCGATCGCGTTGACGCGGACGCCGTCCTTGCCGAGTTCGGCGGCGAGCGCCTTGGTGAAGCCGAGCACGCCGTGTTTGGAGGCGGTGTAGGCCGGCGAACTTGGCGTCTTCAGATGCACGAACGACTGGATCGAGCCGATATTGACGATGCGCCCCTTGGCGGCGCGCAGCGGTTCGAGGAAGGCATGCGTCACGTTGAAGACGCCGGTGAGGTTGATCGCGATGATGTCTTCCCAATCGTTGATCACGGCTTCGGCCGCGCCCAGCATGCCGTTGCGGCGGGCGATGCCGGCATTGTTGACCAGGATCGAGACCTGCCCGACTTTTTCGGCGACGCGCCTGGCGATCGCGACGCAGTCGTCGCGCCTGGTGACGTCGAGCAGGAAACTTTCGGCCTTGCCGCCGGCGTCGCGGATTTCCTTTGCCACGCTGGCCGCCGCCGCCTCGTTCATGTCGAGCAGCACCACGCGCGCGCCCTCGCTGGCGTAGCCTTTCGCGATCGCGCGCCCGATGCCGGAGCCTGCGCCGGTGATGACAGCGATGTGATTTTGGAGCAGGGGCATGGATGTTTCCTCAACGGTTCTGTTTTTGTGTGAGGATCATACTAGGATGCGGATCGCGGGCCGTCAGCCCCCGGACGGTGCTGGAAGCGCGGGGCAGGTGTGTGCGGAGCATGGAGCCGGCAGCGCGACGCGGCAGGCGTTTTTCAAAGCGGCAAGGCCGGCGGGGCATCACCCACCGGCCTTGATCGACGAAATGATGATGGTCGATAGGCGCAAGCTTAGATCTTGCAGGCGCCCTTCTTGAGCATGCCGTCCTTGATCGCGATCGCGGCGGCGAAGGTCGGGACCGGCTTGCTGACTGTCTTGTAGTTCGAGGGGATCGGCTTGCCCGGAATGCTCTCGTCCCAGATCTGGCAGGCGCCGGTGCCTTCCCAGCGGATCAGGTGAAACGCGGCTTCGGCAGGCGCGGTCGCGGCAAAGGCGGACAGTGCGATAGCGGCGGCGGCACTGAGAGCGGTAACTCGAAGCATGGGCAAAGGTCTCCTGTTGGGAAATGTCTGGCCGGCCCCCGCAATGCGTGCTGGCGGGGTCGGCGCCCGATGGGGATCCGGGCATTCATTGAGTGTGGCGAAAGCGTGATTGGTTCAATTCTTCCGCCACGAAAAAGGCCGGCGGGGCCGGCCTTGATCGAAGCGTCAACGCGCGCTCAGAACGAGCAGGTGCCGTTGTGCAGCAGGCCGTCTTTCAGCACCAGCGCATCGCCGAAGGTCGGCACTTCGCTGCCGACGACGACCGTGTAGTTGCCCGGATACGGCGCGGTCGGCACGCTCTGGTCCCAGATCTGGCAGAAGCCGGAATCCTGCCAGCGGATCAGATGGAAGGAGGCTTCGGCGGGGCTCATGGCGGCAAGCGAAGTGACGGCAACAGCGGCAGCGGCGGCGAGGAGGCAAAGACGGCGCATCGAGGGTCTCCTGAGCATCAAGGGGTTTGCAGCTCTCCCAGCCAATGAAATCCGATCGGGGAGGTGCCCGAGACGTCATGTCCCGGTCATGAATTATGTCCCGCAAGTGCTCGATTGGTTCAAAGCCGCGCGCCCAGAAATGGCCGGGCCTGAAGCGCGGTGGAACCCTGCAAATCGCGCGGCGTGAATAGGCTTTGTCGATCCCGTCAATCGGTTACAATCAGCCAGGCGCGACTCTGATTCACCGTCGCGGCGCTCGCTCTCCACCGCCTAAGGGAACACTCCATGAAGAAGTCATCCGCCATTCGTGTCGCGCTCGTTGCGCTGACGGCTTTCGCCGGCGCCGCGCTGTCCTCCGTCGCCCGTGCCGATGAGGGCACCATCGCGATGACGATCTACAAGGCCGGATGGGTCATCGGCGGCTCCGGCGGCAGCGGCACGCTGAACTTCCGCGGCCGGCGCTACGCGCTCTCCACCGGCGGGCTGGATTACGGCCTGGTGTTCGGCGGCTCGAAGACGGTGCTGCGCGGCCGCGTCAGCAACATCTACCGCCCGTCCGACGTCGCAGGCGTCTATGGCGCGGCGGGCGCGGGCCTTGCGATCGGCCGCGGCGCGCGCGCGATCGTGCTGACCAACCAGAAGGGCGCAGTGCTCGAACTCGCCGGCCAGCAGACCGGCCTGATGGCGAATGCGGATTTGAGCGGGCTCGCGATTACGCTGAGGTAACGCGAGGTGCGTAGGGTGGGCAAAGGCGCGAAGCGCCGTGCCCACCGTCCAGCACTCCGCTCCTGATGGTGGGCACGCTTGCGCTTTGCCCACCCTACGGTCTCCCTGCAAGCTACTTGCTGACCATCGCGTGAACAGCCTCGCAATGGCGCACGAGATTGGGATGATCCGACACGAACGCCTTCAGCGGCGTCGGAATGGGTAGGAAGTGGATGTTGGCGATGAAGCCGTAGATGCCGGCATCGACGCTGGTCGGCTTTCCGCCATGCACATATCCATCCGCCGGAATCAGATCGGCCAGCACCTGTAGATCCGCCAGCCCGCGTGCGTAGGCCTGGTCGGGCGCGTAGCGGCCGATGCCCTGGAAATAATAGCGCTGCGCGTTGTAGTCCCGCGCCTTGTTCAGCCCGGCCGCGTCGATCTGCGAATGCTGCGCCATGAAGCCGTCGCGGAACGCGGGGAAATAGCGATCGTCCTTCCAGCGCGAATACGACATCACCCAATAGAGATCGTCGAGCATGCGTGTGACCAGACGATCGGTCATGCGCTGCGCAGGCGTCAGTGCGGCGTCGATGGTGAGACGATATTTTTGTATCAGATGCGCAATGATGGTCTCGCTGTCGCCGATCGTTTCGCCGTCATCGACGATGTAAGGCAGCTGCCCGCGCGGCGCCGCCGAGGCGTCGAACAGATGCTCATGGACGAACGGCACGTCCGTGAGCTTGAGGAAGGCGAACACTTTCAGCCCATAGCCGTTATTGTCGGCGACGCCGAACAGTTCTGGATAGGAATAAAGCGTCAGCATCGGCTCACCGCGCCTTCAGCGACGCCACGCCCTCGATCTCGATCAGCATCTGCGGGTTAGGCAGCGCCACCACCACGCAGGTGGTGCGCGCCGGATAGGGCGCCGGCCCGAACGCTTCCGCGTAAAGCTTGTTCATGGTGGCGACGTCGGACGCGCGCGTCAGCAGCACGTTGACCTTGACCAGGTCGCGGAACGTCGCGCCGGCCTCAACGAGGATGCGCTTGATGTTGATCACGACGTTGCCGAACTGCGCCTCGAACGTATCTGGCAGAGCGCCTTTTTCGTCGAAGCCGGGAATGCCTGAGATGAACAGCAGATCGCCGACGCGGGCGGCAAACGACAGCGGCGGGGACTTGATGCCGGCGGGAGGGAGGAAGTGCTGGATGGGCATGGGGCGCCTCGATATGTGAATTGTAGCCCGCATGAGCATAGCGACATGCGGGATTTCTGCCAGTCCCGGATGTCGCTCGGTGCATCCGGCCTACGCTACGTCGTCCCGGCGAAGGCTCAGATGCGCAATTGCGCATCGGGGGACCCATAGCCACCAGCGATAATTGTCTTGCGCGCTCATCGTTATCCTTCGTTTCGACAACAGGGGCCGCGGCGTATGGGTCCCGGCCTTCGCCGGGACGACGCGTGGATATGGTTCCACATCCTCGCGGCGCGATACGCCCGAGCTTTGCGTCACTTGCCGCCCTCAAATAGAGAGGGCGCAGGGAATGCCGGATGCGCGCTGCACCCGCGGTCCCGTGTGCGGTTAGTGCTAAGTAGGCCGCACACGAGCATACAGGGCAGCGGAGAACATCCGACATTCCCTGCGCAGTGGCTTTACGGCTTATATCGTGCTCTCCCCGGCGACGAGTTCTTTGTTGTCACCGTCGCTGACGGATTAAGGCTGATCGAACCCGGTTGGGCCAACTTCACCTCCGCCAGCTTGACATCAGCAACGGATGCCAGGACCACACGGTTTTGCCGTACGCATTGGCGCCGTTCGTCTGCGTGCCGATGACCGCTCACGGCAAAACCGCCCTGCGATCTCGTTTCACGCCTGACGCCAACGCGTCCACCGCTCCCCGCCCAACGTCCGTGACGACGGCCGACGCCCTTCTGATCAGGGCGGGATGGACATACAGGAGCACTGATTTCAGATTCGGTAAAAGCGAAATATTTTTTATTCCGGGGCTTGACATGATTTCCGTAAATCAGAACTGATTTGCCCGTCGGGTTACTTTGTCGCACGCGGGATTGAAGATTGCGCTTGCGCGCGAGGCGACGCAGTTCGTGCTTCTACCGCGTTCCACCCCGAGCGCGCCTGGCCGCTATCGCCTTCATCAGTTCCGGAAACGGCGAAAGGTCCGAGCAGCTTTCCATTCCCATCGCGATCGGCTTGATCTCTCCACCTTGGTAGCTGACAATCCAATTGTCGCGAACGACGATGCCGAACGAATTATCACGAAACACGGCCACACACACCGCCGTAAATGTGCCGCCCCTGATCAGGCCACCCCATCGTTCGTAGGGCTTGGTGATCTTCGCGTCGCGGACGACATAGTAGTTGCGCGCACCGATATAGGCGGCGATCAATTGCCGGTAATTGGCTGGCAGGGGCGTCGCAGAGGACGGCGCCTGCTTCGGTGCGCCGGCAGTCAGATTTTGCGCTTCGGCCGCAGCAACGCCGAGGAGCAGGATGGCAAGAGAGAGAGCAAGCGCAGGCGCCACGATTGTTCGCATCGTTCGATCTCGTCAGGGGTGGCCGAGCGAGCGGGGCCGCTGTTCGCCGGCATAGGATGGGCGAAAAGCTAGCGGAGAGTCGCAACGATTGCGATAAGCAGGATAATTTTATCCCGTGATCGCGAGAGTGGCGGATTACGCTCCGCTAATCCGCCCTACAACCCTCTACTCCGGCCCGGGAACGTCGAGCCCGTCGGTGGTGTACTGGCGGATCTTGTTGCGCAGCGTGCGCACGGAAAAGCCGAGCACCCGCGCGGCGCGCGTGCGATTGCCGTCGCACCGGACCAGCGTCTGCACCACGAGCTCGCGCTCGACCGCCTCGACGGTGGAGCCGATCAGCATCGGAACGATTTCATGGGGCGTAAGTTCGTGGGGTACAAGATCTTGGGGCGCAAGGCTTTGCGGATCCGGCGATGAAAACTCCGGCGCGCCGGAAAAGCGCTCAAGGGACTCTTGGGTCATCAACACCTCCCGATCAACGCTAGCCCCCAAACACGGAGCAGAAGCATCAGGAATCAACGGCCCCCAAGCCGCTGAGGGGAAGGTGGGCGGAAATGGTTAACGAAATGCTAACGGGAGAAAAAGAAGACCTGCGCTACTCCTGGTTGGAGCGCGAAGTTCTGGAGTTCCTGGTCTATAGCCCGCATGAGCGCAGCGATATGCGGGATTCCCACCATCCCCGGACGTCGCTGCGCTCATCGGGGCTACGCTCGTTTCCTACGTCGGCTGGCGCACCGGCTCCTTTGTCCGTTCTTCGGTTGCAGTCGTTTCCGCCGTCTTGCTCGATCGGACCATCAAAAATGTCCCCGAGAGCGTGGCGCCCGGCAGTCGCCAGCGGCCGCTAATCTCCGTGGCGTCGGAATTGACCGCGCCTTCATAGAAGACCTTGTCATAGCCGTAGCCCGGCGGTTCGTACGTCTTGACGAACGACACCGCGCTGCCGGAGCGCTGACCCGCGATCGAAGCGTTGTGGCTGCTCACCGGGCAGCCTGATGTCATGCAAGGTTCGGTCACGCTTCCTCCGAACGCGCCACCGGACTCGATGAGCGTCACCAGAAACGTGACCATGCCAACGGACGGCTGGATGTAGGTGCCGTCCCAGACATCGGTCAGATCGTCGGTCATTTTTGGTCCTGCTCGTGTAGCCCGCATGAGCGCAGCGATATGCGGGATTCCCACCATCCCCGGATGTCGCTGCGCTCATCCGGGCTACGCTGGCTACGCCAATCCACCTTACGGGCTCAAGATCAGGGTGCCCTTACATAGGTCAATTTGCCGAACGCCGCAGGCGGGCCGTCCGACTGTATTGCGAAGCTAGCATGTCCAACGGCGGTCCGGTGAGGGACGGCTACCGATCCAACCATGGACACTCTATAGCCAGCATCCTCGTACCACTGGGTCGGCAACGCGTAATAGGTCTTTCCAGATTCGGTTGAAAAATCTGCCGCGTGGGGCGTGCCTGAAATCGCTCGGTTCCAAGCTCCGTCAGGAACGCCAATGCTGTGCTTCCCCGGGGCGATCTCGATAGTTGTGTACTGGCCCGGTGACAGCGAGGCCGCCGGCTTGCCGTCAACATGAATTGCGAGCGGAAAGATACTCACATTTCCACCTGTCGGGCGCCCGATATGCAGAGACGCATAACCGGCCCTCGGCGGAGCTGGCGCTATCGTCGCCTCGGTTTGATTCGGGATTGATGAGCAGGCCGCGAGCAGGTTGATAGTTGCGACACCGCCAGCCAGCAGACATAGCAACCGGCTGGCATTCGTCCACAATAGTCTCGTTCCCACGCGCACTTCCATTCCATCGCTAGTCAGACATAGCTGTTATAGAGTTTGCGCGACGGATGCAAAAGATACGACTTTGAGTGGTGTGGCGGATATCTAAAAAAAGCCGGGCTGTTGCCCGGCCTTTCGCATTCCTGATGGATGCCCGGGTCAAGCCCGGGCATGACGAGGAGAGGCTACAATACCCGATTGCTCTCCTTCACCTTCTCCGCGTCCAGATAAACCTGTCCGCCCATATCCTTGAACTTCTGCGACATGGACGCCATGCCGTCCTCGATCACGCCCGTCATCGACATGCCGACGCTGCCGGCGACCGCGCGCTTGTCGGGGTCGTTCAGCGTTGCCGCGTAGTCGCGCACGTCCTGCGTGATCTTCATCGAGCAGAACTTTGGGCCGCACATCGAGCAGAAATGGGCGACCTTGTGGGCTTCCTTCGGCAGCGTCTCGTCGTGATAGGCGCGGGCGGTTTCCGGGTCGAGGCCGAGGTTGAACTGGTCTTCCCAGCGGAAGTCGAAGCGGGCGCGGGACAGGGCGTCGTCGCGCAGCTGGGCGGCCGGATGGCCCTTGCCGAGATCGCTGGCGTGGGCCGCGATCTTGTAGGTGATGACGCCGACCTTGACGTCGTCGCGGTTGGGTAGGCCGAGATGCTCCTTCGGCGTCACGTAGCACAGCATCGCGCAGCCGAACCAGCCGATCATGGCGGCGCCGATGCCTGACGTGATGTGGTCGTAGCCCGGCGCGATGTCGGTCGTCAGCGGGCCCAAGGTGTAGAACGGCGCCTCGCCGCATTCCTTGAGCTGCTTGTCCATGTTGATCTTGATCTTGTGCAGCGGCACATGGCCGGGGCCTTCGATCATGACCTGGCAGCCCTTCTTCCAGGCGATCTGCGTCAGCTCGCCGAGCGTTTCCAGTTCGGCGAATTGCGCGCGGTCGTTGGCGTCGGCGATCGAGCCGGGACGGAGGCCGTCGCCGAGCGAGAACGAGACGTCATACTTGCGCATCAAATCGCAGATCTCTTCGAAATGGGTGTAGAGGAAGCTTTCCTTGTGATGCGCCAGGCACCACTTCGCCATGATCGAGCCGCCGCGCGACACGATGCCGGTGACGCGGTTGGCGGTGAGGTGGATGTAGGGCAGGCGCACGCCGGCGTGGATGGTGAAATAGTCGACGCCCTGTTCGCACTGCTCGATCAGCGTGTCCTTGTAGAGCTCCCAGGTCAGCTTGACGGGATCGCCGTCGCACTTTTCGAGCGCCTGGTAGATCGGAACCGTGCCGATCGGGATCGGCGCATTTCGAAGGATCCATTCCCGCGTCGTGTGGATGTTGCGGCCGGTGGAAAGGTCCATCACGGTGTCGGCGCCCCAGCGGATCGCCCACACCATCTTGTCGACTTCCTCTTCGACCGACGAGGTCACGGCGGAGTTGCCGATATTGGCGTTGATCTTGGTCAGGAAATTGCGGCCGATGATCATCGGCTCGAGTTCGCCATGGTTGATGTTGCAGGGAATGATGGCGCGGCCGCGCGCGATTTCGCTGCGGACGAATTCCGGCGTCACGAATGCGGGCACCGCGGCGCCGAAGCTCTCGCCGTCGGCCAATGCGGCTTCCGCGCGCTCGAGTTGCACCTTGCGGCCGAGGTTTTCGCGGGTCGCGACGTAGATCATCTCCTTGGTGATGATGCCGGCGCGGGCGAATTCGAGCTGCGTGATCATGTGGTCACCTGTCCCGCGCAGCGGCTTGTGGTGCGCGGTGAAGGCCTTTGCGGCATAGGAAGCGCCGACATTGCCATTGTCTTCCGGCTTGATGTCGCGGCCTTCATACTCCTCGACGCCGCCGCGCTCCTTCACCCATTCGATGCGCGCGCGCTTGAGGCCGGCGTTGACGTCGATGGTGACATCAGGATCGGTGTAGGGACCGGAGGTGTCGTACACCGGCAGGTTAGGCTCGCCGGCGCCGTCGCTCAAAATGATCTCGCGCAGGGGAACGCGCACATCCGGCGCCTCGTCGGGCGTGACCCAGATCTTGCGCGAGGCGGGCAGCGGCCCGGTGGTGACGGCGGGCAGGGTGGTGTCGGGGTTGGAGCGGATGTTCATGTTATCCTCCGTTGAATTTGTTGTCAGTTTGTCCGGCCCGCTACGCGGTCCGATCCAGGAATAGAGTTCGTGGCGCGAGCCCCCACCCGTCGCGCGCTGACGCGCGCGCCACCCTCCCCCGCAAGAGCGGGAGAGGGAAGACAAGGGCGAGGTCCGCTCCCTCTCCCGCTCTTGCGGGGGAGGGTTGGGGTGGGGGTGTCTCCGCGGGCGATATACATCACGCAGCCTTCGACTGTTCGCCGAGCCATTGCCTCACCCGCGCGTCGGGGTCGGTGTTCTGGGTGACGTCTGAGACCACCGCGATCGAGTCGGCGCCGGCGGCAAAGATCTCGGCTGCCTGCTCGAACTTGATGCCGCCGATCGCGACCAGCGGGATGTCGCCGATGCGCTTTTTCCATTCGGTGATCTTTGGAATGCCCTGCGGGGCGAAGCGCATCGATTTCAGCGTGGTCGGGAAGATCGGCCCGAGGGCGATGTAATCCGGCGCTGCGCGCAGCGCGGTCGCCAGTTCCTCGTCGTCATGGGTGGAGATGCCGAGCGTCAGCTTTGCTTTGCGGATTTCGTCGAGATCGGCGTCGGCAAGATCTTCCTGGCCGAGATGCAGATGCTCCGCGCCGGCCACAATCGCCGCGCGCCAGTAATCATTGACCACGAGTTTTGTGGACGTGCCCTTGGTGACCGCGAGCGCGTCGCTGACGATCTGCAGCGCCTCGGAGTCATTCAAGTCCTTGGCGCGCAGCTGGATAGTGCCGACGCCGAGGGCGGTCAGCCGGGCTACCCATTTCACGCTGTCGACGACAGGATAGAATTTATCAGGATACGGCATGCCAGAACGGTGTCCCGATGACAGGGGTTGAAGGGGAGGCGAAATCGCGAGCTTCCATCAGCCCGGCCTCATAAGCGGTACGTCCAGCCTCGACGCCGAGACGAAACGCATTCGCCATCGCGACGGGGTCGGCGGCTTTTGCAATGGCGGTGTTGAGCAGCACCGCGTCGTAGCCGAGTTCGAGGGCGTGGGCCGCATGCGACGGCGCGCCCAAACCGGCGTCGACCACCAGCGTGATGTCAGGCAGGCGGTCGCGCAGCAGTTTTAAGGCATCGCGGTTGGTGATGCCCTTGGCGCTGCCGATCGGGGCTGCCCATGGCATCACGACCTTGCAGCCGGCGTCGACCAGCCGCATCGCAACGCCGAGGTCTTCGGTGCAGTAGGGAAATACTTCAAAGCCGTCCTTGATCAGGATGCCGGCGGCCTCGACGAGGCCAACCACGTCGGGCTGCAGCGTGTCGTTGTCGGCGATCACTTCCAGCTTGATCCAGGGCGTGCCGAACAATTCGCGCGCCAGCTTTGCGGTGGTGACGGCTTCCTTGACGCTGCGGCAGCCCGCGGTGTTCGGCAGCACTGACACGTCGAGCTCGCGGATCAGCGACCAGAACGCATCCCCGGTCTTGCCGCCGGCGGCTTCCCGCCGCAGCGACACGGTGACGATGCCAGCGCCGGACGCGCGGATAGCGCCTTGCATGATCGCAGGCGAGGGGTAGAGCGCGCTGCCGATCAGGAGGCGGGAGGAAAAGGTTTTGCCGTAGAAGTTCAGCATGGCGATAACATTCCGTTGTCGTCCCGGCGAAGGCCGGGACCCATACGCCGTGACATCTCGTTAAGGCACGGTGTCAGAGACCTTTCGTAACCACGCAGGCCGGTGGTTATGGGTCCCGGCCTTCGCCGGGACGACGGGTGGAGAGAGGTTGCGATCATCAACTCACCCTCCCTGCCTTGGCGTGATGATCTCGATCTCGTCGCCGCTCTTGATCGGCGTCTCGGACCAGCGGCTCTTCGGCAGCACGTCGTAATTCAGCGCGATTGCGAAATGCGTGCCTTCGTATTCGAGCTCGCGCAGCAGCGCATCGACGCTTGACGCGTTGATCTCGCGCGCCTCGCCATTGATGGTCACACGCATTGCATCACCTCATTGTCGATCACGCCGCGCTTGATGTAGCCAAGCGTCAGCTCTGCCAGCGCCGGGGCCAGCAGGAAGCCGTGGCGATAGAGTCCGTTGACGGCGATCTTTTCATTATTGATGGCGATCCGCGGCAGATTGTCGGGAAAGGCCGGGCGCAGCCCCGAGCCGAATTCGACGATGCGCGCTTCGGCGAATGCCGGATGCACGGCGTAGGCGGCGCCCAATAGCTCCAGCGCCGAGCGCACGCTGACGCCGGTGTCCTCGGCCTCGATCGAGGTCGCGCCCAGCATGAACCTGCCGTCGCCGCGCGGGATCACATAGAGCGGCCAGCGCGGATGGATCAGCCGGATCGGACGCGCCAGTTCGACCTCTGATGTCTCGACGATGATCATCTCGCCCTTGACGCCGCGGAGCTCCGGCTGCGCGTCGCGCGCGGCGAGGCCGCGGCAGTCGATCACGAGGCCGTCGAGATCGTTGGTATCGGCATCGCTCTCGAATTTGATTTTTCCGCCGGCCGCGGCGATCCGCGCGTGCAGTTCCGGCAGCACGCGCCGCGGCTCGACATGGCCCTCGTCGGCGTAAAACAGCCCATCGCGAAAACGGCCCTCAAGCGATGGCTCGAGTTCGCGCAAACCTTGCGCGTCGAGCCTGACATGGCCTGACGTGAGCTTGGCAAAGCGTTCGAAATCGGCGCGGTCGCGCGGATGCGCCACGACCAGCGATCCGTTGAACGGCGTTTCCGGGAAATGCTCGCGCCAGAGGTCGAGCGAGCGGATGCCGAGCCGGCCGATCACGGGTTCGGACGCTTCGGCCTCGCACCAGGGCGCCAGCATGCCGCCGGCCCAATGGCTGGTGGACAGCGTCATCGCGGCGTCACTGCGCTCGTACAAGGTGACGGCGTGGCCGGCCTGCGCGAAAAGCAACGCCTGCCACGCGCCGGCAATGCCGGCGCCGATAATAGATACAGGGGAATCCCCCCGCGGCTTGAAACCCTGAAACATCCCTGTCCCTTCGCCGGCATGACCCGGATCAGGTTCAAAGGGTCACCGCGGTCCCAAACCGTGCCATTTGGCAGGTCCAAGCTTGCGGTATCTCAGCTCCTCATCGGAGCTCCCCTCGGAACAGGTCTAATGTAGGCCGATGTGGGGGCGTGTCAACGCGGCTTGGCGCCGTTTGCACCTGATAAGGCGTCTGGCGGGTGCGGAACTTGCGGCTTCGCCTCGGCGAGTTTCTTCGGACGCTTCTTCGGGATCGGGACCAGCGTCGCCGCCGCTTTCGGCTTTTCGACCGCTTCGGCCGGTTTCAAAGCTTGTTTCGGCTCAATAGCGGCTTCCGTCGCCTCCACCGGGGCGTCGCTGGCCGGCGCGATGTTCCTTGGCAGGGCGCTCGCCAGCACCGGTCCGGGCTGGTTCAGCCGTTCCAGCCGCTGGCGCTTTGCGACGTAATAATAGCCGCCGGCATAAAGGCGCACGGCGCGGTCCTGGTTGCCGTTGGCAGCGCGCCAGGCGCCAGCGAGGTATTTCACGCCATAGGCGAGGTTGGTGGCGGGATCGCGCAGGCCGGCCGCGTCGCCGGTGTAACCGACGCCGCGCGCGGTCGCGAGCTTGATCTGCATCAGCCCGATGGTGCCGCCGCGTCCGACCAGATCCGGATGATATTTGCTTTCGCGAACGATTACGCGATGCACCAGCGCTTCCGGCACATTGTTGGCGCTGGCATGGGCGGCGACCAGGCTTTCATATTGCGCGCGCTGTTGCGCTGCAGCTGGTGGCGCAACCAAACAAGCTGCCACGACGGCGAACGAGGCCAGGTTCAGCAAAGCTTTCATCAAACAATCAAAGCCTTCATCAAAAATCTCGGTCGCAACCTGCGCGTTAACGATTTGCGTAACACGATTATTGCGGAGGAGCGACCGGCAATAGAGGAAAAATTCGACGCCATTGCGGCGATTGGTTCGAACAGCATTGCGGCGATTCGTCCGAGCATGAATGTCGTGCAAATGATTCGAGGAAGGTTTAAAAGACTTCGCGACAGCGTGTTCAGTTTCGACAGCAAAGCTGTCTATTTCAAATACAAAACAAGAATATCAGCGAGGGGAGATGCGCCATGGCTCGACTGGATTCCAGCTATTTGCCCCGTGAGAATCCCTGTGCCCAATGCGGAACGCCGATCTCGAGACCCGACTGGATCGAAAGCAACGCGGGCCGTACGTCCTTCCTGTGGTATTGCCGCGCCTGCGACTATCAGTTCGAGGCGGTCGCGATCTACGAGGAATCGCATCCGGATTCATTGGCGGCTTAACCAGCCATAGCGTTTTCGAGCGAAGTGGATTCCGGTTCGCGTAAACAAAACGCGTCAAAACTGGAATCTACGCCGCGACGCTCTGCTGGTGAACCGGCAACTGTATCCGCACCACCAATCCGCGCGGCTGCCGGTCGTGCAGTGACAGCGTGCCGCTATGGGCGAGCACGATGGCGTTGGCGATGGAAAGGCCGAGGCCGAAGCCCGCGGCTTCATCCATGTTGCGGGCGTCGTCGCCGCGCACGAACGGCTCCAGCATGTTCTGCTTCTGCGCGTCCGAAATGCCGGGGCCGTCGTCTTCGACGTCGATGGTGATCCGGTCGTCAGACACGCGAAGACGGATGACGGCCTCGGCGCCGAACCGCACGGCATTTTCCACGAGGTTGGTGACGCTGCGGTGCAGATCGTCGGGCCGCACCGTCGCCATCGCATGCGCGGGGCCGTCGTAGGCGACCTTGCGCCCCATGTCGCCGAATTGATCGGTGATCAGCTGCAGCGTGCTGGCGACGTCGGCCAGCGTCATCGATTCAAGCCTGCGGTCGTTGCGCAGGAACGACAGCACGGATTCCAGCATCGAACGCATCTGGTCGAGATCGTCGAGCATGCGGCTGCGATGGGTTTCGTCCTCGATGAACTCGGAGCGCAGCCGCATTCTTGTGATAGGCGTGCGCAGATCGTGGCTGATGGCGGCGAGCATTTTGGTGCGGTCGTCGATCAGGCCGGTGATGCGCGCACGCATCCGGTTCAGGGCCCGTGCGACCGAGCGGATTTCCTCCGGTCCGCGCTCGGGCAGCGGCGCCGCCGCGCCATTGAGGCTGAAGCTTTCGGCGGCCTTTGCGAACGACGACAATGGCGCGGTCAGCGCGCGAGCCGCCCAAAGGCCGAGCAGGGTGACGCTGATGACCGCAAACAGCAGCGTCATCATCCACGGCCCGCCCAGGAAGGGTGGTGGCCGGTGCTGCTCCGGCATCACATTCGCCGAAATCATCGCGCCGTCCGGCAAGGCCACGCCGATCTTGCGGACGTCTCCGTCCGGCGGCGGCGCAAAAATGCGATAATCGCGGCCGAGCCGCCGCTGCAGGCCGCGCAGATTGCCCTCGGGTTCGCGCGCCTCCGGCGTCAAGCCCGGCGGCAGGATCTGGAGGCCGAGTTGCGGAAAGGCGCGCGCGATGTCGCCTGACAGCCGCGGCCGTTCGGAGGCAGGCGCCGCGCCGAGCAGTTGGACGGCGCTGGCGAGCTGGCCGTGCCCGCGGTCGAATGAGGGATCCGGCTGGTCGGGCCGGTGCAGCCAGAAACCCGCCGTGATGATCAGATGCAGCGCTGCGATCGAGACGATGACGAGGGCCGCGATCTGGCCGCTGATGCCGCGAAGATTCAGAAAGCCCAAAAGCTTCATGATCACTTGCCGCCGGCGGTCACCGCCTCGACTCCTGTCGCGTCAACTCTCGGCGTGAACATGTAGCCCCCCGAGCGCACCGTCTTGATCATGGTGGCTTCCAGCGGATCCGGTTCGATCTTGCGGCGGATGCGGCTGACCAGCACGTCGATAGAGCGCTCGAACGAGCCGGCGTTGCGGCCCTGGGTGAGGTCGAGCAGGCTGTCGCGCGACAGCACGCGGCCGGGCCGCTCGCAGAAGGTCCGCAGCAGGTCGAATTCGGCGCTGGTCATGGCGACGCGCGCGCCCTCGGGATTGCGCAGCTCGCGCAGCCGGCAGTCGATCCGCCAACCCAGAAATGTCAGCACGCTCGCGCCTTCGACCGCGCTGGCGGTTTGCGCGGCCGCCTGCCGGCGCAGCACCGCGTTGATCCGCGCCAGCAATTCGCGCGGGTTGAACGGCTTGGGCAGATAATCGTCGGCGCCCATCTCCAGGCCGAGGATGCGGTCGACGTCCTCGCCGCGCGCGGTGAGCATGATGATCGGGGTCTGCGACGTCGCGCGCACCTTGCGGCACAGGCTGAGACCGTCCTCGCCCGGCAGCATGACGTCGAGGATCAAGAGGTCGACGCGATGGTCGGTCATGGCGCGGGCCATCTCCCGGCCGTCGCTTGCCGTGGTGACGTTGCAGGAATTGTTGCGCAGATATTTCGCGATCAGCGTGCGCGTCTCGCGGTCGTCCTCGACGACGAGGATGTTGGGCTGTGCCTGGGCCATGTCGACCTTTTGTCGGTGATTCGGGGGTGCGGGCGAAGGATTTTTGTTTCCCAATGTTTCCAGATGGAGTCGGGCAATACGGGGCAACAGGTCAGGGGGCGGCTGCAAAGACCTCGTTAAGACCGTTAACCCTACGGTCGTGACGTCTCTTACCACCGCTTGCTACGAAACTTTGGAGCCATCATGACCTCGATTTCGGCGGCCTCGGCCCAGTCCTACCAGTCGCCCCTTCAGAAGTTGCAGAACGAGTTGCTGTCGGAAGTCAATTCCGGCGTCATCAGCTCGTCGGACAAGGATGCGCTGTCGGCGGCGCTGACCGATATCGACTCGGCGATGCAGTCCAGCCGGGCCAGCGACCAGGCCAGCGGCGTTCGGCCCTCGCCCGAGGAGATGAAGTCGAAGATCGACGATCTGATCAGCAGCCAGGTTTCCAGCGGCAAGCTGACCAGCGAGCAGGCCACCGAATTGCAGGGCGTCTTCAAGGCCGCGTTCGCCAATGGCCCCGGCGGGGCTGGTGGCCCCGGCGGACCGGGGGGTCCCGGCGGCGCCGGTGGTCCGCCTCCCGGCGGTCCGCCGCCCGCTGACGGCGTGTCCTCGAGTGACGACACTTCTTCGAGCACCACTTCGCTCGACGACATCCTCAAGCAGTTTTTGCAGACGCTGCAGGAATCACTGTCGGCGTCGTCATCCACGAGCTACAGCGCGACCGGCAGCTCGAGCACATCGAGCACCAGTGCCTCGTTCTCGGCGCTGCTGATCGACTACCAAAGCTGATCTAGCCAACGCAGCGATACGTCGCAGCCATCCTTCCTTGCTGAAAGGGAAGGGTGGCTGTCTCATTTTGCGGTGCGGGAACCGGCCACCGGCTGGAGCGTTAGATCATTGATTTTATGTGTGGAGGGTCCGATGGCAATCGACGTCATGACCAAGCCGCATCAGTTGATCGCGAGCGATCGTGTCGAAGGCACCGCGGTGCGACGACCGAACGGCGACATGATCGGGCATATCGAACGGCTGATGATCGACAAGATCTCCGGCAAAGTATCTTACGCCGTGTTGAGCTTCGGCGGGTTCCTGGGCATGGGCACCAACCTGCTTCCGTTGCCCTGGGGCCGGCTCAGCTACAACACCAAGTTCGAAGCTTACGAACTCGACATCGACGATGAAGAATTGAAGCGCGCGCCGTCGTTCCGCGCCGACAAGGATTTCGATTGGGGCGATCGCGCGCAGGAAGCGGAACTGCATCGCTACTATGGCATGCCGCCATACTGGAGCGGCTTCTAGCGCGCTTTCGAGCGAAGTGGGTACCGGGTTCGCGGTGAAGAAAGCGCGTCCAAAGAGAACTGTTGTCGCATGTTCCATTGGAACACTTGTTCATGTCACGGGTTTTCTCAGCACGATTTCGAAACTGAGGAGAACCGATATGTTAGCCAAATATACCATCGCCGGCCTGGCCGGTTCTGCGTTGCTTGCGACTGTCGCGTTCGCGCAAGCACCGACGGCTCCCGCTGAAACCAGCAAGGCACCTGCGCCCGCCGCTGAAATGAGCAAGGCGCCAGCGCCTGCGACAGCGTCGGACATGTCTTCGTCGTTCCAGGGCACCTGGCGCGCCTCGAAGATGGTCGGCCTGAGCGTGTACAACGACAAGAATGAAAGCCTTGGCTCGATCAACGACCTGCTCACCGACAAGAGCGGTGACATCAAGGCCGTCGTGATCGGCGTTGGCGGCTTCCTCGGCGTAGGCGAGCATCTGGTTGCGGTGCCGCTCGACAAGGTCAAGTTCGTGATGGAGCCCGTCGCCTATACCGGCGCCGCAAATACGCCCGCCAGCGGCGGCGCACGGCCGGGATCGACCACGACCACGGGTGCGGCCACGGCGCCTGCGGCAAAGCCGAATCCGTGGTATCCGGATCACGCCGTACTCAGCGCGACCAAGGATGAACTGAAGGCGATGAGCGAGTTCAAATATACGACCAACTAGGCTCGCGAGCTTAAGTTACGACTGATCTGGAAAGGCCGGTCGGCATCATTGCCGCCCGGCCTTTTGTTTTGCTGAAGCTCGCTCTGCGTGCAATTGCTGCACCGCATCCTATCAGGTCTGAAATCCCGATGTTAGGCTGAGGCGCGGCAGGAGCACCTTAAGTCCTGCCTGTAACATCAACGGGAGGACGACATGGCTGAGAGCGTCTACAAGGTGATTGAGCTGATCGGTACCAGCAAGGACTCCTGGGAAAAGGCCGCGACCGCGGCCGTCGCGAGGGCCGGAAAGTCCTTGCGCGATCTTCGCGTCGCCGAAATCGTGCAACTCGATCTGCAACTGGACGCCAAAGGCAAGGTCGAAGCCTACCGCGCCAAGGTGAAAGTCTCGTTCAAATTCGAAGGCTAGAATGTAGGGTGGGCAAAGACGCGCAAGCGTCGTGCCCACCATTTTCTTCTCGGCAAAGATCTGGTGGGCACGGCGTAAGGACGCCTTGCCCACCCTACGATCTGTCAGCAAGGACGGCGCTACAATCCCGGCAGCGTGGTCACAAACACATTGATGGCGCCTTCGGCTTCCGCGATCACGCGCAGCGTTTTCGAATCGAAGGCGATGTCGGCCAATCTCAGCTTGGTGATCTCGGCGGCGACGCGAATGCCGTCCTCATTCTTCTGGAAGTCCGCGATCACGGCGGCGATCTTTTTCTGCGCATTGCTGGCGAACGGCTTGAGGTCGACGGTGGCCTTGTCCGCCAGCGCCTTCTGCAGATGTGGCATCGCCGCGCGCGCCGCGGCGCCGAGCAGGCCGAACGCCGCTTCCGACTCGACCGCGAGTTCGACATCGGCCAACCGCAGGGTCTGCTGTGCCTGATCGAGCACCGGCTTGCCCCAGATATGAACAATGGCCTCGCCGCCGAAGCCGAAGAAACTCTTCTTCTCCTTGGCGTTCACCAACAGCGAAATCAGCAGGCGATTGCCGGATGCCGCCACCGTGGCGCGCTTCACGGTGACGTCGACTGAACCCGAACCGTCCTCGGGAAAGGTCTTTCCGGCGAACTGCGCCTCGACGATCTTGTTGATGTCGGTGAACGGCATGTCGACGGGGACGCCGATCGCAACCCGGCCCGGCGTCGGCGGCACGATCGAGATGGTGGCGGGGAACGGGCAACTGGGCTTGGTCTCGACCGGGGTAATGCGGGTCTCCGCCTCGATGCCTAGCGTCAGTATCAGCGCCTGCGCGTCGACGCGCGGTTGGGCCGCGATCGCCCTTGTTGGCCGCAGCTCCAGCCACAGCGCCGGCAGCGATGAGCTGGCGCTGGTACCCTGCAGCAAGATCGAGCGGCAGGCCTTGGCCCATTGCACCTTCGCGTTGTTTTCAAACGCGGGATCGTTACGCATCCGCGCCTGCACCAGGTTGATCTGATCGGCGACCGTCTTGTCGATCAGCGGCTTGACCTGGGCCGGCACGTTGATGCGGGCACCGGCCATTGTAACGCTGGTGTCGCCCAGATTCACCTGCGCGGCAAGATTGGGCTCGATGCGCCAGGCGGCGGCGATCTTCGGCCGCGCGGTGATGACGACATTGCCCTTGATCTCGGCTGACGCGTTGAGGTTCTTGATGTTCACGCTGCCGATCTGTTTGGCGACGTTGCCGCCGAGCAGGCCGCCGAGCGCGTCGCCGACCGCCCCCGTTGCCTTTGCCGACAGCGAACCGGTGACGTTAAGCGTCCCGGTCAGCGGCGTCGTCAGCGTCAGCAGGTCCTGCCCGCCGGTCGCGGCGATTGGGCCGCGCGAGGCGGTCCAGCCGATATCGGCGTTCTGCAGGATCTGCGAGATGGGATTTTCCGCCTTGCCGTTGAAGGCGCGCGGCGAACCGCGATCGGCGGCGTCGCGGATCGCCGTCAGCGCCACCGCGATCGGCGCCATCACGGTGGAGCTGCGCGGGGCGGGAGCGAGCGGCGGCAATTCGACAAGCACCGGCGGCTTGACCGTGCCGCTCGGCGCCAGCCAATCCATAGCTTTCAGGCTGATCAGAAACGAGACCGCGATTACCGCGGCCCCGATCAGGATCGTTTTGGAATGCATCGGCAGACGCATCGTCCCCCCGGACCGATTGAACTACTTCTCTTACAGGGGCGGCGAGGGGGGCGCCAGAGTGGGCCGGAACTCATCACGTTAATCCGTTAATCCGTTAATCCGTTAACACCGGGCACGCCGTAGCGGCGTGCGGACAAGGCAACAAGGCTTGGCGAGATGGCGGATTAACGGCACGATGGCGGCAGACGCCATGCGATTTGCGGCGCTCACTAATAATTGCGATTGCTTGATCGGACCGGGCGAGGGTTGGCGGATTGCCTAGCCGAAGAAATCGAGGCGCCGAGAAAAAAGCGCCCACATGCAAATTGCGTGGGCAGCGACGGATGTGTAGATTCAATGAAGTCAGCGAGCCGACGTTGACGAAGGCCTCAGCAACGCTGAGGTTGATCCTGTCCGTGAGGCTGGATTGGGCGACGGCTCGCTGGCGTCCGGCTTCGCCAAGGCAACGCGAAGCCTCCGCGCGATCATCCTCATCAAAATCTCCGCACATCGATCTCGGACGACGATCGTTCGTCGTCGGCGCAGGATGGAGTTACGAGTGGCGCCCAACGGGCCGCGCTTTGCGCGCGCCCGTTGGGCTCTTCTGCGGACTAGCCGCCGGGCGGCGTGTATGAGGCACGAAGCTGGACCGCCTTTTGGCGAACCAGCATGATTTCATCCTGCGTCCACAAACGAGTCAGGTGTACATTGTGGATGGCACCGGATGCCACCACCGTGCCTGAAATGGCCGGTGCTGCATTGGGGTCAGGTACATCGAAGATTACCAGAACGCCGGGACCATCGGCAGCGGTGCTATACATCGAGAGTAATTTGCCACCAGCTGCTTCGATCAGCTTTTTCGCCGCTTCATGGCGATTGGTCTTGGGATTTTCCATGATTTTGTTGAGAGCCTGAGGCGTGTATTGTGCTGTCATACAAAAATGCATGATGTTCTCCTGTTGGGTGTGTTTGATCAACGAGGCGCACGCCTCCCTGCCGACTCCATCGAAAACGGATCGGCCCCCCAAAACGTGAGATGAACATTGCAAGCCCGCCGTGGGCAAAATACCGCTAGCACTCCAACGGGCTTTCGGCACTGCCCGCTTGCGGCTGTCGATTAGCCTACATCAATCGCGCGTCATGCGGAAGAGCGCTTGGGCCGGGACCGTTCGGCTCAATCCTAAATCGAAGCCGAAGAGCCCTGCTCGCGTCGAAGGGTCGGTCCGGCGCAGGAAGAAGCGCGCGATGAAAATCGCCAACGCGCCGCAGCCGTATGGGCTTATGGAATCGTCGGCGAAGTGCCGACTGAGTCATTCCGCCTTGATGTTTGCCGTGCGGATCACCTTGCCCCACTTCTCGGTTTCATCGGCGATGAAGGTGCCGAAGTCGGCAGACGAACCTGAAAGCATCGTGCCGCCAAGATCGGTAAGTCGCGCCCTTGCCACAGGGCTGGCGAGGATCGCGTTGATTTCCTTGTTGAGCAGGGCAACAATTTCGGCCGGCGTTTCCTTCGGGGCGCCAACGCCGAAAAACGCACTCGCCTCAAAGCCCGGCACGCTATCGCCTACCGTCGGGATATCAGGCAAGCCATGCCAGCGTGTTGCGGTTGTGACCGCCAACGCCCGCAGTCGGCCAGCCCTGATATGTTCGATCGAGTTGGAGACGTTATCGAAGGCGACCTGTATTCGGCCACTCAGCAGGTCGGTCAGCACACCTGGCATGCCGCGATACGGCACATGAACCATGTCGACACCGGTCATTTGCTTGAACAACTCGGCGCAGACATGGACGGAGGTTCCGATGCCGGCCGACCCGTAGCTGATGCTGCCGGGATTGGCCTTGGCATAGGCAATAAGCTCGGGAACGGTCTTAACCGGCAATGAAGGGGTCACCTCCATGACGTTCGGCACACGCATGATGGCCGCGACCGGCGAGATGTCGCGGATGAAATTGAAACTGAGATTGTCGTAAAGCGCCGGACTGATTGCGTTCCCGACGCTGATCAGGAGCAGCGTATGGCCATCGGGAGACGCGCGAACCACGGCTTCGGTGGCGATGTTGCTGCCGGCGCCCAGACGGTTCTCGACGATGAATTGTTGCCCGAGGCGCTCCGACAAGGCCTGGCCAATGATGCGCGCCAGGATGTCGACGATGCCGCCGGCAGCGAACCCGGCGATGATCCGAACCGGCCGCGAGGGATAGGTCTGCGCCCGCGCCATCCGCGAAGCGGCCGGGAACGCGGCAGCACCCGCTGCCAGATTCAGAAATCGACGGCGCTGAAGCTTCATGAATCCTCCCTACAATCGACGGCGGCGTCATTCCGCCTTTTTTGACCGCTGAACACAGCCGGCTGTTGCTGGTGCTGATTGTGCCAGCCGACGGCGTCGTTGCTTTTTATTGCCGAATTCTCAAGGAACATATCGCACTTCGGCCGTGCGCGAAGATGTTTTTGGAGGATCGGACTGGCGGTAGCGAACTCCGCAACGCAAAAACGGCCCCGGCGAACGCCGGAGCCGTTTTTGGATTTCGAAGATTGGGTCTTAGCGGATGGTGCGGCCGAGGTCGGCGCGGCGATCCGTCATTGGCAGCACGATCACCTTGGTGCCGACGCTGACCCGCGAATAGAGGTCGCTGACGTCTTCATTGGTGAGGCGCAGGCAACCGGATGAAACGCGGGTGCCGATCGTCTCCGGAGCATTGGTGCCGTGGATGCGATAGATGGTGCCGCCGAGATACATCGCGCGCGCGCCGAGCGGGTTACCCGGGCCACCGGTCATGTGGCGCGGCAGGTAGGGCTGGCGGGCGATCATTTCCGGGGGCGGCGTCCATGCCGGCCATTCCGCCTTCTTGGTGATCGTCTGGGTGCCGGACCAGGTGAAGCCGTCGCGGCCGATGCCGATGCCGTAGCGCATCGCCTGGCCGTTGCCCATCACCAGATAAAGATAGGTGTTGGGGGTGTCGATGATGATGGTGCCCGGAGCTTCGCGGGTGTTGTAGTTCACGACCTGGCGGCGCAGGCGGGCGGGCAGCTCGAAGCGCTCTTCGTCCTGCGAGGGAGCAACCGCAACCGGCGGCGGAGCGGCTTCGACCGGGGGCGCCATGAAGAAGGGAAACAGCGGCAGCGGGGCTGCGGCGGCGGGTGCGGAAAATGCGGTAGCGCCAATCGCGATTGCGCCGAAAGCGGCGGCGGCGAGGCGGGTATTCAATTTGAATGAGCTGAACATCGGTCGTCCCCTTCAGTTTGCGCCCTGTCGCGCCAGTTCCAGCGCGTCGTTGAGGCAAACCAGTACAGGCCAACCGTTTCAGGACATTTGCACAATGCCGCCAAAATGGTTTCGTCGCGTTAGGGAATTGTTTCAGGACGGCTTCGTCGCAGGGTCTTGGGGGACGGCAGCGGGGCGCCGTTCGTGCGCAAAGCATTAAAAAAATAGAGAAAAAGCCGCCGTTCCTTAGAACCTCGGTTCTGATTGGATCAGAACCGAAGTTCTCCGGAAAACGCTTTAGCTCTGCAGCGCCCGCAGCCGCTGCATGTCGGGTTCGGCCGTGCCGATCATGGCGCGGCGGTCCGCCACCGCATGGTGGAATTGTTCGAGCGCCAGACCGATCGCGGCCAAATCCCCGTCCTCAATCGCACCGTCCTCGTGACAGTCGAGCGCCTCGCGCAACAGCGCATCCGCCGTGCCCTGCATCTCGGACAATTCTTCGGGCGTTTCAGCCATGCGCGCCTTCGAAATCAGGTCGAGCAGATTGTCGCGATGCTCGGAATATTGCTCGCGCTCTTCCCGCTTCCAGTAATGCTGCAGCCATGCCCATGCCGAGCCGATGCCCGAGAACACCATGATCGCGAACCAGAGATAGTCGGTATTTCTTTCGAGGAACGTGCGCTCGTTGCCGTCGATATAGGCGGCGGCGCCCTGATGCGCCGGCAAGGCGGCGTCCTTGTCGGTGTCGGGCTTCTCGATTTGCGCGGCGCTCGGCAATTCGCGTGCGAGCTGCTGGCGGTGGGTAAAGATCTGGCGGGCGAGCGCGCCGACCGCGGTGTCGGACAGCGTCTTCGGCGCGATGATCAAATGGTTGACGCTGACGGTATCGATCTTGTCTTCGGGGCGCGCCGGCGACGATGCGAAGATGCTGCCGGGAATTTCCTCGGCTTCATAGACCGGGTGCTTCTTCGCAATCGTCTCCGACACCTCGATCGGGAGAAATTTCGGTTCGCCCCGGACCGCTACGGTGGCGTTGATCGCGTCGACGGTGATCTTGCTGTTGAGCGGGCCGACCGTCATGAACGCGTCGACGGCCTGGTCGCGCGCCATCTCGGCGAGCTGATTGACGCCGAACTGGGTGATCGTCACCTTGTCGACCTTGATTCCGGCCTCGGTCAGGATCGTGCGCAGCAGCTTGACGTTGGCCTCCGTTCGTCCGACGACGCCGACGCGATGTCCGGCGAGTTCGTCGAGGCTCTTGATCTTGGCCACCGGCGTTTTCTTCGAGCCCTTCGGCGCGATGCCTGACGGCGCCCACAGCACGACGACGTTCTTGCGCAGGATGGCGACCGACTCGGCGTTGGCCGGCAGGTTCAGATCGCCGCGCGCCACCGCAAGGTCGGCCTTGCCGGTATTGAACAGCGCGATGCTCTCGGCCGCGCCCGGGGTCGAAACGAGCGACAGCCGAACCGAGCTGTGATCGCGCGCGAAGGTCTGCGCCATCAGCTGGATCAGTTTCTGATCGTCGCTTCCGGGAGGGCCAACCGCGATCCGCAAGGTGGTCGGCTGCAACAGATAATAAAGCGTGGCGGCGGCGGCGCCGAAAACGAAAATTCCGGCGGCGAGGACCAGCAGCGCATAGTTCTTTCGCTTCCGACGCGGGCGGGATGGAGCGGAATTTGCGTTCGGGTTTGACATCGTACTGTCACGTTACACGAAAAAGCGCCGGGGCGACGGGAAAAACATCCTTACAGATCGATGACGTCATACGCTTGAAATATCCATGAACCAACGTCGGGAAGTGAGAATCATGGATAACCCCGGGGTCCCGACATGCGGGTATTGATAGCAACCGACGCCTGGCATCCGCAGGTGAATGGTGTGGTCCGGACGTTAACCTCGCTGGCGCGCAGTGCGTCCAAGCTTGACGCCGAGATCAGCTTCCTGACCCCCGACGGATTTCCGTCCGTCGGCGTTCCCACCTATCCCGGCTTGCGCATCGCGCTGCCGAACCGCCGCGAGATCGCGCGCCGGATCGAGGCGGCGGCGCCCGAGGCTATACATATCGCGACCGAAGGCCCGATCGGCTGGGCGGTGCGCGGCTATTGCCGCCGCCACAAGCTCGCGTTCACCACGTCCTACACCACGCGCTTCCCGGAATATGTCGCGGTCCGCACCATGATCCCGGCCAGCGTCGGCTACGCTTTGCTGCGGCATTTTCATGCGGCGGCGTCGACCACGATGGTCGCGACCGCCTCATTGCGGCAGGAGCTGAGCGAGCGCGGCTTTCGCAAGCTTGGCTTCTGGACCCGCGGCGTCGACACCGATTTGTTCTCGCCTGAAAGTCCGGCCACGATCGACCTGCCGCGGCCGATCTTCATGACCATGGGCCGCGTTGCCGTTGAAAAGAATCTCGAGGCGTTTCTCGCGCTCGATCTGCCGGGAACGAAAGTCGTGGTCGGCGACGGGCCGCAGCGGGCGCAGCTGGCGCAGAAATATCCACACGCCGTCTTCCTCGGTGAGAAGAAGGGCGAGGATCTCAGGTCGCATCTCGCCGCCGCCGATGTCTTTGTGTTTCCGAGCCTCACCGACACCTTTGGCGTGGTGCAACTGGAAGCGCTCGCCTGCGGCACGCCGGTTGCGGCGTTTCCGGTCACCGGGCCTTTGGACGTCATCGCCGATCATCCGATCGGCGCGCTGGACGGGGATCTGCGCAGCGCCTGTCTGCGCGCGCTGACGATGTCGCGCGAGGCCTGCCGGAACTTTGCGCTCGGGCGTTCCTGGGAAAACAGCGCCCGTCAATTCATCGGCAATCTGGCCGCGCTGCAGCCCAGCCGCGCCACGCTGCCGGCGCGCCGCATCCCCGGCACCAGCGCCGTACAGGGTTAGTTCAATGTACTTTTTGAAGAGAGACGAGAAGGCAGACCATGGCAGACATCATCAAGCTTGACGGCACCAGGGCGTTGGACTTCGACCGCGAGACGGTCGAGCAGGCCTACGACCGCTGGGCGCCGGTATACGACCTCGTGTTCGGCGGCGTGTTCAGCAAGGGCCGCAAGGCAGCGATTCAGGCCACCAACAAGATCGGCGGCCGCGTGCTCGAGGTCGGTGTCGGCACCGGCATCTCGCTGCCGCAATACGCATCCCATCTGCGCATCTTCGGCACCGACATTTCGGAAGCGATGCTGCAGAAGGCCAAGAAGCGCGTCGACGAGCTCAACCTGAAGAACGTCGAGGGCCTGGCTGTCATGGACGCCGAGAAGCTCGAATTCCCGGACAACTCCTTCGACGTCGTGATGGCGCAATACGTCGTCACGGCGGTTCCGAACCCGGAAGCGGCGCTCGACGAATTCGCCCGCGTGCTGCGCCCGGGCGGCGAACTCATCATCCTGACCCGCGTCAGTGCGGATGCCGGCGTGCGCCGCTTCATCGAGCAGCGCCTGCAGCCGGTGGTTCGCCCGCTCGGCTTCCGCACCGCCGAGTTCGCCTGGTCGCGCTACGCGCAATGGCTGGCCGGCGCGCCCGGCATGGAGCTGGCGGAGCGCCGCCTGGTGCCGCCGCTCGGTCACTTCTCGCTGGTGCGTTTCCGGAAACTCGACGTCGCGAAAGCTGCGTAGCGCCCCGTAGCGGCGCTGCGTGAACGCATCGCCGCGAAGCTTCATATGACATTTAGGTGATGTCATACGCTGGACATCGAATCCCGTTAATCCTTAACCCGAAAGAATTTGGGGGAGATCATGATCAAGAACTTCATGCAGGAACTGCGAACCCAGCGCTGGGACGACCATCGCTATTATCACCACAGCCGCATCAACCAGTCGCTGCACTTCGTCAGCGCCATGAGCTTCCTGTTCGCCTATGTCATGCTGTTCATCGATCCGATGGTATCGGCGCTGGTCGGCTGGCTGGTCTCGATGACGTCGCGCCAGGCCGGTCACTTCTTCTTCGAGCCGAAGGGCTATGACCACGTCAACCACGCCACCCACGAGCACAAGGAAGATATCAAGGTCGGCTACAATCTTCAGCGCAAGGTCGTGCTGATGGTGATCTGGGCACTGTCGCCGCTGGTGCTGTATGTCGATCCGACCCTGTTCGGCATGTTCGCGCCGTGGGAGACGACGGCGGACTTCATGCGTCAGGTCGCCAAGATCTGGCTGGCGATCGGTATCGGCGGGCTTCTGTTCCGCACCATCCACCTGTTCTTCATCCGCGACGTCGAGACCGGCCTCGTCTGGATGACCAAGATCGTGACCGACCCGTTCAGCGACCTCAAGCTCTACTACAAGGCGCCGATCGCCCTGATGAAGGGCGAACTGATCGACCCGGGCCTCGAGAAGCACGTCAAGCACGCCTGATCGTTGATCTTGAATCTATCAAATGCGCGTCATGCCCGGCCTCGTGCCGGGCATCCACGTCTTGGCGACAGACAAAGGAAGACGTGGATGGCCGGGACAAGCCCGGCCATGACGAGAAATGAGAGAGCGGAGTTACCGCATCCACTTTCGCGTGAACATCTCTTTCAGGATCTGCCGCTTGATGTTCTTGTTGGTGAGGCCTGCATCATGCCACCACCAGCCGTCGCGCTTCATTTTCTCGGTGGCGGCGACGAAGCGGTCGGCGACTGCGGCAAAGTCGTCATCGGTATAGTTCAGGCTGAAGATCAGCCGGCCTGTGCCGACCCAGCTCAGCGCCAGCCCCTCGGCGCGCAGATAGTATTGCAGCATCCAGTTGTAACGGGACGGCTCGGTATAATGCACCATCCAGATCGACGACAGATTGCTGACGCGCACCGGAAGGTCCTGCGCGGCGAGCCGGTCGTTGAGCGTCTTGGCGCGCGCGTTCCAGGTCTCGTCGAGCCCGCTATAGACCGAATTGAAATTCGGGCTGGCGAGCCGGCCGAGGAATTCGTCCATCGCGGTCATGACGTAGGGATGCGAATTGAAGGTGCCGCGGGCAAAGCAGATGTCGGCGGGGCGATCGTCGCGAAAACGCCGCATCAGATCCTTGCGGCCGCAGACCACGCCGACCGGAAGTCCGCCGGCAAGACTTTTCCCATATGTCACCATGTCGGCGCGGACGCCGAAATATTCCTGCGCGCCGCCGGCGGCGAGGCGGAAGCCGACAAAGACCTCGTCGAGGATCAGCACGATGCCGCGTTCGGTGCAGACTTCGCGCAGCTTCTTCAGCCATTCGGTATAGGCGTCGCGGTCGAAATTGCCGGAACGCGAACTGTCGACCAATGCGGAATCGCCGGGCGCGTTGGCGTTCGGGTGCAGCGCCTGCAGCGGATTGACCAGCACGCAGGCGATGTCGCGGCGCGTGTTCAAAACATGCAGCGTCCGCTCCGACATGTCGGCGAGCGTATAGGTCTCGTGCGGCGACACGGGATTGCCGACGCCGGGCTGCACGTCGCCCCACCAGCCGTGATAGGCGCCGGCAAAGCGAACCAGATGCGTGCGTTTGGTGTGGTAGCGCGCCAGCCGGACCGCCTGCATCACGGCTTCGGTGCCGGACATGTGGAACGAGACTTCGTCGAGGCCGGAAATCTCGCAGAGACGCTTGACGTTGTCGGTGATGACGGGGTGATAGGGGCCGAGCACCGGTCCGAGCGCATGCGCGCGCTTTTCCGACTCGGTGATGCAGTCCTTGTAGAAGTCGTTGCCGAAGATGTTGACGCCGTACGAGCCGGTCAGGTCGTAGGAAACATTGCCGTCGACATCGGTGACGGTGACGCCGGCCGACGACGCCACGAAGGCGCTGGTGGAAAGATGCTCGCGCACCAGGCGGCTGTACTGGAACGGCACCCGGTAGGCTTCGGTGAATTGCAGGTCGGAAATGTGCTCGGCCGCCTCGGCGGTCATCTGCCGGCCCTTGGCGTAACGATCCTGATAGACACCGGCGAGCCGGAAGAAGCCGTCCTGGCGTTGCATCGCGACATCGGCCGGCGCGCCGTCGGAACAGAAGAAGTCGCCGATTTCGAATTCGTAATGCGGCACCAGCCGCGCGACCATCTTGGACATCTTGGAATGTCCGGTCAGCGAGCGGTGTTTGGCGCGCGAAAGCGCCAGCCGCGCCTGCAATTTGGGGAAGGTCACCGCGGCGCCGGCAATCGCAACGGCGGACAGCGACAGAATCGAAAGGGGCGAATCCATGCCACCAGCGCTAGCTAATCCTGCTAACAGATTCATGACAGTCAAAGGCCTGATTTCGGCCTTTACCCAGCAGGAAGACCTCAATTTCCTGCTGACCAACCGGATTCCCCGGGCGGCCATCACCCGTTTCATGGGGTGGTTCAGCAAGATCGAGAACCCGCTGGTGCGGGACGCCTCGATCGCCTGCTGGCGGCTGTTCTCCGATCTCGACCTGTCGGAGGCGAAGAAGACCGAGTTCAAGAGCCTGCATGATTGCTTTACCCGCGAGCTACGCCCGGGCCTGCGCCCCGCCGACCCGGATCCGAACGTTGTCGCCAGTCCCTCCGACGGCATCATCGGCGCGTTCGGCCGGATGGAGGACACAAGACTGTTCCAGATCAAGGGCGCGCCGTATTCGCTGCTGGATCTGCTCGGCGATCCCGCTTTGGTGGAGCGTCACCGCAACGGCCGTTACCTCACGCTGCGGCTGACCTCGAGCATGTACCATCGTTTTCACGCGCCCTATGACGCCACGATCGAGCGGGTGAGGTTCATCCATGGCGACGTCTGGAACGTCAATCCCATTGCGTTGAAAAGGGTGGAGCGGCTGTTCTGCAAGAACGAGCGCGCGGTGCTGGAGACGCGGCTTGCCTCCGGCGAAGCGCTGACGCTGGTGCCGGTCGCCGCGATCCTGGTCGCCAGCATCCGCCTGCACTTCCTCGATGTGACTCTCAACGCGCAGAGCAGGGGGCCGGTGGATTTCCCGTGCGCCGCCAGCATGCGCAAGGGCGATGAGCTTGGCTGGTTCGAGCACGGCTCGACCATCATCGTGCTGGCGCCGGAGCATTTTGAGTTCGCCGACAATGTCGCTGAGGGTGCGCGCGTTCGTGCCGGTGAGGCGTTGCTGCGGAAGCCAAAGGGATGATTGTGGTGTTCCGCAAGGCACTGCCGCGACTGTGAGCTGGATCACCGAGGCACCGCTACACCTCGTGCGATTATCTTGGCTCCGCTAACACCTCCGCACCAAACAAGGGAGCAGTGCCATGACGCAGACCAGCAAGTCGATCAATGGAAACCAGCGCACATTGGACGAGCGGGTCTTGAAAGATGGTGAGCTTGAGGCCGTTTCCGGTGGCGCCATGTTCGGCAGCGCGTTTTCCGAAGCCCTGAAGTCAATCGGGGAAGGGCTTACAACAATGGCACGTAAGGGCTGACTGCGTTGTCAGCGCCGAAGCGACTCAGCGGCGGTGCTCAATAAATCAAAATCACAGAAGCCGCCGTGAGGCGGCTTTTCTTTTGCTGCGTGCCGGCCGTCAGATGCGGGCGATTCCTGTTATGGATTGCATGCGGCGTCTCGAGACCACTGGAACTGCATCGTGCGTTGACGAACCGAGACGGTAGCATCGCCGTACGAAATTCTCTATGTGTGGAGCATTCCAACGACGATCGGAGAGGATGGCGATGGCGCGAGCGCCTGTGCTGGCGGCGGGAGGCATTGTTTTGCGGCGGGCGGCGACGCCGCTGGTCGCGATCGTGCGCCTGCGCAAGCGCAACGAATGGGTCCTGCCGAAGGGCAAGCTCGATCGCGGCGAGACGCCGAGGGCTGCGGCCGAGCGCGAAGTCAATGAAGAGACCGGGCACGATGTCGCCGTGCACGAGTTTCTCGGTACGCTGGTCTACGAATCCCGCGGCGGCTCCAAGGTCGTGCACTTCTGGCGGATGGAGGCAGGCGCCGAGCCGGTCCGTAAACTGATGCGCGACGTGAAGGCGGTGGAGTGGCTGCCGCTGGCGGATGCGGTCGAGCGGCTGTCGCGCGGCTATGAGCGGGCGTTTCTGGAAAATGTCGGGCCGATCGCGATGGCTGCGGGGAGGGTCGCGCCGCCCGGGATGTCGGTTGCTCGTACCCCGGAGCCAATCCAAATTGAAGCGATCAGCGAAGTGCGGGATCGACGCAGCCTCGTGCAGAAAATGCGGGACTGGTTTCGACGCGCAGCGTGATCCTTGGACTCCCTCGCCCCACGCTTGCGGGGTCGAGACGAGCGAAGCTCGCTCTTAGAGGGTTGGGGTGAGGGGCCTCTCTCCCAGCAATGACTGTTGAGAGACCGGTACGGATTGCTTCGCAATCCGACCTCTCCCCGCAAGCGGGGCAAGGTTAGGCCTCACCTACCGCACGTCCTTCGGCGGCTTGCTTCCTCTTGGCGGCGGCGCGCGCCCCGGCACTGGCCGAGCTGGCTGACTTTGCCGCAGCACACCGGGCGCAGCCTGCAAACCGCCGGGCCGTGAGCCTTGCCGGAAGCCCGGTTGCTGAACGCCCTGTTGTTGACCGCCGGGCTGCTGGAAGCGCTGCGGCCCACCAGCTTGCGAGGGCGCGCCTTGTTGGACGCCCGGTCGTCCCGCCGTCACCGGTTGTTGCGGCTGACCGGGTCGCGGCGGCAAGCCGGTCTCCCGTGGCGTACCCGGCTGCGTCGATCCCGGCCGCTGCAACGACCGACCCTGCCGGTTAGGCGAGCCTGGTTGCTGCAGCTGTTGCGGCTGGCCCGGCCGGTTCTGCAATCGTTGTTGCCTGGGACGATTCTGTAAGCCCGGTTGCTGACCGTTGCGGTTCTGTCCCGGCAATCCGTTTTGCTGCGGTCCGCGGCGCGGTGCGTTGCCACGATTGAAGCCGGGGTTGGCGCGGCGGAAATCGCGCTGCTCGTTGAAGACGCGGCGGCCGAGATTTTGCGTCGAGTGCACCTGCCGCACAAAGCCCTGATCGCGTTGCATTTGTTGCGGCGAAATCGTCAGCGGCACCGCGGCAAAGCGCATGCCGCCCGCGCCGGGACTTATCGTAAAGCCGCTGGAACCCTGGTTGAGGAAACCCAGCCGCGCGCCGGCGCGGTCGTTGACCTCGATGCGTCCAACCCTGCCGTCGGCGTCGGGATAGAGTTTGATGGCGACGTTGTTCGGGCTGTTGGCGGCCGCACCTTCCGGCACCTCGACGAGGCCGGTGGTGCCGCGAATGCCCAGCGTCGCGGTCGGCGTGGTGATTTTCATGTCGCCGGTCTTGGCGACGGCGGCGGCGACGAAGGCAACCGTGCCCTTGGCGACGTCGAATACGCCGGCATTTTGCTTGCCGCCATCCTCATAGACATAGCTGTCGATGGTGATCTGCGAATTCGCCTTGAGGTTAAAGGTGGTGGCGTCGCTGAAGGTGATGCCGAGCGAGGACTTTGCGCCGGTCTGCACGACGTCGTTCAAATAGATGTCGTCCTTGACCTTGAGCGGTGTGGTCTCGTTGTTGCGGATAACGCTGGCGCTGCCGGTCACGGTCGCGACATTGCCGATCGGCTCTTCCGCGGCCTGTTGTGCGTCGGCCGCGGGAGCCGCCGGATCGGGCGCAGCCTGCGCCGGCGCCGCAGGCTGCGCGGGTGCGGCTTGCGCCGATCTTGCTGTGACGGAGGGGCCAGCGAAACCGTTCGTCGCGCCAAACAGCGTGCCGCAAACCAACAGCAGAAGCGCGAATCGCAACCGGCGCGGCATCAAGGGGAGTTCCGGGAACAGGGAGAGACGAGGGCGAGGAGCGGCGCCGCGATTTCAGCGCTGCCGGGCTGAATGCGGGATGAACGTTTCCGCCTTGTTGTCATGGTCAGGCAAAACGGACAAGCGCCACGTCCGGCATCCCCGGGCATGGCGCTTTCTTATCTTACATAGAGTGTTGATCAGCCGCGCTTGTGCGGGGTCAGGTTCAGCGGCTTCGACGGCTTGGCCGACGGCGCGTAGCTGACGGGTGTCGCGGCCGGGGGCTCGTAACGGAACACGGCCTTGCAACCGTCGCTCAGCGACGCGCGCTGCCGGATCATGCAGGCGGTGACGCGATCAACATCGGGAATTTCCGCTCCGCACAGCCGCATCGCGTCGCCGGCGCACATCTGCTCCTGCTCTGGCGTATGCGCCACGGAAACGGTGGTCAGCATCCCGAATGCAAGCGTGGTCGCGATCAGCAATTGGCAGTTACGGATGGTGGAGCGTGCGAAAGCCATGGAGTGTCCCTCTTGCATGTTTGGTGAGTGGTGCGCCCGAGTTGCGCGCCGGGTGGCGCCTCGTTGGGCAAGAGAACTACGCGGGCTTGGTTTCGGGATTTCTTCGTCGCGGGACCAAAACGGTTTCGTCGCGCGGAGAATTGTTTCGTCGTCTATCGCGAGTAAGGAGTCGTTAACGAATGGAAACCCGAAAAGGGCCCCGTGACGTGTCACGAGGCCCTTGCACGTCCAGCTCGAAGAAATATCAGCTCACGCGCTTCCAGGTCTGGCCGCCGCAGAACATGCCGCCGAAGGCGCAGCCCTGCACGCGGAGGGAGCCGTTGCTCTTCATCGACATCGTCGAGTCGTACTTGCGGCCGCTGTCGGGATCGTTGATCCGGCCGGCCCACTTCGAGCCCTGCGGTTTCATGTTGATCAGGATCTTTTCGCCGGTCTTGACGGCATAGCCGCAGAGATTGTCGCCGCACTGCTCGATGCGGACATTGCCCTTGTTCTCTTCGGTGGCCCAGACGCCGATCGGCGAGTTCGGATCGGACGCGGGGCCAGCGTCAACCGGAGCCGGAGCCGGAGCAGGCGCTGAGTACCTGGCTGGAGCCGGCTCGGCAGCCGGCGCGGGTGCCGGTGGTGCGACGTCGGTTTGCGGAGGCGCGGCGGCGTAGGTGGTCGGAGCCGGGGCAGGGGCAGGGGCCGCCGCCTGGTCAGGAGCCGGGGCCGGAGGGCGGTCCTGCCTTGGAGGCGCTGCCGCGTAGTCATCGTCGTTGTAGCGCTTGGGCTGGTAGCCGTTGTAACGGGGCTTCCCGGCCGCCGGCGCGTAATCATCATTGTAGCGCTTGGAGCCGCTGTATTCAGGTCGTGCCGGCGCCGGCGCGACATCGTCATCGTCGTCGTAGCGGTTGGACTTGAGGCCCTTGAAGCCGGGCGCCGTGATGTTGATGCAGGACAGCGAGGCACAACCGCGCGGCGCTTCGATGCGGACGCGCTGGCCTTCGATCTGGAACGAGATGCCTCCGGCATGGGCCGAGGTGGTGGCCAACAGCAGGGCTGCGAGGATGTAGAGCTTCTTCATGAGAGCCTCCTGGGCGGCTTGAATTGGTTGGCGATGAACTTGCGCAGACCCTATGCCCGGCCGGGTTCGCCTTCTGTGACGTAGGTCACGGGGAACCCAGGTGACTCAAATCACATCCAGGGGAACCGGCCGCGGCCTAGCTTGTGCGCTCAACCCGGGGAGGGTCCGATGAAGCGCCTTTGTTTTCTCGCCGCGCTGATGCTGCTCAGTCCGTCCGCGTATGCGGGTGACTCGATTTCATTCGTGGTCGGTGGCCATCGCATCCAGATCGACGCGTCCAGATATTGCCGTTCGACCTCCTGCGCCTCGGTTTCGATTTCGGGCACCTCGCGTAACCGAAGTCGTTATGACCGAGGTCGTTATGACGACCGAGGTCGTTATGACGACCGTGATCGTTACAACGACGATGATCGCTATCGCGATGATCGCAGGATCAGCGAGTCAACGAGGACATTACCAACCGCACCGGCGGTAGCTCCGCCCCCGGTTCAATCCGTTGCCGCTCCGCCGCCGGCCGTGTACAGGCCGGCCGCCGCCGCGACGCAAATCGTGCCTGCGCCGCAGTCGCCCGCTCCGCCGGCAACACTCGCTGTTCCGCCCGCGCCACCGCCGCAGCCACCGCCTGCACCACCGGTTGCGAAGCCGGCCGAGCCGGTGCGCCCGGCGCCGGTGGCCGTGCCGCAGATTTCGCGTGTCTCGAATGATTTCGCCGACGATGCCGACACGCCTGTTGGAGACTGGCAGACCGAAGGCAAGGGATCGGTTCGTATCGCCAAATGCGGCAACGCGCTGTGCGGCTACGTGCTCAATTCGTCCTCCAACGACAAGGGCGAGGCCGTCCTGATCAACATGAAGCCGAAGAGCGAGAAGCAGTGGACCGGCAGCGTCTACAGCCAAGCCAGCGGCGACACCTATTACGGCACCATGGATATGAAAGGCCAGAACACGCTGCGCGTCGAAGCCTGCGCGCTCGGCCGCTTCTACTGCTCGGGCAACAACTGGCGCCGGATTACGACAGGGAACGAAAGCCTGATGTCGTCGCGGCAGACTTTTGTGGAGCCGCGGTCGTAGTCATCACGCATGAAAATGCCCGGTGGAGCGACCACCGGGCGAACAGTTTTCGATTGGCTTCAAGAAGCGGAAGCCTAGAACACGCCGATCACAATGGCGCCGACGAAGGCGAATGCGAGATACGCGGTTACAACGCTCAGTCTGCTAACCATGGTCATGGGAATACTCCCTTGGTTCACGTCGTGCCCGCTCATAACGCTTCAGGCTAACAAAGCGTTCCCGGCCCAAACAAGTCAGCGTTGCTGTCCATCCCGGCCCTGTCCACAGCCGGTGGTTCCAGCAAGCATGGTAAATGATTCATGAAATCAACGTGTTGAAGACTTCTTAAATAAATTCGCCGAACGTGCGCGGATGACGCGCGGAGTTCGTTTGTATCTCGTCGGCTCCTTCGTCCTTGTCTCCTTGGCGGGTTGCGGCCGCGGACTGTTTCAGTCCGCCGAGCGTGAACCGTGGCGGGCCGAGGCCGAGGTCGCATGCCTGAAATCCGGTGCGGTCAAGGAGACCCCCGAACTGGTCCGGATTGACCCGATTTCCGGTCCCGGCGCCTGTGGCGCGCAATTTCCGCTGAAAGTCGCAGCCCTCGGCGAGGGCAGCCCGAGTTTCGGTTTTGCCGACGAGTTGCGGCCGCCCCGCGCTATCGGCAACCAGCCGCGCTGGCCGGTCCGGCCGGCGCCTGCCGCCGCACCGTCGCAGACCTATTCCGATACGGCACTGCGCCAGCCGAGCTATGGCGCGCCGTCCAACGGGCCGGTCTCGCTGACCGCGCCGGGCGTGGCCCAGCAGGACGACGAAATCGATCTGCCGGCCGAAGGCGCGCCGCAATCGCGCGACCCGCGCGGCGGCGGCTCTTATATGGCCGCGCCTTCTTATCCGCCGCGCGACCGCTACCCGTCATCCCCGAATTATTCGCCGGCACCCTATTCGCAGGCGCCAGCCGCCGCGCCGCCGCGGCTCGGGCCGACGCTGGGCGATCCCGTCAACACGGTGGGGCCGGTCGCGATCAAACCGACCGCGACGCTGGCCTGTCCGATCGTCTCGGTGCTCGACCGCTGGCTCGCCGATTCGGTGCAGCCGGCCGCTCAGCGCTGGTTCGGCGTGCGCGTGGTCGAGATCAGGCAGATCTCCGCCTATTCCTGCCGCGGCATGAACGGCAATCCGAATTCGCATATTTCCGAACACGCTTTTGGCAACGCGCTCGATATCGCCTCCTTTACGCTGGCCGATGGCCGGCGCGTGACGGTGAAGGGCGGCTGGCGCGGCATGCCGGAAGAGCAGGGCTTTCTGCGCGACGTGCAGGCGAGCGCCTGCCAGCAGTTCAACACCGTGCTGGCGCCAGGCTCCAACCGTCACCACGAGGACCACATCCATGTCGATCTGATGCGCCGCTCCAGCGGGCGGGTGATCTGCCAGCCGGCTGCGGTGTCCGGCGACCAAGTCGCGGGTAGGGCCGGAGGGCGCAGTCCCTACGCTTCATCGCGCGAGCCCTGGACGACGGGTTCGCTCGGCGGCAAGAGGGCGCACCGGCACTCCAGCAAGGTCAACGAGGAAGACGAGTTCGACGGCCATTAGGCCCACTGTCATCGCCCGCCTTGTGCGCAATTGCGCACTGGAGCGGGCGATCCAGTATTCCAGAGACGTCAGCGATAGAACCGAATGGCCGCGGCGTACTGGATACCCGCATGCGCGGGTATGACACCGTTTGTTGAAGGCTCAGCCTGCTTACGCCCCCAACTTCTCCAGCACATCGCGCACCACGCCTTCCAGCAGATCGAGCTTGTAGCCCGTCATCGGCAACGGCTTTGCGCCTGAGGTCGCAAGCTTGGCGGCCACTTCAATGTTCAACGCATTGGCCGCCTTGCCTTGCACGGCGCCTTCCGCCGCCTTTAGCCGCAGCGGCACCGGCGCGATGCCGCCGGCGGTGAGGCGGATGAACTGGAACGCGCCGTCCTTGATGACCGCGCGGGCGCAGACTTCGACCAGCGGCCATTCCGCATAGGAGCGGCTGATCGCGCGCTTGTAGAACGCGCGCTCGCCTTCCAAGGGCTTGGGCAGTTCAATTCCCCGGATCATCTCGCCCGGCTGCAGCAAATTGTCGACGGTGCCGTTGGAGCCGTCGCCCAGCACGTCCGGGATCGACAGGCCGCTTCGCGTGTAGGTGATGATGGTCGCGTCATAAGCGAGCAGTGTGGCCGCCATCGTGGAAGGATGCGGTGCGACGCAGGGGCCGAGATCGAAGGCGACATGATAGAGGTGATTGCCGTTGCGGGCGGGACAATCGGTGCCGCCCTTCTTCAGGCAGGCGATATGCGGATTTCGAAAATACCAGCAGCGTGAACGCTGCGCGATATTGCCGCCGAGCGTCGCGAGGTGACGGATCTGCGGCGTCGCGAGGCCCTGCGCCGACGCCGCAATGCCGGGATAGGCCGCGGCGATGCTTCGATCGGCGGCGATCGCAGCGATGGTTGTGTAGGCGCCGATGCGCAGCGTGCCGTCGGCGCCCCAGTTCATGCCCGAGATGTCAGACGCGGGCACGATATCCATCAGCGGGCCCTTCGAGACGCCGCTGCGGCGGCGTTCGGAAAGGTCGGTGCCGGCGGCGCGGAATTCGGTCGTCATGGCTGATGTCATGCGGCGGCCCTCCCTTTCAGGGCTGATATCAGGCGATCAGGCCGGATCGGCAACTCCATCGGCCGGATGCCGGTGGCGTTGTAGATCGCGTTGGCGACCGCAGGTGACGTCGGCACGGTGGCGACCTCGCCGATGCCGACGCTACCGCCGAGCACGTGATCGAAACCGGCTTCGTCGAAATGCACGTCGATCACGGGCGTGTCGGCTATCCCTGGAATCCGGTAATCCTCCAGCCCGCCACTCAGCGTATCGCCGGTGCGCCCGTCGATCTCGCGCGCTTCGTAAAGCGCGTAGCCGATGCCTTGAATGACCGAGCCCGCCGCCTGGCTTCGCGCCAGCGCGGGTGCCGCGATCTTGCCGACCGCAATGCCGGTGTGGACGTTGAGGACGCGGACATGCCCGAGCCAGGTATCGACTTCGACCTCGATCACCTGCACTGAACTTGGCACGCCGGCGCCGATCACCATGTTGGACATCCAGCGCATCATCTTGCCGAAGATCCAGCCCAGAATCCCCACCTGCTTCAGCGGCGACTCAACGCCCGGCGCCATCTGCCTGCTGTCCTCCGGCCGCACGCCTGATGCGGTGAGGTCGGGCGACGCCGCCAGCAATTCGCGCCACGGCGCATTCGAGCCCGGCGCCGGCTTTCGTTTTGCATTCTTCTCGATCGCGGCCTTGAGCTTTTGAATCGCGAGCAATGTCGGCGGCACCACCGAGGCCGTGGTGCGGCTGCCACCCGAGCCCGGGCCTACCGGCAGCTTGGAATCGCCGATGTGAACCTCGACCTCATGCGGTTCGAGGCCGAATTCGCGCGCCACCGTATTGGCGATCACGGTGCGGCTGCCGGTCCCGATATCCTGGATCGCCGTACTCGCGATCAGGCGGCCGCCCTTGACCGATACTTCGACCTTCGAGCCGGGCTGCCAGAGATAAAGCCAGTATCCGGCGGCGACGCCGACGCCGCGGCGATAGCGGCCGGTCTGCTCGGCCGGTGACTTCCGGTTGCGCCAGACGTCGAGCCCTTGCGCCCATTCATAAAGCCGCCGGCGGTTGGGATCGGTATCCCAACGTTTGCGCAGCTCGATTGGATCGACCTTCATCCGCAGCGCGGCTTCGTCGATCGCCTGCTCCACCGCGAACGCCATCGGCGGTCCGCCGGGGCCGCGAAACGCCGCCCCCGGCGGCAAATTGCTGATGACGTCGAAATCGGCGAGCTCCTTGCCATCAGCCGGATAGATCAGCCGTGCCAGGGTGGCGATGGTGGAATTGATCGCGGCGCCAGTGTCGGCGTAGGCCGTGAGCGACAGCGCTTTCAGGCCGCCTTGCTCGGACGGCAGCAGCGCGAGCTTGACCTCCGACGCCGGCCGATAGCCGGTCACCGAAAGCTCTTCGTGGCGATCGAAGGCGACGCGGACCGGCGCGTTGGCGGCGCGCGCCAGATCGATCGCGATCGTCGTCTCCGCGCCGAGGCTGGCCTTGGACCCAAAACCGCCGCCGACGTGATCGGCGATGACGCGGACCTTGTCGTGGTCGAGCTTGTAGCGCTTGGCGATCAGCTCCATCAGATGGAACACGCTTTGCGTCGAAGCGTGCACGGTGAGCCGGTCGCCTTCGAAATGCGCGACTGTGGCGTGCGGCTCCAGACAGGTATGCGATTGCGTGCCGGTCCGGAACACGCCTTCGACCAGCAACGGATTTTTCTCCTGCCGCGCGCGTTCGACCCAGCTTCGGACTTGCTTCGGCTTGAGCGAGAACGCAGCTGACGGTCCGCGGATGTTCGCCTTCCACGGCGCCGGCGCACCGGCGCCTTCGGAGACGTTGCCGGCTTTCTTGCGGTCGGCCTTTTCGAACACCACAGGCGCATTGGGCTTGCGGGCTTCATCGAGCCCGATCACCGAGGGCAGCTTTTCGCTGGATATTTTGATCGCGGCAATCGCTGCCAGCGCGGTCTTGCGATCCCTGGCCGCGACGGCGGCGATGGGCTGGCCGACAAAGCGGACGATACGGTCTTCAGCGAGCAGCGAGATCGCGGCGCCGACACCCGGCAGCGCCAGCGCGGGCGCGAGGTCGAGCTCTGCGATTTTGCCATGCGCGATCTCTGAGCGCAGGATGACGCCTTCGAGCTGGCCTTCATGACGGATGTCGACGGTGTATTTCGCCGCACCCGTCACCTTGTCGCGCGCCTCGACGCGCGGCGAGACGATGTCGCCGCCGTCGAACTGGCCGCTGCAGGCCGCGGCCACCGCGCTGAAGATGCCGTCATAGGCGCCGCAGCGGCACAGATGCCCCGACAGGACAGCGCCGATTTCATCGCGCGAAGGTGTTGCCGTTCCTCGTGTTGCGCGCCAGTGGTCGTGAAACGCCGCGGCCTCGACGATGAAGCCCGGCGTGCAGAAACCGCATTGCAGCGCGTCGTGCACCATGAACGCCTTCTGCACCGGGTGCAGCTTTTCGGCGCCGATGCCCTCGACCGTGGTGACTGTCTTGCCGGCGGCGGCGCGGGCCGGCATCAGGCAACTCGCCACCGGCGCGCCATCCACCAGCACGGTGCAGGCGCCGCAAACGCCGGCGCCGCAGACGAGCTTGGTGCCGGTGAGATCGAGATCACTTCTAACCACATCGATCAGCATGGCGTCGACGTCGTCGGGCAGGGGTGCGACACGGCCGTTGATCGTCATCGTACTCATCTGCGATCTCCTGATTTGCGGGCGGTTTTGCTTGCGACAGGTTTTGTTGCAGGTTTTCTTGCAGTTTCTCTTGAACGCGGCTTCGGCGACGGGCTCACGGCGCCGGCAACCAGCGTGCGCACCATGATGCCGAAATCCCGCAGGAAGGCGTCGGCCGGCTGCATCGCCGGATAGGCGGACTTGGTGCCGTTGAACGCCATTTCGACGCACCTCGCGAGGTCGGACGCGGTCATGCCCTTGATCGCAAGCCGTTGCTTGCGGCAGACGCGTTCGATCGTGGACGTCAGCTGCGCGGCATAATGCGCGGCATATTTCTGGTAGATGTCGCGGGCCTGCAGCAGGTGCTCGGAGAACAGCTCTTCGATATGGGGCGAACCCTCGAGTGGCGCGATCAACTGCCCGATCCGCGCGGTGATCTCGGCGATCAGGATGTCGGCGAGACCGCCGCCGGCCTTTTCGGTGGCCTCGCGCCCCGCGATCTCGGCGGCCAGCGCGTTCTCATGCAGCCGCTCGATCACGGCGCGGAACAGCTCTTCCTTGGACTTGAAATGATGGTAGAGCGCCTGACGTGTCAGGCCGGCGGCCTCCGCCGCCTGCTCGATCGACGAGCGCCGAAACCCCTGCCGGCGGAACACCAGCATGGCGGCATCGAGGATGCGGTCGCGGGGCTTCATTTGACGAATTTGACAAAATTAGACGAAGTGTCAAATGACGGATTTGTGTTGGGGCGCGGCTAACTGCCCCACGTCTCGCTGCCGGTCGCGGCGGCCGGGTTCAAGGACCATTTACGGATCACCGGCGTCCGAAAATTCCGCCGACCACGCCGCCCACGACGCCGCCGATCACACCAACCGGACCGCCGCCGCCCCCGCCGCGACGACGGGCGCGGCGCTCGTTGCCGGACTTGTTGTCGCGGATGCTGGCGTTCGCCGTCGAGACGGAATCGTTCAGGAGTGCCTGATGCTGCAACGTGTTGAGGAAACCGGTCTTGGGATAGTCGCGCGCGGCCTGCCAGCGCGTGATGACGGCGCGGGTCCGCGCGTCGAACTTTCCGTTCGCCCTGGTGTCGAAGCCGAGACGGGTCAGACGGCGCTGCAGGTCGCGGCGCCTGGGCTTGTCGAGGCCGATCCGATCCTCGGTTTCCTGCGTTGCTTCGTCGGTAAAGACCGCCTCATCCACGGATGCGGCCTGATCGCGCGTGGTCGTGCTTGGCCCGGCCTTGGCAGCATCCGAGCAGACAAGAATTCCCAGGATCGACAAGGCTAGGATCAAGACACGCATGGCCTATTGTTCCCCGAGTCTCTCAAATGATTTCGCTTTGAGAGCCTGCGTCGGTGCAAATACGAACCCGGCTTTTGAATCAAAGGTCGATTTTGGTTTCGTCGCTGGCAACTGCTGGCGGGAACACTTGTTCCATAGCGGGCGTCGATTGTTGCACCGCATGACACTCAATGATGGCGGTCGCCGCAGCTGTAGCCCGCATGAGCCACCGGGTTGCGCGAATGCGCGCCCGATGACAGGCTCCACGACATGCGGGATCAGGGGCCGGACACCCGGATGTCGCTTCGCTCATCCGGGCTACATTGTTGCTTTGCCCAATTAAACGAACTTGATCCCGATCAGGTCGCCCTTCTTCCAGGCGAGCTTGCAGGCCCTGCCCGGGGAGGCCCGGTCAAATTTCAGATGAAAATGCGGCTTGACGAATTGCGGGTCTTCAACCCGCAATCGCGCACCCCCTTCCGAAATGTCGATGACCGTGCATTGACGCGCGGCAAAACTGCCGTCGATGGTCACATCCATGCGGGCTGGTTGGTTCGCCGGCGAGAGGGCCGGGACTTTCGACCGAAAATTGCCATGGCGGATACCTCCCGCCGATCAAACGCGCTGAGGGGACGCTGGTTGCAGTTGCGGACAATTTGAACGAACGGGAAGGCGCGGGGGCGGAGTTATTGTGTTTGCAGTTTTCCAAAACTCAATTCGGAAGAAACTGTCGTCCCGGCCTTGAGCCGGGACCCATAACCACCGAATCCTGATGTTGCACCAAGCTGGAGCTCCAATCACTTTCGCCACTGAAACATGTGGCTATGGGTCCCGGCCTTCGCCGGGACGACGGATTGGAGCGAATGCCGGTTACCTGCGATCTACTTCGCCCGATACGCTGTCAGAAATACCCGCGTCGCGCTGTCGACGACGGTTGCGATCTGCTCTGGCGACGGCGACGGCTTGGCCTGGAAGATGAAAGCCTGAAACAGCGTCGCCTGGCACATCTGCATGAACTGCCAGGCCGCCAGTTCGTAATCGTCGATCAAGAGCTCGCCGAGCCGTCCCCGCGCCTCAAGATAGGCGGCGAAGCGATTGACGGTGCGGGCCAGCACATTGTCATAAAATCTGCGGCCGACTTCCGGCATCCGCTCCGCAATCGACATCACGGTGCGGATCGCCGAGCCGCCGCCGGGACGACAAAGCACCTGGATGTAGGCCCGGCCGAATTCCGGCAGCGTGATGTCTACGTCGCGGTCGGGATCGAAATTGAATGCGGTTTTGCCCTGTTCGATCGATTCTTCCTCGACGATGGCTTCGAACAGGCGGTGCTTGTCGGCGAAATAGACGTAGAGCGTTCCCTTGGAGACGCCGGCGGAGCGCGCGATCTCGCCCATGCTGGCGCCGTCGAAACCGAGATCCAGGAACACTTTCCGCGCGCCATCGAGGATCTGGCGGCGCTTCGAGGAATCCTCGTCGGCGATGACATCTAGCGTATGCGACGTGTCTGCAACCATTGGTTTATCTTCTCGGGAAAGATTTCAACCGGACATATGCACGGGAAGGTGCTTTCGATCTATGGTCCCTTCACGCAAATGTATCTTGACCGAACCGTTCGGTCAATGTTAATTCTGGAAATGACGATGCCTTCACGGCCGGGGTTCGGCTGCGTCTGCACCGTGCATGAGTAATGGGGAGGCCGGGTATGGCCGCAGCGAGAGACCAGGCCGCACGCGTCGTTCGGCAACAGCCGGAGGCGTCGTCTCGTCAGGAGCCGGAGGCGGCAACGGCCGAAGACGAAGCCGCGCGCGACCCCGCCCAGTTGGCGGACCAGCTTCGAGCTCACGTTGCGGAAGAAACCAGGCGCCAGCCGGCAGTTGCTCCAGGCGCGCCGGCAACCGACAGGCCGGCCGCACCGCCCGCCAATGCCGCACAACCCGCGCCGAAATCCGGCAAGCGCAAATTCGTGATGATGGGCGTGTTCGCGTTGCTGGCACTCGCGGCCGTCAGCTACGGCGTCTACTACACATTCATCGGGCGCTTTTACATCTCGACCGACGACGCCTATGTGCGTGCCAACAATACCACGCTGGGTGCGCGGGTCGCGGGCCATATCGCGGCGATCATTCCCGTCGATAATACAATCGTTCGCGCCGGCGACGTGATCTACAAGATCGATGACGGCGATTACCGGATCGCCGTGGAGGCCGCGCGCACTAAGATCGCGACCCAGCAGGCCACCATCGACCGCATCGGCCGTCAGGTGGCGGCGATGGAAAGCGCGGTCGAGCAGGCCAAGGCGCAACTCGTCTCGGCGGAAGCGGCGCTGAAGCGCGCAGGTCTCGACTTCGACCGCCAGCAGGCGCTGAGCACCAAGGGCTTTGCCTCGCGCGCCACGTTCGAGGTTTCCGAAGCCGGCCGCGATCAGGGTGTGGCGCAGGTGAAATCGGCGCAGGCGGCCTTTGATGCCGCGCGCGACAATGTCGAGGTGACCAGGGCGCAGCAGAACGAGGCCCGCGCCCAGCTGGCGGAGTTGCAGACCACGCTGGCAAAGGCCGAGCGCGATCTCGCCTTCACCGCGGTGCGTGCGCCGGTCGACGGCACCTTCTCCAACCGCATCGTCAACACCGGCGATTACATCCAGGCCGGCCAGCGGCTCGGCAACGTGGTGCCGCTCAACGACGTCTTCATCGACGCCAACTATAAAGAAACCCAGCTCAAGCGCATCCGTCCGGGCCAGCCCGTGATGATTTCCGTGGATGCCTACGGCCATCGCAAGTTCGCCGCCGTGGTCGACAGCATTTCGCCGGCAGCGGGCTCGGTGTTCACGCTGCTGCCGCCGGATAATGCCACCGGCAATTTCACCAAGATCGTGCAGCGGCTGCCGGTGCGTATCCGCGTGCCGAAGGATGTCGCGAAGCAAAACCTGCTGCGCGCGGGCATGTCGGTCTACACCACCGTCAACACCCGTGACGGCGCGGCCGATGCGGACAACGAGGCCGACCTCGACGCGTCGCCGATGCTTCATCCGAAGTAATTTTTTCAGCGCAGGGGGAGCCCGGCGCGCGTCCTGAGCAGATCATGGCAGACGCCACCACCGCATCGCCGTCGATGATACCAGCCGCAAGCGTGCCGGACGAGCGCATCCCGCCGCGGCGGCTGTTTGCGTTCCTCATCATGGTGTTCGGGATGTTCATGTCGATCCTGGACATCCAGATCGTCTCGGCATCGCTGTCGGAGATCCAGGCCGGGCTTTCGGCAAGCTCGAGCGAAGTGTCGTGGGTGCAGACCTCGTATCTGATCGCCGAGGTGATCGCGATTCCGTTGTCCGGGTTCCTGTCGCGCGCGTTCGGCACCCGCCTGCTGTTTGCGATCTCCGCCTCCGGCTTCACCATCGCGAGTTTCTTCTGCGGTTTCGCCTCGACGATCGAGCAGATGATCGTATGGCGCGCGCTGCAGGGATTTCTCGGCGCCGGCATGATCCCGACCGTGTTCGCCTCCGCCTATACGGTGTTTCCGCGCTCGAAATTCTACATCGTCGGTCCGATCATTGGCCTCGTCGCGACGCTGGCGCCGACGATTGGTCCCACTGTCGGTGGCTACATCACCGACCTGATGTCGTGGCACTGGCTGTTCTTCATCAACATCATTCCGGGCATCGGCATCACCATCGGCGTGCTGATCCTGGTCGATTTCGACGAGCCGAACTTCAAGCTGCTCGAACATTTCGACTGGTGGGGCCTGCTGTTCATGGCGGGCTTCCTCGGCTCGCTCGAATATGTGCTCGAGGAAGGCCCGCAATATCAATGGCTGCAGGATACGTCGGTCGCGATCTGCGCCGCCGTCTGTCTGGTGTCGGCGATCGCGTTTTTCTGGCGTGTGCTGACAGCGCATGAGCCGATCGTCGACATCAGGACGTTCGGCGACCGCAATTTTGCCATCGGCTGCCTGATTTCGTTCTGCGTCGGCATCGGGCTGTACGGCCTGACCTACGTTTATCCGCGTTATCTCGCCGAAGTGCGCGGTTACAGCGCGCTGATGATCGGCGAGACCATGTTCGTCTCCGGGATCGCCATGTTCCTCACCGCGCCGATCGTCGGACGGCTGATGACTAAGGTCGACATGCGTTACCTCATCGCCTTCGGGCTTTGCAGCTTCGCGCTCGGCTCCTATTTGATGACCTGGATCACCCGCGAATATGATTTCTATGAACTGCTGGTCCCGCAAATCCTGCGCGGCGTCGGCATGATGTTCGCGATGGTGCCGACCAACACCATCGCGCTCGGCACGCTGGCGCCGGAGCGGGTCAAGAACGCCTCCGGCCTGTTCAACCTGACGCGCAATCTCGGCGGCGCGGTGGGGCTCGCGCTGATCAACCAGGTGCTGAACGAGCGCACCGATCTGCACATCTCGCGGCTGCACGAACGCGTCAATTGGGGCAACGCCACCGCGGTAGAGACGCTCAACATGTTTACCCAGCGCATGCAGGGCATGGGCGACGCCGCGCGGATGGCGATGAAGCAATTATCGCAGATCGTCCACCGCCAGGCTGTCGTGATGGGGTTCGGCGACGCCTTCTTCATGCTCGCCGTGTTCTATGTCGGCCTCAGCCTTCTGGTCGTGCTGCTGAACAAGCCGCCGGCGTGGCAGGCGGGCGGCGGCCCAGGGCACTGAACTTAGCGTTGATTGATTTCGCGCGCTCACGCGGTTGTCATATTGCAAATCACCCGTGATGCATTTATAAGCGTGCGCATTGTCGCTCGAACCGGGGAGGATTTGCATGATTTCGTCTTATTCGCAGACCGCCCGCTCGCGTTCGATGCCTCTGCTGGGCGCCGTACCGGGCCTTTGAGGCCCAATTCCGCCAGCGCTGACCGGGCCTGACGTCCCGATCATCCCAAGCTTCCCAACGAGTTACCGATTTTTTCAACGACGCTTGCGTTCGGTCCTGTGCCGTTCCTTGCGTCCTTCAAATGGAGCCGGCGTGCGCAGAACGCGGTGCCGGATGAGGCCATGACCGTTCAAACCAGCAAGCGTCCCGCGGCGATACGCGTGGTGATCCCGTTCGTGTTCCGGCACTGGCTCGAACAGCCCGCCCGCGCCAGCGTTGTTGCCGGCGGTTTGCTGGGCGCGACCGCAGCCGACCTGTTCATGCCGCTGTTCTCCGGCCATCTGGTCGATGCGCTGACCCAAGGCGCGTCTGATCCGGCTGCGCGCCGCGCGGCGATGATCGCCTTTGGCGGCATCGTGGCGCTGGGCGCGCTGTCGATGGTGCTGCGGCTGATCGGCCTGCAGGCGATCGTGCCGTTCACGCTGAAGATCATGTCCGACGTGTCGCGCGACGCCTTCATGCGGGTGCAGCGCTTCTCGACCGATTGGCACGCCAACTCATTTGCCGGCTCGACCGTGCGCAAGATCACGCGCGGCATGTGGGCGCTCGACCTGCTCAACGACACCATCCTGATGGCGCTGGCGCCGTCGCTGACGGTGCTGTTGGGCTCGATGATCCTGCTCGGGCTGCACTGGCCCTCGCTCGGGGCGGTCATCGCGGTCGGCACGGTGATCTATGTCGCGATGACGATCGCATTCTCGATGAATTACATCGCCCCTGCCGCGCGCGTCTCCAACGCCTGGGACACCAAGGTCGGCGGCACGCTGGCGGATGCCCTGACCTGCAACGCGGTGGTGAAATCCTTTGGCGCGGAAGCGCGCGAGGACGGGCGGCTGGCCGGCGTGATCGGCCGCTGGCGCACGCGGGTGCGGCGGACCTGGATACGCTACAACTACACCTCGACGGCGCAGCTCGCGGTGCTGCTGTGCTTTCGCACGTCCGTGATCGGCGGCGCGATCCTGCTGTGGATCGCGGGCCGCGCCACGCCGGGCGACGTCACCTATGTCTTGACCAGCTACTACATCATCCATGCCTACCTGCGTGATGTCGGCATGCACATCAACAATCTGCAGCGTTCGGTGAACGACATGGAGGAGCTGGTCGCGATCCACGCCGAGCCGATCGGCATAGCGGATGCGCCCGACGCCAGGCCGATCGACATCCAGGGCGGCCGCATCGTGTTCGACGCCGTGACGTTCCATTACGGCGGACATCGCGATCCCTTGTATGACGGCCTGTCGTTGGACATCCGCGCCGGCGAGCGTGTCGGTCTGGTCGGCCGTTCCGGCTCGGGCAAGACGACATTCGTCAAGCTGGTGCAGCGGCTCCACGACATCGGCGGCGGCAGGATCCTGATCGACGGTCAGGACATCGCCAAGGCGACGCAGCATTCGCTGCGAAGCCAGATCGCGATCGTGCAGCAGGAGCCGATCCTGTTTCATCGATCATTGGCCGAGAACATCGCCTATGGCAGGCCCGGCGCCAGCATGGCGGCGGTCGAGCAGGCGGCGCGGCTGGCGAACGCGCATGAGTTCATCCTGCGGCTGCCGAAGGGTTACGGCACGCTGGTCGGTGAACGCGGCGTCAAGCTGTCGGGCGGCGAACGGCAGCGCGTCGCGCTGGCGCGGGCGTTCCTGGCGGATGCGCCGGTGCTGATCCTGGACGAGGCGACTTCCAGCCTCGACTCGGAGTCCGAAGGCCTGATCCAGCAGGCGATGGAGCGGCTGATGAAAGGCCGCACCTCGATTGTGATCGCGCACCGGCTGTCGACGGTGCGCAGCCTCGACCGGATCCTGGTGTTCGATCGCGGCGAGATCGTCGAGCAGGGCACCCACGCGATGCTGACGGCGCGCGCGGGGGGCATCTATCGCGGGCTGTTCGAGCGGCAGGCGACGGAGTTCGGCCGCATTACGGCGGCGGAGTAAAATGGCATTGCGGCGCGCGGCCTTCGGATGTTCGAAAGCCGCGCGCGAGAGCGTTTTCAAGCGAAGCATGCCCCCGGACTTGATCCGGGGGTAGTTACCGGTTCGCGTAAAGAAACCGCGTCAATACAAAAAGATGGAGCCCCGTTCCGGTTCAATCGGAACAGGCTCCAGGGGCGGATTTGAAATGAAAGACCTTACGCAAGGCTCGATCGTGAGCCACATCCTGAGCATGGCGCCGCCGATCGTCGCCGGCATGATCACGATCATGATCTGCCAGCTCGTCGACCTCTACTTCGTCGCCGGGGTGGGCGAGGCCGCCGTCGCGGGCGTGTCGGCGGCGGGCAATCTGGCATTCCTCATCAACGGGCTGATGCAGGTGCTCGGCGTCGGCACCGGCGCGCTCATTTCGCAGGCCGTCGGCCGCAAGGACCGGGCCGACGCCAATCTGGTGTACAATCAGTCGCTCGGCCTGGCGGTCGTGTGCGGATTGCTGACCTGGGTTGCAGTATCTGTGTTCGCCGGCGGTTACATGCGGACGGTGGCCGCCGACGAGGCCACCGTCGCTGCGGGCACGACATATCTGCTCTGGTTCGTTCCGGCGTTGGTGCTGCAGTTCGTCACGCAGGTGATGGGGGCCGCGCTGCGCGGCACGGGCATCGTGCGGCCGATCATGATCGTGCAAATATCAGTGGTGATGATCAATATCGCGCTGGCGCCGGTCCTCATCTCGGGCTGGGGAACCGGCCGCCCGTTTGGCGTCGCGGGCGCCGGACTTGCGAGCTCGATTGCGATGCTGTTCGCCGTGTTGATGCTGTGGATGTATTTCCGCAGGCTGGAGCGCTATGTCGGCGTCGATCGCGCGCAGCTGCGGCCGCAGGCCCGGCACTGGCAGCGCATCCTCAATGTCGGCCTGCCGGCCGGCGGCGAGTTCGCGATCATCTTCATCTGGATGGGCGTCATCTATTACGCCTTGCGCGATTTCGGGGCGGCGGCGCAGGCCGGCTTCGGCATCGGCACGCGCGTGCTCGGCCTGATCCAGATGCCGGCGCTGGCCATAGCGCTCGCCGCCGGACCGATCGCCGGGCAGAATTTTGGCGCCGGCAACGCCGCACGCGTGAAGGAAACCTTCGCCAAGGCGGCGGTGATCGCCACGGTCGTGATGATCGTTTTCACGATCCTGGCGCAATGCTGGCCCGGGCTGCTGCTCGGTGGGTTCGCGAGCGACGCGCAGACGATCGCGGTCGCCGTCGTGTTCCTGCAATTGGTCTCGCTCAATCTCGTCGCACAGGGATTGAACTTCGTGTGCTCCAGCATGTTCCAGGGACTGGGCAACACCAAGCCGGTCCTGCTGAGTTCCGGCGTACGTCTGGTCACCTACGCCTTGCCGGTACTCTGGCTGTCTGCAAGGCCGGGGTTTCGCATTGAGTACGCGTGGTACATATCGAACCTGACAACGACGCTGCAAGCCGCATTGAGTTTGTGGTTGCTGCATCTGGAGTTCAGGAAACGCCTGACGCCGCTCAAGTCCGCGTTGCCGGCGGAGTGATCCCCGGAACTGACGTCAGCTCCGAACGATCGGGCGCTTTGCGCCCGCGCGTGCGTGTCGAGATCGCGACGGTTGCGACCACGCCGGCCGCGAACAGCACGATCTGCGGCGTGATGGTCTCGTCGTTGAAAATCGCCGCGAGTGCAAACACGACGAAGGGCTGCAGCAATTGCACCTGCGACACCCGCGCGATGCCGCCCATCGCCATGCCGGCGTTCCAGGCAAAGAAGCCGATCCATTGCGAGAACAGGGCGACGTAGAGCAGCCCGAGCCACGGTTTTAGGGGAATGTGGGTGATGTCAGCCGGCATCGTCAGCGCGGCGGCCGGGATCGAGAGCGGCAGTGCGATCACCAGCACCCAGCTGATGACTTCCCAGCCCGGCATCTGCGCGGTGAGCCGGCCGGAGAAGGCGTAGCCGATGCCGGACACGACGACCGCCGCAAGCAGGAACAGGTCGCCGCTCGACAGTTCACCGCCGCCTTGCCGCAGCGCAAAGGCAATCACCAATGCGGCGCCCGCGAACGAGGCGATCCAGAACAGTGGCCGCGGCCGCTCATGGGTGATCATGACCGCGACCAGGGCGGTCGCGATCGGCATGATCCCGAACACCACGCCGCCATGCGAGGCGTCGACGGTCTGCACCCCCACCGACATCAGGAACGGAAACAGGATGGCGACGCAGATCATCGTGATGACGAGTTGCGGCCACAGCGCGCGCGGCGGTAGCGGGCGGCGCAGCACGACCAGCAGGATCAGCGAGCACAGGCCGGCGATCAGGGTGCGCAGCGAGGTCAGTGCAATCGGATCAATTGCCGACACTGCGATCCGCGTCGCCGGCAGCGTGCCGCCGAAGATCAGCACGCCGATAAAACCCAGCAACAGACCGAGACGTGTGCGTGAAAAAGTTGGAGGGGTCATGATGCGACTGGATAACTGTTTTACAGATCAGCGTACAGCAATCTACTCGGAGCACATGGCCGCCATGCGCTGCTAACTCGGAGCAATGCCGCTCCACACCAGTGCGAGTCCGGACACAAACAGCAGGCCGAGTACGATGTCGTAGAAATTGCGATCGCTGAGCGCCTGATAAACGCGCGCGCCGATCCGTGCGCCGATCAGCGTGCCCGGCAGCGCCAGCAGCGCGAGCCAGAACACTTCCGTCTTGACGAAGCCATTGGCGATCTGCAGCAGCAAGGCGGCGCCGAGCACGGTGCCGTTGAAGATCTGGAATACGCCGCGGCGCTGATCCTTAGTCCAGCCGCGCACGCTGGCCCACAGGGTCGGCAGCGGGCCGGACAGCCCGGCGAGGCCGCCCAGGATGCCCCCGGCAAATCCAACGGCCGCGTCCGCCGGCTTGCCGCCGAAGGCGAACGCCATCGGCTTGCGAACGAAAAACAGCGCGGCCGGAAACACCAGCAGCATCACGCCCACGCTCAATTTGAATATTTGCGGCTCGGCCTGCGCGACCAGCAGCGCACCGATCGGCATGCCGGCGAGCCCGCCGATGACGAACGGCGCGGCCAGTTTGAAGTCGAGAACCTTCCACATCGTCGGCAGCGTCGAGATCTGCGAGCTGACCGAGCAGATCAGCACCAAGGGGACGGCCAGCGACGGCGGCAGCACATAGAGCCAGATCCCCAGCGCCATCAGCGCCGTTCCGAAACCGGCAAGGCCGGAGACGAAGCCGCCGGCAAGCGCGCCAAAAAGCAACAGCGCGTAGGTGAACGTTTCCAACTATTCATTCCTTCGTCATTCCCCGATGCGCAATAGCGCATCTGAGGGCGCGAAGCGAACCCGGAATCTCGAGATTCCGGGGTTGGTGCTAACGCACCATCCCGGAATGACGTCGTTGAATTGAGCGCGACATTTACACGACGCCGCCAGCGGGTACTATCGCAATTCAAGCCTTCAACAATAACTTCATGGAAACGCCCCCGATGAGCTCAACCTCCGCAAAGACCTTCCTTGTCTGTCACGGCGCGTGGTCGGCGGGCTGGGCGTGGAAGAAGATGCACCCGCTGATGCGCGCCGCCGGGCATCGGCTGGTGACGCCGAGCTATACCGGGCTTGGCGAACGCGCGCATCTGGCAAACCCCTCGATCGATCTCGAAACCCATATCGAGGACATGCTCAACGTCATCAAATATGAGGATCTGCGCGACATCGTTCTGGTCGGCCACAGCTATGGCGGCATGGTCGCGACCGGCGTGGCCGATCGCGCCAGGGATCGCGTTACGCAGCTGATCTACGTCGACGCCTTCGTGCCGGAGGATGGACAGTCGCTGTTCGACATCAACGAACCGGGCCGGCAGCCGATGCTGGATGGCGCGAAGAAGGGGGATGGCTGGCGCATTCCACCGATGACGTCGCCGCCGGACACCGCGGCTGAAGACGTCGAATGGCTGGCTGCGCGCCGCGTTCCAATGCCGGTCAAATGCTTCGAGACCAGGCTCAAGCTGCAAGGTGGCACACTGACGCTGCCACGCAGTTACATCTACGCCACCCGCTTCCCGCCGGCCGACACGTTCGGTCCGTTTGCGAGGCGAACCAGGAACGAGGCGGGCTGGCGCTATTTCGAGATCGATGCCAGCCACGCGCCGAACGTCACCGCGCCGGAAGCGCTGATGGCGCTGCTGGAGAAGATCGTGGCGTGAAATAACGGGAGGTCAGAGCCATGGCAGCCAGGGCGACGGCAGTCATCGAGAAGTGGTCGACCAGTGTGGTCGAACCGGAGCGGCGGCTGGACTACTGGATCGGCGCCGTCTGCGAATGCTTTCTCGAGATGGACGTCACGACGCCGGTCAGGTCGAGCTTCGACTGCTCGGTTCAGCGCGGGCAACTCGACACCATCGGCGTCAATCGCGTCGAGGGCTCGGCGCAGCACGTTTACCGCAGGAAAGCCAGCCTCGCGCGCAGCGCGTCGAACTACTACTACCTTCTATGCAAGACCGACAACGACTGGACGGTCATGCAAAACGGCCATCGGTCGATCTTGCAGCCGTACGATCTCGTGCTGCTGGACTCCCGGCGCTGCTATGAATTCAACTTTCCGGTGACTTCCAATACGCTGTCGCTGGAACTGCCGATCCCCTGGGTTGAATCGTGGCTCGTCGATCCCGAACGGCGGGCCGGGCAGCGCATCGACGGGCGCACCGGCTGGGGCGCCGTGCTCAGCGCCTTTGCATGCCAGCTGTCGCCGCATCTGGCGGTCAGTCTGCCGCTGCCCGCGCAGGTTCTCACCGACCAGCTCGGCGGGCTGCTGGCGCTGGCGGCGGGCAGCGAGATTCCAGCCACGCCGTCGGAGCGGCGCGAGGCGGGCAACCTGCTGGATCAGATCGGCCGTGCCATCCGGTTGCTCTACGCCGAACCGGGGTTGACGGCCGCTTCCGTCGCGGAGCATCTGCGTGTTTCGGAGCGGACGGTGCATCGCTGCCTCAACAAGTCAGGCCTGACGTTTAGCGGCATGCTGAACGACTGCAGGATGGCGGTCGCGCGCAGGATGCTGAGTGAAGCGCGGTTCGATCACATCGGTGTCGGCGGGATAGGAATGCGCGTCGGCCTGTCCGATCCGTCTCATTTCATTCGCCAATGCCGCAGATATTTCGGCATGACACCGGCCGCATTCAGGCGACAGCGCTGACCCGTTCTGGCAAAGTCCCTGGCGTAAATCGGCGATGATGGTGGCTTAGTCCGGCCATCCGGCATAATCTGTCGGGCCTATCAAATCCACTTCCATAAACGGGGGAGACAGAAATGGCAGGCCTTTACGTTCTTGTGCACGGCGCGTGGCACACCGGTGCCGAAATGGATGCCGTCGCCGGACACTTGCGCAAGTACGGCCATGCCGTGCATTGCCCGACGGTTGCCGGCAACAACGCGGGCGACGATCGCGACAAGATCGGGCTGGAACAGGCGATCGCGTCGGTTGCCGCCTACATCGAAAAGAACGATCTGCGGGATATCTGGCTGGTGGGCCACAGCTATGGGGGAATGCTGATTTCAGGCGTTGCCGATCGGCTGACGGATCGCATCAAGCGTCTCGTCTATGTCAATGCCTTCGTCCCGCTGGACGGGCAGTGTCTCAACGACATGGTGCCGCCGCATTATGTCGGGCTGTTCGATGCGGTGGCCGCCGCCAACAAGAACGCCGTCATGCTGCCGTTTGAAATTTGGCGCGATGCCTTCATCAACGACGCCGACCTCGATCTGGCAAAGTCTGCGTTCGCCAAACTCAACCCGCATCCCTACAAGACATTCACCGATAAGATCGCGCTGAAGCGTCCGCTGGCGGAGCTGCCGGTCGGCAAATCCTACGTCAACTGCCGCCAGGATATCGCCTTGCCGCACAGCCTGCCGTGGCATCCACGGTTGTCGGAGCGCCTCGGCCTGTTTCGCCTCGTCGAGTGCGACGGCAGCCATGAGATGTTCTTCAGCAATCCGGCGCGGCTCGCGCAGGCGATCGAGGAGGCGGCGCGCGACTGAACTTCCCGAGCACGCGCGCGCATCGGTGCGAAAAATGGCGAGGGGTCCGGCGCGTTACGCCGAACCCCTCATTTTAGAAACATCAGCCAGCCTGTAAGCCGGGTTTTGTAGGGCACCACTCACTTTCGCGAGTGATACGTGACGGCCATTCCTCTGGGACCATGTTTGCACATGGCCTCGAGCAACCTACCCGGACGGCGAGCCTGACATCGCCCTGCGGCGTTTTCGCTTTCGCGAACTGCCCGCGTTGCCGTCCCTATTCGGTTTTGCTCCCGGTGTGGTTTGCCATGCCGGTTCCGTTGCCGGACCCGCGGTGCGCTCTTACCGCACCTTTTCACCCTTGCCCTCTCCCAAGGAGAAGGCGGTTCGTTCTCTGTGGCACTTTCCCTGGGGTCGCCCCCGCCGGACGTTATCCGGCACCGTATGTCGATGGAGCCCGGACTTTCCTCTCCCGCAGCCTTTCGGCCGTAGCGGGAGCGGCCGTCCGGCCGACTGACCCCTTACGCATGGGGGCTGGGCGGCGTGGCGTCAAGCCACGAAACGGAGCAAAATAAACTATCCTGAAGATGTCGTTTCGCGTCCGGCCCGTTCGACTGGGTGTCGGCGATCCAGCCGATCAAGAGGAGTAGAGCGATGCAGTATCTGTTGATGATCTATCGGAGCGAAGCCGAGCTTGGCAAAATGGACGCCGCGGGGCGCCAGCAAATGATGACGGACTACGGCGCGTTCACCCAGTCCATCGTTCAGAGCGGCCATTTCAAGGCCGGCGACGGCCTGCAGCCGTCGACGACCGCAACCACCGTGCGCGTTCGCGACGGCAAGACCCTGACGACCGACGGTCCGTTCGCGGAAACGCGCGAGCAGCTCGGCGGCTATTATCTGGTCGAGGCCAAGGATCTCGACACCGCGCTGGCCATCGCCGCGCGCATTCCCGGCGCCAAGACAGGTTCGATCGAGGTGCGGCCGGTCATGGTTTATGATTGACGGCGAAGCCGTCATTCCGGGGCGCGAAGCGAACTACGATGTGCAATTGCACATCGGAGAATCTCGAGATTCCGGGTTCGTCCTTCGGACGCCCCGGAATGACGATGTAGGGCGCCATGACCCCGGTTGAGACCGAAAAAATCTTCCGCGACGAGGCGGGCAGGGCGCTGGCGACCCTGATCCGCCTCGTCGGCGATTTTGATCTCGCCGAGGATGCCCTGCAGGACGCGTTCGCGGTGGCGCTGGAGCGCTGGTCCACCGCCAATCTGCCATCCAATCCGCGCGCATGGCTGGTCAATGTCGGGCGCAACAAGGCGATCGATCGCGTCCGCCGCAACGTCGCGTTTCGCGGCAAGCAGCAGGAGCTGACGCGCGAAATCCTGCTCAATGCGTCGGCGCCTGACGAGGCTGCCGACAACGTGCTCGACGACGACATGCTGCGGCTGATCTTCACCTGCTGCCATCCGTCCTTTGCGGCGGAAGTGCAGGTGGCGCTGACGCTGCGCACCGTGTGCGGACTCTCGACAGCGCAGGTGGCGCGGGCGTTCCTCGCGAGCGAAGACGCGATGGCGCAGCGGCTGGTGCGCGCGAAACAAAAAATCCGCCTCGCCGGCATCGCCTACGAAGTACCGGAACGCGAAGCACTGGAGCCGCGCCTGCGCGGCGTGCTCGCGGTGATCTATCTGGTCTTCACCGAAGGCTATGCCGCGACCTCGGGCGACGATCTGATGCGACCTGATCTGGCGCGCGAAGCGATCCGGCTGGCGCGGCTGCTCGACGCGCTGATGCCCGGCCGCGGCGAGATCAAGGGATTGCTGGCGCTGATGTTGCTGCATGATTCCCGCCGCGCCGGCCGCGAGACCGCCGGCGGCGACATCGTGCTGCTGGAAGAGCAGGACCGTTCACTGTGGGATCAGGCCCAGATCGCGGAAGGCTTGAAGCTGGTGGAAGAGGCGTTGCGGGTGCCGGGGCGGCCGCAATCCTATGCGGTGCAGGCCGCGATCGCAGCGCTGCACGCGCGTGCGCCGAACTATAACGACACCGACTGGCCGCAGATCGCCGGCCTCTATGAGGTGCTGCTGCGGATCAGCCCATCGCCGGTGATCGAACTCAATCACGCCGCCGCGGTGTCGATGGTCGATGGGCCGGCGCGGGCGCTCGACCTGATCGATGCGCTGGAGGCGCGTGGCGGGTTGAAAGGGTATGAGTTGCTGCCGGCCGTCCGCGCCGATCTCTTGCGCCGCCTTGGCCGGCGTGACGCCGCGCGCGAAGCCTATCAGGCAGCCACATCAGCGACGCAACTGGAGCCGCTGCGGCGGCTTTATGCACGGCGGATGGCAGAGCTCGACGAACTCTAGCCGTCATTGCGAGCGCAGCGAAGCAATCCATAGCTCGCCCCGAAGCATGGATTGCTTCGTCGCTTCGCTCCTTTGCGCAAACGCTTCGCGTTTGTCGCAGGCAATGACGGTCGAATGCTCTCGCTTAATCTACTTCGCCGCGACGGCGGTCGGCGTCGCATCGGCCGGCAAAGTGGCCAGCAGCGCGTGCAGCGTGCTCATGGTCGAATGATCGGCGATGCCGTCGACGCGGGCCGGGCGGAAGTGGCGCTGGAACGCGGTGACCACTTCCATGGTCGGGCCGTCGTACTTGCCGTGGTTCGGCACTTGGTAGCCGTAGCGCGCCAGGGCAGTCTGCAGGCCAGCGACATCGTCGCTGATGCTGCCGAGCTTGAGCGATTCGCCGCGCACGATCGGCGCCGGCTGCACCCAATGGCCGACGCCGGAATTGGCCAGCGAATGCCACGGGAATTTCTCGCCGGGATCCTTTTTGCGCGCAGGCGCGACGTCGGAATGCGCGAGCACGCGATGCGGCGGCACGTTGCGGCGGAGCATGATGCCGCGGCACAGCGCGATCACGGCGGCAATCTGGCGCAGCGGGAAATCCGGATAGCCCCAGTCGTGGCCGCGATTGATGATCTCGACCCCGATCGAACAGGAGTTGATGTCTTCTTCGCCGGCCCAGAACGACACGCCGGCATGCCAGGCGCGCTTGCTCTCGGGCACGGATTGCACGATGCGGCCGTCTTCCAGCACGATGTAATGTGCCGAGACGTCGGTTCCGGCCGTGCAGAGCTGGGCGATCGCGCCTTCTACATCCGGCATGCCGGTGTAGTGCAGCAGGATCATGTCGGGCAGGCGGCCCTTGTTGCGGTCGCCATAGTTCGCCGACGGAATCACGTCGGAGGCAATCGAGGAATCCGGGGTAAAAGTCTTCATGTCCGCGTTAGCCCTGGGAACGGGAAGGGCGCGTTGACGCTTCGAATCAATACCAGCGGACGTGAACGAACCAGCAGCCATTATATGAGCTCAAACCGGGCAGGAGAACGACAACCCGCAAATTTTACAAAATATCGATGTTTACTATTCCTTTACCAAGTCATCCGCGCAATCCGGCAGCCGCGCCCGGTTTCGTATTTTGATCGAGTGTGTGCGGCGGGCATCACTGGCTTCGCCAGGTGAGCCGGGCATCACTGCCTTCACGAGGTGAGCCGTTACTGGCTGGGCCAGTGAGCCGGGACATCACCGGCCTGCAGTAGTAAAAAAGCGCGTAAAAGCTGCGGCCGATCATCAACGCTTTCTTAACGCTAAGTGCCGTTACTAAGTGATGAAGAGCCGAACCGGTTTTGGGGACGGCCGAGGCCCTCTTTCACGCTCGAAAAGCCATGGCAGCCCAGCAAATTCCGTCCGGAAAACAGGGGTTGCGGGCTGGGGTTGATGACAGCAGTCGCGCCTCGCAGCGGGTTTTTGGCCGGAACAGCCCGGCAAAGCGCAGGGATTTGAGGCGCAATGGGCCGGTTGGCGTCCAGTTTCAGTTGTGCACGTTGGAATACGCTGAAGGCCGGCGAATGACCCCGGCTGCCTCCCGCCATATCTCCGTTCTCGGCCGCGAGGCGGTCGAGATGCTTGGCCCCCGCGACGGCGGCATCTATGTCGATGCCACCTTCGGCGGCGGCGGCTACAGCCGCATGATCCTGCAAACCGCTGGAACCCGGGTGATCGGTATCGACCGCGACCGGTCGGCGATTACTGGCGGGTTCGATCTGGTCGACCAGGCCGATGGCGCCCTGACGCTGGTCGAGGACCGGTTTTCCAATCTCGCCGAGGTTTGTACCGCGCAGGGCGTTGATGCCGTCGATGGCGTCGTGATGGACGTCGGGGTCTCCTCGATGCAGCTCGACCAGGCCGAGCGCGGCTTCTCGTTCCGGCTCGGTGGCCCGCTCGACATGCGGATGGGCCATGACGGCCCGACCGCGGCGGACGTGGTCGCGAAAGCCTCCGAAGCCGATCTCGCCAACATCATCTACATCTTCGGCGAGGAGCGTCACTCCCGCGGCGTCGCGCGCGCCATCGTCGCCGCCCGCAAGGAAGCGCCGATCACGACCACGAAGGCGCTCGCCGACATCGTCGGCAAGGTGGTCCGCTCCAAGCCGAACGAAATTCATCCGGCGACGCGGACGTTCCAGGGCTTACGGATTTTCGTCAACGCGGAACTGGACGAGCTGCATCTGGCGCTGTCGGCGGCGGAACGCGTGTTGAAGCCGGGCGGCCGGCTGGTCGTGGTGTCGTTTCATTCGCTGGAAGACCGCATCGTCAAGGATTTCCTTAACCAGCGCGGCAAGTCCGGCGGCGGATCGCGGCATTTGCCTGAGGTCGCGCAGGCCGTTCCGAGTTTCCAGATTCTGACCAAGCGTCCGGTCACGCCGAATGAGGCGGAGATATCGGCCAATCCGCGTGCACGGTCCGCCAAACTGCGCGCCGCCGAGCGGACCGCGGCGCCGGCGCATGCCGCAGACGCACTGCCGGCGTGGCCGACCATCGACAGCGTCATGAGGGGAGGCTGATCATGCGGATCATCCACCTCCTCGTGATCGGCATGCTGGTGTTCGCCGCCTCCTATGTTTACCGGATCAAGATGGAATCGACCTCGCGCACCGAGCGCGTGCTGCGGCTGAACGCGGAAATCCGCGAGCAGCGCGACGCCATTGCTGGGCTCCGCGCCGAATGGGCCAAGCTCGACGCGCCGCTGCGGCTGCAGGGCCTTGCCGACCGCCACCTTCCGCTGAAGTCGCTGGTCGCGACGCAATATGACCAGTTGAAGAACCTGCCGGAACGGCCGCCCAGCTTTGCGAAGCCGGGCGCGCCCGATCCGATCGGCGCGATGATCAATACCATCGAGGCTGCCACCGATGCGCCGACCGTGACCGGCTCGGTGCCCGCGCCGGGAGATCAGCGATGACCGATCAGGCGCTTGCCACCACCCGACCTGCAAAGCCTGCCGAGCCCTGGCGGCAGCGGTTGATCCGCAGCCTGCTCTACGGGCGCAATGTCGATCGCGCGGCGAAGGCGCGGGCCCGCGTCGGATTTGCGGTGCTGGCGTTCGCATTGGTGTACGCCATCATTGCCGGACGCCTCGTCATGTTTGCGATCGGCGCCGACAGCCACAGCTCGGCCCGCACCGGCTCGCGGGACGCGATCGCGACCGCGCGGCCCGACATCGTCGATCGCAACGGCGAGATATTGGCGACCGACGTCAAGTCGCCGAGCCTGTTCGGCGAACCGCGCCGCATCATCGACAAGGACGAGGCGATCGAGCTTCTGACCGCGACATTGCCCGATCTCGACACGACCGAGGTGCGCGAGCGGTTGTCGTCGCGCAAGGGCTTTGTGTGGCTGAAGCGCGAGATCACGTCGAAGCAGCAGCAGGCGATTCATCGCCTCGGCATTCCCGGCATCGGCTTCCTGCGCGAGAACAAGCGCGTCTATCCGACCGGTGCGTCGGTCGCCCATCTGATCGGCCTGGTCAACATCGACAACCAGGGCATCGCCGGGATGGAGAAGTGGCTCGACAATAACGGATTGGCCGATCTGCATCGCGCCGGCTTTGCCACCGATCGGCTGCAGCGGCCGGTGGAGCTGTCGATCGATCTGCGCGTCGAGCACGCGCTGCGCGACGAACTGATGAAAGCGAAAGAGAAGTACAAGGCCAAGGCCGCCTCCGGCCTCGTCTCCAACGTCAGGACCGGCGAGATCGTCGCGCTGGTGTCGTTGCCGGATTTCGACCCGAACAACCCGAAAGAGGCGCACGACCCCGACCGCATCAACCGCCTGACCACCGGCGTGTTCGAGATGGGCTCGACCTTCAAGGCGCTGACGCTGGCGATGGCGCTGGATTCCGGCAAGGCCAACCTCAACACGCTGTACGACGGGCGGGGTGCGATGAAATACGGCAAGTTCACCATCCACGATACGCATCCCGTCGGCCGCTCGATCACGCTGTCGGAAGTATTCACGTTTTCCTCGAACGTCGGCGCGGCCAAGATCGCGCTGGGACAGGGCGTCGAGGCGCACAAGGCGTTCCTGAAAAAGCTCGGCCAGTTGGACCGGCTGCGCACCGAACTGCCGGAAAGCACGTCGCCGATCGTGCCGAAGCGCTGGGGTGAACTCAACACCATCACCATTGCCTTCGGCCACGGCATGGCGGTGGCGCCGCTGCAGGCCGTGATGGGCATCAACGCGGTCGTCAACGGCGGCTATCTTATCCCGCCGACCTTCCTCAAGCGTTCGGAGGAAGAAGCCAAGGCGATCGGCAAGAAGGTGCTCAAGACCGAAACGTCGGACAAGATGCGGTATCTGATGCGGCTGAACGCCGAGATCGGAACCGCGAAGAAAGCCGACGTGAAGGGCTATTACATCGGCGGCAAGACCGGCACTTCGGAAAAAGTGGTCAATGGCCGCTATTCCAAGAAGCAGGTGCTCAATTCCTTCACCGCAATCTTCCCGGCCGACAACCCGCAATATCAGCTGCTGATCATGCTGGACGAGCCCAAGGCGCTGCCGGAAACCCATGGTTTCATCACCTCGGGCTGGAACACGGTGCCGACCGGCGGCAAGGTGATCGCCCGAATCGGACCGCTTTTGGGCGTCGAACCGCGCTTCGATCTGCCGACGGCAGATCGCCTCATTCTTGCGACATCGAGGACAACCCAGTAAGGCGTAGGACGACGCGCCAAGCTGCGCCCGGGCCGGACTGGACGACCATGAAACTTCGCGACCTCTTCAGCAATGATGCCGCGATCGAGCCGCAGGCCGAATCTGTCGACGTGACGGGCCTGGCGGTGGACAGCCGCGCGGTGAAGCCGGGCGATTTGTTTTTCGCGCTCGCCGGCAGCAAGACCGATGGTTCGCGCTTTGTTGATTCAGCCATCGCCGCAGGCGCGGTCGCGATCGCGGGCGATCACGCTACCAGCGATCGCGTCCCGTTTGTCACCACGCCAAATCCGCGCCGCGCGCTGGCGCTGGCGGCGGCGAAATTTTATCCCAGGCAACCGCAGACGATTGCAGCCGTCACCGGCACGAGTGGAAAAACCTCGGTGGCGGCGTTCACGCGCCAGATCTGGCAACGGCTCGGCCATGCCTCCGCCAGCATAGGTACCATTGGTCTCGTTTCGCCGAAGCGCACCGTCTACGGCTCGCTGACGACGCCGGACCCGATCGCGCTGCATCGCCAGCTCGACGAGATCGCCGGCGACGGCGTCACCCATCTTGCCTTTGAAGCCTCGTCGCACGGGCTCGACCAATACAGGCTCGATGGCGTGCGCATCGCCGCCGGCGGCTTTACGAATCTTACGCGCGACCACATGGATTATCATCCCGACGTCGCGCATTACCTTAACGCCAAGCTGCGGCTGTTCCGCGATCTCGTCGTGGCTGATGGCGCCGCCGTGATCTCGGCCGATCATGATTGTTCGCGTGAGGTAATCGACGCCGCGCGGCAACGGAAACTGCGGATCATCGCCATCGGCCGCAACGCTGTTGGTATGGGCGAGGGCATCCGTCTGGTCGATGCAACCGTCGATGGCTTTGCGCAGAAGCTGACGCTCGAGCATTGCGGGCGCAGGCATATGATCAAGCTGCCGCTGGTCGGCGAATTCCAGATCGAGAATGCGCTGGTCGCGGCGGGGCTGGCGATCAGTACCGGCAGCGAGGCCGCGGCGGTGCTCGCCGGCCTCGAACATCTCGAAGGCGCCAAGGGCCGCCTCGAACAGGTCGGCGAACATAATGGCGCGCCTGTATTCGTCGACTACGCGCACAAGCCGGACGCACTGGCGAAAGCGCTGCAGGCGCTGCGGCCTTATGCGAAGCGCAAGCTGGTCGTGGTGTTCGGCTGCGGCGGCGACCGCGACGCCGGCAAACGTCCGTTGATGGGCGCGATCGCGGCCGAGAACGCCGACGGCGTCATCGTCACCGACGACAATCCGCGCAGCGAGAATCCGGAAAAGATCCGCGCCGCCATTCTGGAAGCCGCCAGGGGCGCCCGGGACATTGGCGACCGGGCGGAAGCCATCAAGGCCGGGATTGCGGCGTTGCAGCCGGGCGACGCGCTGTTGATCGCGGGCAAGGGTCACGAGACCGGCCAGATCGTCGGCGACAAGACGCTACCATTCAGTGATCACGACGCGGTGGCAGCCGCGCTGGCGGAGAGGAATGCATGAGCGCTGCGCCATTGTGGACGATTGCCGGGATTGCAAAGGCGCTGGGCCTTGCGGGTACATTTCCCGACACCGCGATCGATTTCGTCACGCAGGACAGCCGGCTGGTAAAACCCGGATGCCTGTTCGTGGCGCTCAGCGGCACGCCGAGCGGCGGCTTCATTTCGAGTTTCGCCAGCGCGCGCGACGGCTGGGAATTCGCCGACAAGGCGGAAGCCGCCGGCGCGGTGGCGATGATCGTGCCGCACAGGATCGAAGGCGTCAGTGTTCCGCAGCTGATCGTCAAGGATACGCTGATCGACGGTCTCTGGGGTTTGGCGCGCGCGGCGCGGGCGCGGTTCAAGGGCCCAGTGATCGGCCTAACCGGCAGCGCCGGCAAGACCAGCACCAAGGAATATCTCGCCGCCTATCCGAACGCCTATGCCAGCCCGAGCAGTTTCAATAATTTCTGGGGCGTGCCGCTGACGCTGTGCAATGCCAGCCCGAGCGCCTCGCTGTGGGTGGTGGAAATGGGCATGAACCAGACCGGCGAAATCGCACGGCTCAGCGAGCTGACGCAGCCGACCGTGGCGCTGGTGGTCAACGTCCAGCCGGTGCATCTGGAAAAGCTCGGCAGCCTGGAGGCGATCCGGCGCGAGAAGGTGAGCATCGCGCAGGGCCTCCCGCAAAATGGCGTGCTGGTGCTGCCGACCGACGTCGAAGCGCCGGAATGGAACGGCAAGCTTGTCCGCTTCGGCAATGGTTCGGAAGTGCATGAGTTGAAACACAGCCCCCATGGCGAAAGCTGGGACGTGTCAGCGCAAGTTGGCGGCAAACAGGTCGCGTTCGAACTGACGCCGGGTGCGCCGCATCGTCTGCAGAACGCGCTGGCCGCGCTGGCATCGATCCATGCCGCCAGCCTCGATGCAGCGGCGCTGGCCAAAGAGCTCGGCAAGGTCGGCATCATGACCGGGCGCGGGGTGGAGCAGACCGCCGCCGGCGTCACCGTGATCGACGACAGTTTCAACGGCAATCCGGCCAGCATGGTCGCGGCGCTCGACAGCCTGAAGGCGCGGCCAGTCAAGTTAGGCCGGCGTATCGCCATCATGGGTGACATGCTGGAACTCGGCCCCGACGCACCCGCCTATCATGTCAAGCTGGCCAGGGATCTGCCCGGCATCGACGGCGTCTATTGTGTCGGCCCGCTGATGCGCCATCTGTACGACCTGCTGCCGGCCAACAGCGCCCTCGGCTGGCACGACGACCCGGCCACGCTGGAGCCGCAGAAAATCGCCGCATTGTTGCAAAGCGGTGACGTCGTGGTGGTCAAGGGCAGCAAAAAGATGTTCTGGGTCAACAAGTTTGTGCCCAAGCTGCTGGCCGCCTTACAGGCAAAAGCGTAAACTGACCGGGCTGACCCACCCGTGATTTCCGTGGTGATTCGCTGACGCGCCGCCGCGATCGTGACCAGGATTTGCTTGGTTTCTAGGATGAAAACGATTGTCAACGCGCTTGCAATGCGCTTACCCGGCAAGACGGCGCAAGCCGCGCAATAGGGCATATTGAATGTTTTACTGGCTGATCGAGCTTTCCAACACCGTCCCCGCTTTCTCCTTTTTGCGCGGCCTCCTCAACGTATTCCGCTACATCACCTTCCGCACCGGCGGGGCGATGGTGACGGGCGCGCTGTTCGTGTTCCTGTTCGGCCCCTGGATCATCGATCACTTAAGGCTGCGGCAGGGCAAGGGCCAGCCGATCCGCACCGATGGTCCGGCCTCGCACATCATCGCCAAGAAGGGCACGCCGACGATGGGCGGGCTGATGATCCTGTCCGGCCTCGTCGTCTCGACGCTGCTGTGGGCCAACCCGCTCAATCCCTATGTCTGGATCGTGCTGGCGGTGACGCTCGGCTTCGGCTTCGTCGGCTTCTATGACGATTATCTGAAGGTGACGAAACAGACCCATAGCGGTTTTGCCGGCAAGTTTCGTCTCGCCATCGAAGGCGTGATCGCGCTGATCGCCTGTTACGCGCTGGTGCGCCTCGGGCGCGACGTGACCTCGACCTCGCTGGCGATTCCTTTCCTGAAGGACATGGTGTTCAATTTCGGCTGGTTCTTCGTGATCTTCGGCGCCTTCGTCATCGTCGGCGCCGGCAACGCGGTCAATCTGACCGACGGTCTCGACGGTCTTGCGATCGTCCCCGTGATGATCGCGGCCGCCAGCTTCGGCATGATCGCCTATCTGACCGGCAACGCGGTGTTCTCCGACTATCTGCAGATCAGATACGTCGCCGGCACTGGTGAGCTTGCGGTGCTGTGCGGCGCGGTGCTCGGCGCCGGATTGGGATTCCTGTGGTTCAACGCGCCGCCGGCCTCGATCTTCATGGGCGACACCGGCTCGCTCGCGCTTGGCGGCATGCTGGGGGCGACCGCGGTTGCGGTCAAACACGAGATCGTGCTGGCCGTGATCGGCGGCCTGTTCGTGCTGGAAGCGGTTTCCGTGATCGTGCAGGTGGTGTCGTTCAAGCTGACCGGCAAACGCGTATTCCGGATGGCGCCGCTGCATCATCATTTCGAGCAGAAAGGCTGGACCGAACCGCAGATCGTGATCCGGTTCTGGATCATCTCGGTGATGCTGGCGCTGGCCGGCCTCTCCACGCTGAAGCTGCGGTGATGGTCTTGCAATCCCACCACTGTCGTTCCGGGGCGCGCGAAGCGCGAACTATGATGCGCAATTGCGCATCTGAGAACCTCGAGATTCCGGATAACCGCTGCGCGGTTTCCGGAATGACGGGCTAACCCATGATCCCCGTCACTTCCTTCGCGGGCAAGACGGTCGCCGTGTTCGGGCTCGGCGGCTCCGGACTCGCGAGCTGCCACGCGCTGAAGGCGGGCGGCGCGGAGGTGATTGCCGGTGACGACAGCGCCGACAATGTCGCCAAGGCGGCGCAGGAAGGTTTCATCACCGCTGACTTGCGCAAGGTCCCCTGGGATAATTTCGCCGCGCTGATATTGACCCCCGGCGCGCCGCTGACCCATCCGGCGCCGCATTGGTCCGTGCTGATGGCCCGGCAGGCCGGCGTCGAGGTGATCGGCGATATCGAATTGTTCTGCAGGGAACGAAGGCGTCACGCACCCGATGCGCCGTTCGTCGCCATCACCGGGACCAACGGAAAATCCACCACCACGGCGCTGATCGCGCATCTGATGAAGGTTGCCGGTTACGATACCCAGATGGGCGGCAATATCGGCACCGCGATCCTGTCGCTGGAGCCGCCGCGGATGGGGCGGGTGCATGTGATCGAGATGTCATCGTATCAGATCGATCTGGCACCCTCGCTCGATCCGTCGGTCGGCATTCTGCTCAATGTCAGCGAAGACCATATCGATCGCCACGGCACGCTGGAGCACTACGCGGCGGTGAAGGCGCGGCTGGTTGCCGGCGTGCAGCCGCAGGGCAGCTCCATCGTCGGCGTCGACGACGGCTGGTGCCGCAACATTGCCGACCGGCTCGATCAGGCCGGCAAGCGCGTGGTGCGCATCTCCGTGAAAAACCCGCTGCCCGACGGCGTCTATGTCGAGCGCGAAACCATCGTTCGTGCTTCCGGCGGCGCGCGGAGCGAAATCGCAAAGCTCGGCGGCATCGGTTCATTGCGCGGCCTGCACAACGCCCAGAATGCGGCGTGCGCCGCGGCCTGCGCGCTGGCGATGGGGATCTCGACCGACATCCTGCAGAACGGCCTGCGCAGCTTTCCCGGGCTCGCCCACCGCATGGAGCAGGTCGGTCGCCGCGGCAATGTGCTGTTCGTCAACGATTCCAAGGGCACCAATGCGGACGCGGCGGCGCATGCGCTGTCGTCCTTTGGCGACATCTTCTGGATCGCCGGCGGCAAGCCGAAACTCGGCGGCATTACCAGCCTCACCGAATATTTCCAGCGCATCCGCAAAGCCTATTTGATCGGCGAGGCGGCGCAGGAGTTTTCCGGCACGCTCGGGACCCGCGTGCCGCACGAGATTTCGCAGACGCTCGATGTTGCCGTCGCCAGCGCCGCGCGCGACGCCGAAGCCTCAGGCCTCACTGACCCCGTAGTCCTGCTGTCGCCGGCCTGCGCCTCATTCGACCAGTACCGCAACTTCGAAATCCGCGGCGCGAAGTTTCGCGATCTCGTCACGGCGATGCCGGGTGTGAAGCCGGTGGTGTGACGGATGTGTCGTCATGGCCGGGCTTGTCCCGGCCATCCACGTCTTGCTTTCTTGCCGGAGGTGCCAAAGACGTGGATGCCCGGGACGAGCCCGGGCATGACGAGGAGAGAGTCTCCTAACCTCACTGCGCTATTGCTTCTTCGCACTTCGACCGGTTCGCGCTGGCTTGAACAGATCGAGGTCGATCGCCTGGCCCATCGCCAGATAACCCGTGCGATTGGGATGCAGCTTGTCGCCGGCGCCTCCCGTCGTGCTGTCGGGCACGAACTCCGGCTTGAGGCCACCCGATTGCGGATCGAGCGTCGCCTTGTCGAAATCGATCACGCCGTCGAATGTGCCTGATGCACGGATGAAGTCGTTCAGCGCCTTTCGCTTGGTGTCCTGTTCGGCGAAACCATGCGCCGCGCTGGAACTTCCCAATGCCGTGGTCACGGTGGCGCCGATCACGCGGACATTCGGCCATTTCGCGCGCAGCCGGGCGACGCCTTCCTTCATCGCCGCGATGACCTTGTCGCTTTCGGCGTTGCCGTTCTTGCTGAAGTCGTTGATGCCTTCCAGCCAGATCAGGCTGGAGATGCCGGAGAGCGTCAGCACGTCGCGGTCGAGCCGCTGGCCCGAGGCGGGGCCGCCGGCGAATGGTTTGCTTGCGCCGTACTCGGCAGGTCCGGCGATCTGGTTGCCGCCGATGCCGCCATTCACCACCGCGACCTTGTTGCCATGGATTGCCTTGAGGCGGCGCGAGAGCACGTTGGGCCAGCGGTCGTCGCCGTTCATGGTGGACGCGGTGCCGTCGGTAATGGAATCGCCGAACGCCATGATGGCGAACGCATCCGTGGGCGCGGTCATCTCGATCGCATCGAGGAAAAACCAGGATGCGGTCGTGTAGGGGAAGGCCGCCTCGTCCTCCAAGGTGCCTTTGGATCCGGCGCCGGGCGCGGTGACGTAAGAGGTCGTCAGCGCCTTGGCGTGCCAGGTCATCGGACCGCTCTCACCGGCGATGTGAAAGCTCACCGCGAGCTTGCGGCCGGCGAGGTTGTCGGGCTGCCCTGCGAACGGCAGCGTGACCGCGTCGCTCCAGACCGAGGTGCCGGGTGGGACGGTGATGGACATCTTGCCGCCAAACGTCACCAGGCGATTGGAGCCGCGGAGCAGCGCCGCACTGCCCAATTGCAGGCCGGCACAAACGCCGTCGAACGTCACGGGCTTGGTGCCGAAGGCGTTGCTGAAACGGAGGCGCGCCTGGCGGCCCCACAAATCGGGCCGCACGATCAGGCGAAAGGTCTGGTCCCGCGCGCCCGCCGCAGGATCGGGGAAGGCGAATTTCTGGTCGGGCTGGGCGGAGGGGTTACCGACGGGATAGGGGCCCTGGACCGAACCCGTCCAGGAAACCACCCAGTTCTCGTCCTTGGCGGATGCGCCCTGAAGCGATGCGACGAGCAGCGATGCTGCGACGAGACAGGTGAGCGACTGCATGGTTTCCCCTTTGATTTTGGGGCCCACCCTATAGCCGCGGGCGCAAATCTTGAAACCGAAAATTTGACGGACCCTATTAACCCCTTGGAAACCATCCTCCGCCACCAATGGACGTTACCTCTGCCATTTGGGGACGCCCATGCTCGCCCGTGACCAACGCACCCCGTTCTCGGAATGGTGGTGGACCGTGGATAGACTGCTGCTCGCGGCGATTATCGCGCTGGTCGTGGGCGGCGTCATCCTGTCGCTGGCGGCGAGCCCGCCGGTGGCGACAAGGATCGGGCTCGATCCCTTCCACTTCTTCAACCGGCACGTGATGTTCCTGCTGCCGTCCTTCATCGTGCTGATCGGGGTATCCTTCATGTCCCCGAAACACATCCGCCGCGGGGCGCTCTTGGTATTTGCGGTCTCGATCGTGCTGATCGTGGCGACGCTGGTGTTCGGCGCCGAGGTCAAGGGTTCGCGGCGCTGGATCACGCTGCTCGGCGTCAACATCCAGGCCTCGGAATCCGCCAAGCCCGCTTTCGTCGTGATCGCTGCGTGGCTGTTTGCGGAATCGACCAAGCGTCCGGAGATGCCGGCGACCTCGATGGCGATGGTGCTGTTGTTGATGCTGGTGTCGCTCTTGGTGATGGAGCCGGATTTCGGCCAGACCATGCTGATCCTGATGGTGTGGGGCGCGCTGTTCTTCATCGCGGGCATGCGGATGATCTGGGTGGCCGGTCTTGCCGGCGCCGCCGCAGCCGGATTGTTCGGCGCGTATCTGTTGGTGCCGCACGTCGCGCACCGCATCAAACGCTTCATGAATCCCGGCTCGGGCGATACGTTCCAGCTCGACATGGCGATGGATGCATTCTGGAACGGCGGCTGGTTCGGGCTCGGGCCCGGCGAAGGCATCGCCAAGCGCAGCCTGCCGGACAGCCACACCGACTTCGTGTTCGCGGTGGCGGCGGAAGAGTTCGGCATCATTCTGTGCCTGGCGCTGGTGGCATTGTTCGCCTTTGTCGTGATCCGCACATTGCTGCGCGCCTATGCCAGCGAGGACATGTTCTCCCGGTTTGCCGCTTCCGGCCTCGCCATCCTGTTCGGCGTGCAGGCCGCCATCAACATGGCGGTCAATTTGCAGCTGATCCCCGCCAAGGGCATGACCCTGCCGTTCATCTCCTATGGCGGCTCCTCGTTCCTCTCGCTGGCTTACGGCGTCGGCATGATGCTGGCGCTGACGCGGCAGCGGCCGCGCACCGAGATCGAGTCGCAGAACAATGCCAACTCGGTGCGGAGTTACGCCTAGGCGCTCGTGTCCCGGACAAGCGAAGCGCAGATCCCCCAGGATGTCGCGCCAATGGGCCCCGGTTCAGCAGCGCACCACGCCGCGAAAGGCGGCGCGCTGCGCTGCGCCCGGGGCAAGAGAACCGCATTCGTCGCCGCTCGCAATGACGGCTTGTTGTCTATAAAAGACCTCCCATGGAAAAAAACGCACGCCTGATTTTACTCGCGGCCGGCGGCACCGGCGGCCATTTGTTTCCGGCCGAAGCGCTCGGCGTCGAGCTGATCAAACGCGGTTTTCGCGTGCGGCTCGCGACCGACGCCCGCGCGCTGCGCTACAGCGGCTTGTTCTCCAGGGCCAATGACAATATCGACGTGGTGCCGAGTGAGACTGTGCGTGGCCGCAATCCGATCTCGCTGGCGCGCACCGCTGTCATGCTCGGCTACGGCGGCCTCATAGCGCTGAACCTGGTGCGGCGGCTGAAGCCATCAGCCGTGATCGGCTTCGGCGGCTATCCGACGCTGCCGCCGCTGATGGCGGCCAGATGGCTCGGCGTGCCCAGCCTCATTCACGACGCCAACGCGGTGCTCGGCCGCGCCAACCGGTTTCTCTCAAGCCGCGTCAACGCGATCGCGACCTCGCTGCCGGGCGTGCTCGACCGCGATCCGGCGCTGGCAAGCAAGGCAACGACGGTGGGCACGCCGATGCGTCCGGCGATCCTGGCCGCCGCCGCTATACCCTTTGCTTCGCCGGAGGCGAACGGACCGCTTCGCCTGCTGGTGGTCGGCGGCAGCCAGGGCGCGCGCGTGATGAGCGACATCGTGCCACCGGCGATCGAACGGCTGGAGCCGGTGCTGTGGAGCCGGCTGATCCTGACGCAACAGGTGCGGGAAGAAGACATGGCGCGGGTGCGCGCGATCTATGACCGGCTCAAGATCAACGCCGAGCTGGCGCCGTTCTTCACGGATTTGCCGGCGCGGCTGGCCTCCAGCCATCTGGTGGTCTCGCGCTCCGGCGCCGGCACGGTGGCCGAGCTCGCCGCGATCGGCCGGCCCTCGATCCTGGTGCCGCTGCCCGGCGCGATCGATCAGGACCAGTTCGCCAATGCCGGCGTGCTGGCCAAGGTCGGCGGCGCGCTGCGCATCGCGCAGGCGGAGTTCACGCCGGACCGCCTGGCTTCCGAAATTTCCGCATTCGCCGCCGAGCCGGCGAAGCTTACCGAGATGGCCGCCGCCTCCCGCACTGTGGGCAGGCTGGACGCTGCCGAGCGGCTGGCCGATCTGGTGCAGAAAGTTGCCGGAATCTAGGCGGAAAAAGCTCTTGTCATGCCCCGCGAAAGCGGGGCATCCAGTACATCGCGCCGCTGATTGGACACACTGGCGGCGCGGAGTACTGGATCGCCCGCTGGAGCCTGTCATCGGGCGGCCATTCGGCCGACCCGTTGGCGGGCGATGACAGCCAAGGATTGACGCATGAGACTGCCGCGCGAGATCGGACCCATCCACTTCGTCGGAATCGGCGGCATTGGCATGAGCGGCATCGCCGAGGTTTTGTGCAATCTCGGCTATACCGTGCAGGGTTCGGACGCCTCTGAAAGCGGCAACGTCACGCGGCTGCGCGACAAGGGCATATCAGTCTCGGTCGGCCACAAGGCCGAGAATGTCGACGGCGCCGACGTGGTGGTGGTCTCGACCGCGATCAAGCGCGACAATCCCGAATTGATGGCGGCGCGCGCCCAGCGCATTCCCGTGGTGCGCCGCGCCGAAATGCTGGCCGAACTGATGCGGCTGAAAAGCTGCGTCGCGATCGCCGGCACCCATGGCAAGACCACGACGACGACGATGGTCGCAACGCTGCTCGACGCCGGCGACCTCGATCCGACCGTGATCAATGGCGGCATCATCAATGCCTATGGCTCCAACGCGCGATTGGGCGCGGGCGACTGGATGGTGGTGGAGGCCGACGAGAGCGACGGCACGTTCCTGAAGCTGCCGTCCGATGTCGTGATCGTCACCAACATCGATCCCGAGCATCTCGATCACTTCAACACTTTCGAGGCGATCCAGGATGCATTCCGCAATTTCGTCGAGAACGTGCCGTTCTACGGCTTTGCCGTGATGTGCACCGATCATCCTGTGGTGCAGACCCTCGTCGGCAAGATCGAGGATCGCCGCATCATCACCTATGGCGAGAACCCGCAGGCCGATGTGCGGCTGTTTGACCTTACGCCGATGGGCGGCGGCTCGAAATTCAAGGTCGTGTTCCGCAACCGCAAGACCGGCGCGACGCACGAGATACCCGACATCATGCTGCCGATGCCGGGACGCCACAACGCATCGAATGCGACGGCGGCGATCGCGGTGGCGCATGAACTCGGCATTTCCGACGAGGTGATCCGCAAGGCGATGGCGGGTTTTGGCGGCGTCAAGCGGCGCTTTACCAAGACCGGCGAATGGAACGGCGTCACCATCATCGACGATTACGGCCATCACCCGGTCGAGATCGCAGCGGTGCTGAAGGCGGCGCGCGAATCCACCAACGGCAAGATCGTCGCCGTGGTGCAGCCGCATCGCTTCACCCGGCTGCAATCGCTGTTCGAGGAGTTTTGTACCTGCTTCAACGACGCCGATGCGGTCGTCGTCGCCGAAGTCTATCCGGCCGGCGAGGCGCCGATCGAGGGAATCGATCGCGACCATTTCGTGCTCGGCCTGCGCGCGCACGGCCATCGCGAGGTGATTCCGCTGCAAAATTCTTCCGAACTGGCCAAGGTGATCAGCGGCATCGCGGACAATGGCGATTACGTGGTCTGCCTCGGCGCCGGCAACATCACGCAATGGGCCTACGCGCTGCCCGGCGAATTGAAGGCGCTGGGGTGATGGGCCAGATGACTTTAGAGCCGTCATGGCCGGGCTTGTCCCGGCCATCCACGTCTTTACTGCGTGATCGTCGGATAGAGGTCGTCCCAATCTGGATTTGCCGCGACGATCGTCCGAACTTTCCAGGCACGCGACCAATGCTTGATGTTGTGTTCGCGCTGGATGGCATCTCGGATGTCGTCAAATTGCTCGAAATAGACCAGCCGCTTCAAGCCGTATCGCTTGGTAAAGCCGTCGACGAATCCCGAGCGATGCTCGAATATTCGGCGGACAAGATCGCTTGTCACGCCGACATAGAGGATACCATTCGGACGATTGGTCAGAATGTAAACATAGCCGCCTGCCATGCGGGTAGTCTGCAAGACGTGGATGGCCGGGCACAGGCGAGCGGAAGCGACGCCGTTCTTCGAACGGCTATGCCCGGCCATGACGAGTTGAGAGAGCTTTCGTGACCTTCCCCGACATCACCCCCGATCTCAAAACCGCGATGCCCGACCTGCGCGGGCGGCTGCTGGCGAACCAGTCGCTGGCGGAGCTGACCTGGTTTCGCGTCGGCGGTCCGGCGCAGGTGCTGTTCACGCCGTCGGATGAAGATGATCTCGCGTACTTCCTGAAAAAACTGCCGAACGAATTGCCGGCCTATGTCGTCGGCGTCGGCTCCAATCTGATCGTGCGCGATGGCGGCATTCCCGGCGTCGTGATCCGCTTGTCGCCGCGTGCGTTCGGCGAGACCCGGGCCGATGGCGACGTCGTGATCGCAGGCACGGCCGCGCTCGACAAGCGGGTGGCGGAAACCGCGGCATCCGCCACTATCGGCGGCATGGAATTCTTGTTCGGCATTCCCGGCACGATCGGCGGCGCGCTGCGCATGAATGCCGGCGCCAATGGCAGCGAGACCAAGGACGTCCTGATCGAGGCCACCGGCGTCGGCCGCGACGGCACGAAACATGTCTTCAGCAATGCCGACATGAAGTTCGTCTATCGCAACAGCGGCGTTGATCCTTCCATCATCTTCACCTCCGCGCGTTTCCGCGGCGCCATTGCGGCGCCCGAAACCATCCGGGCGCGGATGGAGGAAGTGCAGAACCATCGCGAGACCGCGCAGCCTATCCGCGAAAAGACCGGCGGGTCGACCTTCAAGAACCCGCCCGGCAACAGCGCCTGGAAGCTGATCGACGCCGCCGGCTGCCGCGGCCTGCGCGTCGGCGGCGCCCAGGTGTCGGAAATGCACTGCAACTTCCTGATCAATACTGGCAACGCGACCGGGCATGACATTGAAACGCTGGGTGAAACGGTGCGTGCGCGGGTTAAGGAAAACTCCGGAATCGAGTTACACTGGGAAATCAAGCGGATCGGAATTCCAACATAGTCGTCATTCCGGGGCGCGCGAAGCGCGAACCCGGAATCTCGAAATGATATAGGCAAGAGAGATTTCGGGTCTGCTCCTTCGGAGCATCCCGGAATGACGAAGCAGCGAGAAAGCAAGGCTGATGCGGATTACCATTCTCTTCGGCGGCACCAACAAGGAGCGGCTGGTTTCAGTGGCGAGCGCGCAGGCGCTGCATCGTGCCTTGCCGGAGGCGGATCTGTGGTTCTGGCACGTCGCCGACACCGTGCACGACGTGAAGTCGGAAACCCTGCTCAATCACCAGCGTCCGTTCGAGGACGAGTTCGACCCCGGCAATCGCGGCATCGCATTTGAAGCGGCGCTCGATAAAGCGAAAGCCGAAGATCGCGTGCTGGTGCTCGGCCTGCACGGCGGCCGGGCGGAGAACGGCGAACTGCAGGCGATGTGCGAGCTGCGCGGCATTCCCTTCACCGGGTCCGGCTCGGCGTCCTCAAATCTGGCCTTCGACAAGACCGCGGCCAAGCGCTTTGCGGCGATTGCGGGCGTGGAGACGCCGGTAGGCATCGCGCTTGATGATATCGATGCCGCGTTCGCCGAATACGGCAAGCTGATTGCGAAACCGGCGCGGGACGGATCGAGCTACGGCCTGATCTTCGTCAACGCCAAGCAGGACCTCGTCGCGGTCCGCAACGCCGCCAAGACAGAGGACTATCTGATCGAGGCATTCGTTTCCGGCACCGAAGCCACCTGTGGCGTGTTGGAGCGATCCGACGGCACCATCATGGCGCTGCCGCCGGTCGAAATCATCCCGGGCGAGGGCGCGTTCGACTACACGGCAAAATACCTGCTCAAATCGACCCAGGAGATCTGCCCTGGCCGGTTTTCGCCCGAGATCACCGCTGCCCTGATGGATCAGGCGCACCGGGCGCACCGGGCACTGTCATGCAGCGGCTATTCGCGGAGCGATTTCATCGTCTCGGCCAAGGGGCTGGTCTATCTCGAGACCAACACCTTGCCGGGGCTGACCGCCGCCTCGCTCTATCCGAAGGCGCTGAAGGCCCAGGGAATCGATTTTTCCGATTTCCTGCGCGACCAGATCGTACTGGCCGAAAAGCGTGTCGACAGGCGGGGGTGATTCGCCGAGTTAATGCGTCAGGTGAGGGAACCCACCCGGCCCAGATGAAATATTACTAAAATCCTAACCAATGCCCGGCAAACTACTCACAAGGCTGCTCAAAACACGCCGCTGACCGGTCAGATTTACCCTTTGTTTACCAGGAAGTCCGAAGGTTAACGCTGGCGGCGCATGTGGCGCTTGGCTGCCGGGGCGTAAGCTGTTGCGGATTTCCGCTTCGACGATCGCATCGAGGGAAAAATGGCCTCCTCACAACCGAGGTCTTGAGCCCAACCCGGCATCACCGAGACATCACGTGCGCCAGAGCCCGCAAGCCTTTTTGCGGGAACAACTTTTTGACGAGCTCGTGCAATGGATGGTGCAGGACGCCTCGCTCGATCGCTGCGATCGCTGGGGCCCCAAGCTGACCTGAAAGCCGCCGCTATCGGAGCGGTCGTGCTGTTGCGCGAGCGGCTGGGCCTGCGCGCCCGCGTGCGGGCGAAGCGGGTAATCGACCGCGAGCCGCCGCATCGCCTGATCCTGTGGCTCGAACGTTACCTCCCCAATCGTGCCGGCGTCGCCCTGACCGTGCTGATGCTGCTCGGCAGCGCCTTGCTCGGTGTCGTCAAGGGCGGCCATGTCGACGAGTTCGTCGGTGCGCTCAGCGATACCCGCAACGCGCTGGCGAATTCGGCCGGTTTCCGCATCACCGAGGTGGCCATCAACGGCCGCAAGCAGTTGAGCCAGGATGAAGTGCTCGCGATCGGCGGCGTCAACGGCCGCTCATCGCTGCTGTTCCTCGATGCCGCCACCGTGCGCGACAAGCTCAAGACCAATCCCTGGATATCGGACGCCGCGATCCTGAAGCTTTATCCCGGCCGGTTGCAGATCGACATCGTCGAGCGTACCGCGTTCGCGCTGTGGCAGCAGGACGGCCGGCTGTCCGTCATCGCCGAGGATGGCGCGGTGCTCGAACCCTATATGTCGCGGCGCTTCATCTCGTTGCCGCTGGTGGTGGGCAAGGGCGCCGCCGACAAGGCGCGGGACTTCCTGACGCTGCTGGATCGCTATCCGCAGGTCCGCAGCGTGACCAAGGCTGCGATCTATGTCGGCGAACGGCGCTGGAACCTGCGCCTCAAGGACGGTCTCGATATCCGCCTGCCGGAACACGATGTCGGCAATGCGCTGGCGCTGCTGAGCAAGCTCGACAAGGAGGACAGGCTGTTCTCCCGCGACATCGTCGTGGTCGACATGCGCCTGCCGGACCGGCTGACGGTGCTGTTGTCCGAAGACGCGGCGAAGGCCCGCGAGGAACTGTTCAAGGACAAGAAGACCAAGAAAAAAGCCGGTGACGCAGCATGACCGGCCTCGATCGCAACCAGACCCCGAAGACGCGGCCGATGGCGCAGAAGCGCACCGCGCTGGTGGCCTCGCTCGACATCGGCACCAGCAAGATCGCCTGCATGATCGCGCGGCTGAAGCCGTCGCCGCCGAACGAGGCACTGCGCGGCCGCAGCCACGCGGTCGAGCTGATCGGTTACAGCCAGATCCAGTCGCGCGGCGTCAAGGCCGGCGCCGTGGTCGATCTTGCCGAATGCGAACAGGCCGTGCGCCAGGCGGTGGCGCTGGCCGAACGCATGGCCAAGGTCCGCGTCGAATCCGTCTTGCTGTCGGTCTCCGGCGGCCGGCTGCAGGGCCAGCTGGTCGAAGCCGCCGCCGATATCAGAGGCGGCTCGGTCACCTCGGAAGATGTCACCCGCGTGACGTCCACCGGCATGCGCCACGCCACCGGCGAAGGCCGCACTGTGCTGCATGCGCTGCCGGTCGGCTACACGCTGGATGGCGTCAAGGGCATCCGCGATCCCCGCGGCATGGTGGCGCGGCAGTTCGGCGTCGACATGAACGTCGTGACGGCGGATGCGACGGTGGCCAAGAACCTGATGCTGGTGGTCGAGCGCTGCCACCTCAACGTCGAGGCCATGGCCGCAAGTCCTTATGTGGCCGGCCTTTCGGTCCTCACCGACGACGAAGCCGACATCGGCGCCGCCGTGGTCGAGATGGGCGCGGGATCGACCACGATCGCGACCTATTCGGCCGGACGCTTCGTGCACGCCTCGGGGTTTGCGGTCGGCGGGCAACACATGACGATGGATCTTGCACGCGGCGTCGGCGCATGCATTGCGGATGCCGAGCGAATCAAGACCTTATACGGCACCGTGCTGACCGGCGGGTCAGACGCGCGCGAGTTGATGTCCGTACCCACCGCAGGCGATGACGCGCGCGATGCGCCGCAGATCGTCTCGCGCGCCACGATCGCGAACATCGTCCGGCATCGCGCCGAGGAGATCTTTGAAATGGTCCGGGACCGGCTCGCGGATTCCCCCTTTGCGGCAGAGCCGCGGGCGCGGGTTGTCCTGAGCGGCGGCGCGTCCCAGCTCACCGGCACCGTCGAGCTTGCCACCCGCATTCTCAACCGGCCGGTCCGGATCGGCCGTCCGCTCGGCTTCGGCCGGCTGCCCAATGAGGCCAAGAGCGCTTCGTTCGCGGTGCCTGCGGGCCTTCTGGTCTATCCGCAATACGCACACCTTGAACACGTCGAACCGCGGCATACGCGGCAGCTCAGGACAGGGACTGACGGCTATTTCGGAAGGGTCGGACGATGGCTGCGAGAGGGCTTCTGATGACCGGTTTTCATACCAAACGACATTCACAAACTCCTGCACCAACTCCTGCACCCACTCCTGCGGCCGTCGGCCGGGGCGAACCAACGCGCGCGTATTAATCGAGAGGCAACCATGGCACTCAATCTGACACCCCCTGACATCAGCGAGCTGAAACCGCGGATCACCGTCTTCGGCGTCGGTGGAGCAGGCGGCAATGCCGTCAACAACATGATCACTGCCGGGTTGCAGGGCGTCGATTTCGTCGTCGCCAATACCGACGCGCAGGCGCTGACCATGTCCAAGGCTCAGCGCATCGTGCAGATGGGCACGCAAGTGACCCAGGGCTTAGGTGCCGGATCGCAGCCCGATGTCGGTGCGGCCGCGGCCCAGGAGGTCATCGACGAGCTCCGCGATCATCTCACCGGCGCCAACATGGTGTTCGTCACCGCCGGCATGGGCGGCGGCACCGGCACCGGTGCAGCCCCCGTGATCGCCAAGACCGCGCGCGAGATGGGCATCCTCACCGTCGGCGTGGTGACAAAGCCGTTCCACTTCGAAGGCCAGCGCCGCATGCGCACCGCCGAATCAGGCATTGCCGAACTGCACAAGGTGGTCGACACGCTCCTGATCATCCCGAACCAGAACCTGTTCCGGGTCGCCAACGAAAAGACCACCTTCGCCGACGCCTTTGCGATGGCCGACCAGGTGCTCTACTCGGGCGTCGCCTGCATCACCGACCTGATGGTCAAGGAAGGCCTCATCAACCTCGACTTCGCCGACGTCCGCGCCGTGATGCGTGAGATGGGCAAGGCGATGATGGGCACCGGCGAAGCCACCGGCGAGAAGCGCGCGCTGACCGCGGCCGAAGCCGCGATCGCCAACCCGCTGATCGACGATAGCTCGATGAAGGGGGCGCGCGGCCTGTTGATCTCGATCACCGGCGGCAAGGACCTGACCCTGTTCGAAGTCGACGAAGCCGCAACCCGCATCCGCGAGGAAGTCGACCAGGACGCCAACATCATCGTCGGCGCGACCTTCGACGAAAACCTCGACGGCGTGATCCGCGTCTCCGTCGTGGCCACCGGCATCGAACAGGCGCTGATCGCGCGCAACGCGGCAGCGCCTGCCGCTGTCGTGACCAACGCGCCCGCCTCGACGCCGGACACCCGTCTGGCCGATCTGACCGCACGGCTGCGTGCTGACAACCAGCGCCTTGCCGACCGCGCCCAGAAGCTCGAGGCGCCCGTGCAGCAGGCCTCGCCGCCCCCGGTTCCCGCCGCCGCCCCGCAGCAACGCGCGTCCAGCAGCGTCGAGCGTGCCGCGCTCGCCGCCATTGCCGCGGCGGTCGCTCCGGAAGTGCCGCAAGCCCAGGCGCCGTTGCAGCCCGGTTCCTATGGCGACGTCACGGTTCGCCCGATTGCCCAGAAGCCCACGCTGTTCCCGGATCACAACGAGGCAGCCCGCGCCGAGCCGGAACCGCAGGCAGCGTTGCCGGAGACCTTCATCCCGCAGGCGGCCGAACGTCCGCCCGCCCGCAGCCCGCGGATGCCGAAGTTCGAGGACCTTCCGATGACGGCCCAGGCCGAGATCCGGCAGGCTCGCGGCGAGCAGGAAGAAGAGCATCCGCAGAAGGCCCGGCTGTCGCTGCTGCAGCGCCTGGCCAATGTCGGCCTCGGCCGCCGCGACGAAGAGAGCGAGCCGCCGATCGCGGCCCGCGCTTCCGGTCCGGCGATGGCGCCGCTGCCGCCGCTCCCCGAGCGCAAACCGCAGCGTTCCGTCGCCCAGCAGATGGGCAACGAGCCGGTATCGGAGTATGCCCGCCGTCCGGCGCCGCAGGGTCTGGATGTCCATGGCCGCCCCGCACCTGTTGCCGCGCAGCCACAGGGCGACGACCATCTTGATATCCCGGCCTTCCTCCGGCGGCAGTCCAACTGAGGTTTTGTTACAATTCAGGCAACCCAAAAGGCCCCGGCGGTTTCAGTCGGGGCCTTTTTCTTGGGCACGAGAGGCTTCACAGCTTCGTAATCAAGTCACTGATATTAAATGATTAATTATGAGTTCCGTGATCTGATGCGGCGGCTGGGACGAGGCCGGACCGCGCCGGAATTTGGTTAAGCCTTGGCGCGAATGCGGCAGAGATAGGGTAACAATCGGTAAAAAAGCGTGAGTTGTGCGCTTGAGGGCAGTGACTATGGTCTGCCGTGACTTGGGGATACCGGAAGCAGATTCGACGCGAAAGCGGACCTTTTCTGTCTAAAGGTATAAGTCGGGTAGTGGGCGATTATCGAATGAAGTTCAGCCGTCAGACAACGCTTCGGTCGCAAGCCACCGTGACGGGTGTCGGCGTACATTCTGGTTTACCCGTTAATCTGACTATCGGACCTGCGCCTGTCGACGCAGGTTTTATTTTTGTCCGCACCGGTCTGGACGATGCCGACCGTGAAGTTCCCGCCATCGCTGATTCTGTGATTGCCACCGACTTTGCGACCGTACTGGGCGACCGCCAGGGCCCGCTCGTTTCCACCGCCGAGCACGTGCTTGCTGCGCTGCGGGGCATGGGTGTCGATAACGCCACCATCGAAGTCGATGGCCCGGAAGTTCCGATCATGGACGGCAGCGCGGCTGCCTTCGTTGCCGCCATCGATCAGGCAGGCATCGTGACCCAGTCCGCCGCGCGCCGCTTCATCCAGGTGCTGAAGCCGGTGCAGGTCTCGCTCGGTGATTCCTTTGGCGAACTGCGCCCTTATGCCAACGGTTTCCGCGCCGAGGTCGAGATCGACTTCGCGAATCCGGTGATCGGCCGCCAGAGCTATTCGCTCGATCTGAGCCCCGAAAGCTTCCGCCGCGAGATTTCCCGCGCCCGGACCTTCGGCTGCATGAATGACGTGGCGCGGCTCTGGAGCGCCGGTTTCGCGCTCGGCGCGTCCTTTGAGAATTCGGTGGTGTTCGACGAGACCCGTCTGCTCAACACCGAAGGCCTGCGCTACAGCGACGAATGCGCCCGCCACAAGGTGCTGGACGTGATCGGTGATCTCGCGCTGGCCGGCCTGCCGCTGCTCGGCGCCTACCGGTCGTCGCGTGGCGGCCACAAGCTAAACCACGCGGTGCTGACGGCCCTGATGGCCGATCGCAGCGCCTGGCGGGTGGTCGAGGCCGAACCGGCACGCCGCCCCCGCGTCGAAGCCGGCGCCGGAATGGTCGGCGGTATGGTTGCCCCGGCCTATGGCCCGGACGTGTCCTGACTTTCGATTTCGAAATGTCCTGAAGCCGGCTTTCCGGCCGCCCATTCCAATTTCCGTAGTAACCACAATTAGTAACGATGGTGTCTTGCCGCCTTAATCCGGGCGAAATGCCTGCGTATTCGGTTGGTTAAGGACCATTTTTCGGCTAGATAGGCCCGCGGTTGCAAGACAGGGCGCCACGAATACTGAGCGCTTGGGAATATGGGGCCGGGGAATATTGGGCTTGGGGAATATTGCGTTCATGACCGCGGTTCATGGATGGACGGGCTCACCAACCGCACCGCTACCAACTGCGTAGCTACAACTGCGTAAAAGGCGTCAGGTCTCACATTTCATGTCGGCACAGCGTATGACGCTCGAACCATGCAAATCATCCGGCCTTTATCGGGTCGGCCGGTCGCTCCGGCTGGCGGCGGGCCTGATCGCGCTGGCCGTCCCCTTGAGCGGATGCGGCACCGGTTCGCTGTGGGACAAGTTCACCGCCAAGGACGACACCTTCATCGAGGAGCCCGCGGACAAGCTCTACAATGAGGGCTTGTACCTGATGAACCAGCGCAAGGATGCGAAGGCGGCGACGAAGAAATTCGAAGAGGTCGACCGGCAGCATCCTTATTCCGACTATGCGCGCAAATCGCTGCTGATGTCGGCGTACTCGTTCTACTCAGCCGGCGACTATGATGGCTGCATTGGCGCGGCGACCCGTTACGTCACGCTGCATCCGGGCAGCCCCGACGCCGCCTACGCGCAATATCTGATCGCGGCTTCCCATTATGACCAGATCCCCGATATTTCGCGCGATCAGGGGCGCACCGAAAAGGCGATCGCCGCGCTCGAAGAGGTGATTCGCAAATATCCGACCTCGGAATACGCCACCAGCGCCAAGGCCAAGCTCGAAGGCGGGCGTGACCAGCTTGCCGGCAAGGAAATGGATGTCGGCCGCTATTACATGAAAAAGCGCGACTACACCGCGGCGATCAACCGCTTCAAGACCGTGGTCACCCGCTACCAGACCACGCGCCATGTCGAGGAGGCGCTGTTCCGCCTCACCGAGGGCTATATTGCGATCGGCATCGTCGGCGAAGCGCAAACCGCCGCCGCCGTCCTTGGGCACAATTTTCCTGACAGTCGCTGGTACAAGGACGCCTATAATCTAGTAAAGTCCGGCGGTCTCGAGCCGAGCGAGAATCAGGGTTCCTATATTTCCAGGGCCTTCAAGAAGATGGGTCTCGGCTAGGAATTTAGTTCGCATGCTGGCCCGTCTGTCGATCCGTGACATCGTCCTGATCGAACGGCTCGATATCGAGTTTTCCCGTGGCCTCGCGGTGCTGACCGGGGAGACCGGCGCGGGCAAATCCATCCTGCTCGATGCCTTCGCGCTGGCGCTCGGCGGCCGCGGCGACGCCGGGCTGGTCCGCCATGGCGTGGAGCAGGGACAGGTCACCGCCACCTTCGACGTGCCCAAGGGCCATCCGGCCGCAAAGATCCTTTCCGAAAACGGCCTCGACGATACCGGTGAAATGATCCTGCGCCGCGTGCAGCTTGCCGACGGCCGCACCCGCGCCTTCGTCAACGATCAGTCGATCAGCGTGCAGACGCTCAAGGCCGTCGGTGCTGCGCTGGTCGAGATCCACGGCCAGCACGACGAGCGTGCGCTGGTCGATGCCTCGACCCACCGGCAACTGCTAGACGCCTTCGCCGGGCTGGAAAAAGACGTGGCTGCGCTGGAAACGCTGTGGGATATCCGGCGCACCGCCAACGCCGCGCTCGACGCCCACCGCGCCGGCATGGAGCGCGCCGCCCGTGAAGCCGACTACCTCCGCCACGCCTCCGACGAATTGAAAGCGCTGCGGCCCAGGGAAGGCGAGGAGACCCTGCTCGCCGAACGCCGCACCACGATGATGCAGGGCGAAAAGATCGCCAGCGATCTGCGCGAGGCGCAGGAGGCCGTCGGCGGCAACCATTCGCCGGTGCCGGCGCTGGCGGCCGCGGTGCGGCGGCTGGAACGCCGCGCCGCCAATTCGCCCGCGCTGGTCGAGCCCGCGGTGAAGGCGATCGATATCGCGATCAACGCGCTGGAGGAGGCCGATCAGCATCTGAGCGCCGCGCTGATTGCCGCCGATTTCGATCCGGCCGAGCTGGAGCGGATCGAGGAGCGGCTGTTTGCGCTGCGCGCCGCCTCGCGCAAATATTCGACGCCGGTCGAGGGGCTGGCGGCGCTGGCCGCGAAATACGCCTCCGACGTCGCGCTGATCGATGCCGGCGCGGACCAATTGAAGAAGCTGGAATCCGCCGCTGATGAAGCCGACAAGCGCTATGCTGCCGCAGCAACCAAACTCTCCGCCGCCCGCACCAAAGCTTCGGAAAAGCTCAACAAGGCCGTCAACGCCGAACTGGCGCCGCTGAAGCTCGAGCGCGCAAAATTCATGGTGCAGGTCGAGACCGACGCCGCATCGCCGGGCCCGCAGGGCATCGATCGCGTCGAGTTCTGGGTCCAGACCAATCCCGGCACCAAGCCGGGGCCGATGATGAAGGTCGCCTCCGGCGGCGAGCTGTCGCGCTTCTTGCTGGCGCTCAAGGTGGTGCTGTCCGACCGCGGCTCGGCGCCCACGCTGGTGTTCGACGAAATCGATACCGGCGTCGGCGGCGCGGTGGCGGATGCGATCGGCGCCCGGCTGGCGCGGCTTGCCGGCAAGGTCCAGGTCATGGCGGTGACGCACGCGCCGCAGGTCGCCGCCCGCGCCAACCATCATCTCCTGATTTCCAAGGACGCGATGGACAAGGGCAAACGCGTCGCCACCCGCGTCAACGCACTCGCCGCCGACCACCGCCGCGAGGAAATCGCCCGCATGCTGGCAGGGGCGGAGATTACTGCGGAAGCCCGCGCTGCGGCGGACCGGTTGCTCCGCGCGGCGACGGCGTAACGTTTCTCGTGTCCCGGACGCGGTGCAGCGCTCTTCGCGCTGCTCCCGCAGAGCCGGGACCGACAAAAGACTGTTGTTGTTGACCCCGGATCAGCAGCGCACCGTCCGAGTCGCGCGACGCGCGATCTTGAACGCGCTGCACAGCATCCGGAGAACGCCTGAGTTCCTTCCCATCTTTTCTCCAAACTATCTTCATCGTATTGATCGGTCATGGCCAAGACAGCAAAGACAAAGACCCTTACCGACGTCGCCAAGCTGACCAAGGCCCAGGCCAAGGTCGAGTTGATGCGACTGGCACTGGAGATCGAGGCGCATAACGAGCGCTACTACCAGAAGGATGCGCCGACCGTCTCGGATGCGGCTTACGACGCATTGCGTCAACGGCTGGAGGCGATCGAGGCAAAGTTTCCCGATCTGGTCACCACAGATTCGCCGACGCAAAAAGTCGGCGCGGCGCCGGCGCGCGGGTTCGCAAAAGTGCAGCACGCCGTTGCCATGCTGTCGCTCGGCAACGCCTTCAGCGACGAGGACGTCACCGAATTCGTCGATCGCGTCAGGCGCTTCCTCAAGCTCGATGCCGATCATATTCCGGCGCTGGTCGCGGAACCGAAGATCGACGGCCTGTCGCTGTCGCTGCGCTACGAGAACGGCGAACTGGTCCGCGCAGCTACCCGCGGCGACGGCTTTACCGGCGAGGACGTCACCGCCAATGTCCGCACCATCAAGGATATTCCGCACACGTTGAGGGGCCGCAGCATTCCGGCGGCCTGCGAAATGCGCGGCGAAGTTTACATGCTCAAGAAGGATTTTCTCGAGCTGAACAAGAAGCAGGCGGAAGCTGACGATACGGTGTTTGCCAATCCGCGCAATTCGGCGGCGGGCTCGCTGCGCCAGAAAGATGTTTCGATCACCGCGTCGCGGCCGCTGAAGTTCTTTGCCTATACCTGGGGTGAGATGAGCGAGCGGCCGGCCGATACGCAGCACGGCATGCTGGAGTGGATGGACAAAGCCGGCTTTGTCGTCAATCCGCGGACCGAGCTTTGCAAGAATGTCGATGACGTCTTGAAATTCTACGGCAAGATCGGCGAAGAGCGCGCCACGCTCGGTTACGACATCGACGGCGTGGTCTACAAGGTCGACCGGCTCGACTGGCAGGATCGCCTCGGCTTCGTGTCGCGCAACCCGCGCTGGGCGATTGCGCACAAATTCGCGGCCGAGCAGGCGACCACGATCCTCAACGGCATCGACATCCAGGTCGGCCGCACCGGCGCGCTGACGCCGGTGGCGCGGCTCGAGCCGGTCACGGTCGGCGGTGTCGTCGTTTCCAACGCGACGCTGCACAATGAGGATTACATCAAGGGCATCGGCAACGACGGCAATCCGATCCGCGACGGCGTCGACCTGCGCATTGGCGACACCGTCGTCGTTCAGCGCGCCGGCGACGTGATCCCGCAGGTCGTCAGCGTCGTCATGGACAAGCGGCCGAAAAACGCAAAACCGTACAAATTTCCGGAAACCTGTCCGGTGTGCGGCAGCCATGCGGTGCGCGAGGAAGACGAGGCGGTGCGGCGCTGCACCGGCGCTCTGATCTGCCCGGCGCAGGCGACAGAGCGGCTGAAGCATTTCGTCTCGCGGCTTGCGTTCGATATCGACGGCCTCGGCGACAAGCAGATCCAGGAGTTCTACGAGGAAGGCCTCGTGATGTCGCCGGTCGACATCTTCACGCTGCAGAAGCGTGACGCCCGCTCCACCAGCAAGCTGATGCAACGCGAGGGCTATGGCGAGACCTCGGTGCGCAACCTGTTCAACGCGATCGACGCCCGCCGCAGCATCGAGCTGCACCGTTTGATCTACGGGCTCGGTATCCGTCACGTCGGCGAGGGCAATGCCAAGTTGTTGGCGCGGCATTACCACACGATCGATAATTTTCGCGAGGCGATGCTGGCGGCCGCCAAGGGCACGAAGGATGACGAGAACACCACCGAGGCCTATCAGGACCTCAACAATATCGGCGGTATCGGCGAGATCGTGGCTGAAGCCGTTGTCGAGTTCTTTGCCGAACCGCGCAATGTGAAGGCGCTCGGCGAACTCCTGCGCGAGATCGAGGTGAAGGCGGCCGAACGGCCGCGCAAGAGCTCGCCGGTCTCGGACAAGACCGTGGTGTTCACGGGGTCGCTGACCAAATTCACCCGCGACGAAGCCAAGGCGGTGGCGGAACGTCTGGGCGCCAAGGTCGCGGGCTCGGTGTCGAAGAAGACGGACTATGTCGTTGCCGGCGAGGATGCCGGCTCCAAGCTCACAAAGGCGCGCGAGCTGGGGGTCGCCGTGCTGACCGAAGATGAGTGGCTGACGCTGATCGGGGAGTGATGGCTCTCTCTCGTCATTCCGGGGCGCGCGTAGCGCGAACCCGGAATCTCGAGATTCCGGGTTCGATGCTGTCGCATCACCCCGGAATGACGGAGAGAGATGCGACAAAACGACCCGACGGGCAAATCAGTTCCGATTATCGGAATTCGTGTCAAGTCCCAGAATAAAAAATATTTCTGTTTACCAGAATACAAATCAGGGGCATATATCTGCCCATCCCGTCCTACTCAGAAGGGCGTCGGCCGTCGTCACGGACGTTGGACGGGTTGCGGTGGACGCTGGTTTGCGCTGAGACGACGGCGTGGATAAGCGTACGGCAAAACCGTGTGGTCCTGGCGCCCGTTGCAGGCGTGAAGCTGTTGGAGAAGCGCAAGCGGAAACGGCAGCGACGGAGTCAACCAAGAACTCGTCTCCGGGGAGATCACGGCATAAGCCGTAAAGCCATTGCGCAGGGAAGGTCGGGTGTTCTCCGCTGCCCTGTATGCTCGTGTGCATTTTGTTTTGTGCTAACCGCACGCGAGACCGCGGGTGCAGCGCGCACCCGGTCTTCCCTGCGCCCTCT